>CAMCHD010000062.1 GCA_945874545.1 Akkermansia muciniphila | reverse complement strand
AGGCTCGTATCCAGCGGAGCATGACGGCCGCTGACGCCGGAAGGCCGGACATAGTATTTGGCGGCGCCGCCGCCGGCGAGGACGTAGGCGGAAGGGGTGAGGTTGTCGGCGAGGCGGCTGCGGGCGGGGTGGTTGGCCGGCGCGGTTAGGTTGAAGCCGGCGTAGTCGCCGGCGCCGAGGGCGTAGGCGGGCGTCTCGGGCAGGACGGAGGCGACGGTGGCGGCGTCGTAGCCGGAGAGAAGCAGGGCGGCGGGGGCGAGGGCACCGGCGCGGCTGGTGTAGGCGTTGAGGGCGAGGAGGGGGTTGTCCTCGGCGAGGAGAGATGCGCCCGGAAGGTGGAAGGCGGCGGCGGCGAGAGGGTCCACCTCGTGGGTGGCGACCGGGGTGGTGGCGGTGGCGCGCAGACCCCAGGCGAGGCCGGGGGCGGCGGAGAGGGTGGGGCCGGTGAGGTGGAGGCCGGCCTGAGGGGTGAGGGTGAACGACTCGCCGGCGGCTTGGATGCCGACCTGGCGAAGGGCGGCGGCGCCGAGGGCGCAGGCGGAAGCCGGATCGGTGCCGGGGGCGCAGTCGGCGCGGTAGGTCAGGGCAAGGTTCGCCGAGGCGAGCAAGGAGGAACCGGGAGTGAAGCGGCTGTCGGTGAGGCTGATGTTGAAGGCGGACGACCAGGCGACGGGCACGGCGTTGGGGAAATGCGCGGTGAAACTGCCGGCGGCGAGGGTGAGGCCGTGGGAGGAGCGGGCGCTGAGGTCGGGCGCGACGGTGAAAATGAGGGTGGGATCGCCGCCGTCGAGGGCGCGGAGGTAGGCGTCGTTGCCATGACGGGTGGCGAGTTCGGGCGTCTGGTAGTTGGCGGCCTGGGCGGCGAGATAGGCGAAGGCGGGGGAGTGAATCCACTCGGGTGGAGCGGCGGCGCGCTCGGCGAGCAGCGCGCCCGAGGCGGGTTCCACCGTGAGGGCGGCGACGGGATAGGTGAGGGGCAGGGACTCGTCCACCAGGCGCGCGCCGGCGGGCAAAAGGCTGCCGAGCGCGGGAGGCGTGTAATCGGCGGACAAGGCGATATCGCCGGGGATAAAAAGGGTGGATTCGGCGAGCAGGCCGCCCGTGGGGAGATAGCCGAGGCCCTGGGGCAAGGCGACGGTGACGCCGTCGGCGCGCACGCTTTGGGCGTCAACGGTGAGGGAACCAAAGGTGTAGGAGAAACCCTGGCGGGTGAGCGAAAGAGCCGAGCCGCTGGCGAGAGCGGCGGGTTGGGCGGCTCCGCCGGGCGAAACCACGGCGGTGCCGTCGGCGAGCAGGCGGACGCCCCAGGCGGGGCCGCCGCCGAAACGCACGGCGGGAGTGCCGGGAAGCAGGGCGGCGGACGCGGGGAGTTGGAGGGAAGTGCTGACGCCGTTGTTTATGACGGAGCCGCGGGCAGGCTGGTTGGCCAAGGCGTCGAACGTGGCGGCGGAGCCGTTGCCGAGGGTGAGCGCGCCGGAAAAATGCAGGAAGCGGTGGCCGGAGGCGAGACGTTGACGGGAATCGACCCACGGGCCGGAGGGCGGCAGGTCGATGTGCTCGATGCGGGCGCGGACGGTGTAAGCGCCGTTGACCGAGTCGAGCTGGCCCGCCGGCACGAGCGTGGTGGAGACGGTGAAGTTGGAAAAGGCGGGAGCGGTCTGGCCGGCGCCGGGCACGAGGTGGCTGGCGAGGGATTGGGTGCCGGTGATCTCTGCACCGGACGCGAGCGGGACAAGTTGCCCGCCCTGATCGCGGAGCTCGACGGTGACACGATAGGAAACATTGGCCGTGGAGGGCGCGGTGGACACGAAGTCGTCGTAGCGCGCGAGGGTGACGGGAAGGGTGAGCGGGATGCCCTGCGCGGCGGGGGAAGTGGCGAGCAGCCAAGTGCGGTCGAGCTGGGCGGGGGCGGGCGGCTGGACGGTGGCGACGACGTTGAGCGCGGAGTCGTTGGCGGTGTTGATAAAGTGCGGGACGAAGGCGGCGGCGGTGAGCGCGGGCGCGGCGAGGGTTTGCCAGATGCCGGAGTCGAGCGCTTCGAGATAAGCGGTGGCTTGGTAACGACGATTCGGCTGAAGACGTTTGGTTGGGCGCAGATTGGCGCTTAGGTCGAGCTCGAGGGAAGGATCGACCGTGCCGGACAGGGCGGGCGAAAATTCGGAACCGGCGACGAGCGGAACGAGTTCACCGGTTTCGTCGCGCAACTCCACGCGGGCGCGAAAACTGGTGGTGAAGGGGGACTGGCCGGCCTCCAGCTGGATCAAGACGAGAGTGCGGACGGGAAGACCGACCGAGCCCGCCTCAAGAGCGGCGGGGGCGGGGGTGAAAGCGGACGTCTGCGTGACGGTGACGCCTTGGGCGATGACGGGGAGGAGAAGGAGAAAACCGAGAAGCCTGCGCCAATAAGTAATAAAAGATGAAATGCAACGTGAGCGGGACGCGGTGCGCAGAGTCATGGTGGCTTGGAGTCGGTGAGCGGCGGAAAGGTGACGAGACGAAATCCGCGACAACGAGGAGCGCGAGCCGTCCTGATGCAATTCGATAACGAAATTTCAGCACGAACCGAGAGTGGCATCGAGTAGACGCCTGATCCGCGCGGCAGAGCGGGTAGGTAGCGGAAAGAAAATGGACGGGTGGAACAAGAACACCGCCCGGACGGACAGCGCGGTTAGGCGAGAAGACGGCGGAGCGTTTCGTCCACCGCCTTCGGGTTGGCCTTGCCCTTGGCGGACTTCATGACGGGTCCCTTGAGGCCGTTGAGCGCGCTCTCCTTGCCGGACTTGAATTCGGCGACGGCCTTGGCGTTGGCGGCGATGGCCTCGCGGCACCAGGTCTCCAGCTCGGCGGTGTCGGTCGGCGCGGCGGCGAGTCCCTTGCGGGCGACGATGGCGGCCGGGCTTTCGCCGGTGGCGAATATTTCCGCGAAGACCTCCTTGGCGCTGTTTTGCAGGAGCGTGCCGGCGGCGATGAGTTTCACCAGGTCGGCGAGCGCGGCGGGCGTGATCTTGACGTCGGCGAGCGCGACACCGGCGCCGGCGAGTTCGCGCTGGAGGTCGTTGACGATCCAGTTGCCCACCGGTTGGGCGAGCGCGGGGCTGGCGAGTTTGGCCGCCGCCTCGAACCAGTCGGAAAGTTCGCGGTCCGGGACGAGCACGCTGGCGAGGGTGTAGGGCAGGGCGTAGCCGCCGTCGGCCTCGGCCGCCATGAAGCGGCGTTGTTTGTCGAATGGGCGTTCCGGCAACTCGGACGCGAGGCGCGCCTTCCAGTTTTCGTCCACCTTCACCGGCATCAGGTCGGGGTCGGGGAAATACCGGTAGTCGTGGGCCATCTCCTTGGAGCGTAGCGACTGGCTGGTGCCGGTGAGGCCGTCGTAGTCGCGCGTCTCCTGCACGATCACGCCCCCGGCCTTCACCACGGCGAGCTGGCGGGCGATCTCATGGGCGATGCCGTCGCGCACAAAGGCGATGGAGTTGAGGTTCTTCAACTCGACCTTGGTGCCGAGCTTGGTCTCGCCGACGGGGCGGATCGAGACGTTCGCGTCGCAGCGCAGCTGGCCCTTCTCCATGTCGCAATCGGAGATCCCGGCGTAGACGATGCTGGTGCGCAGCGACTGGAGGTAGGCGTAGGCCTCGTCGGCCGACTGTAGGGCCGGATCGGATACAATCTCCATCAGCGGGGTGCCGGCGCGGTTGTAGTCGATCAGCGAGCCGCCGGCTCCGTGGTTGAGCTTGCCCACGTCCTCCTCGAGGTGGATGCGGGTGAGAGGGATGGATTTGTGCTCGCCCATGACGTTACGCGCCGGGCCGGGCAGCTCGATCTCGACCGCGCCGCCGACGCAGATGGGCTGGTCGTATTGGGAGATCTGGTAGTTCTTGGGCGAGTCGGGGTAGAAGTAGTTTTTTCGGTCCCACTTGCAGACGGGCGCGATCGCGCAACCGAGCATGAGCCCGGCCTTGATGATGGCGTCCACGGCGGCCTTGTTCATCACCGGCAAGGCGCCGGGCAGGGCGAGAACGGTGGGATCGGTGAGGGTGTTCTCCGGCTGCCCGTAGCCGGCGGCGACACGGGTGAACATCTTGGAGCGGGTCTTGATCTGGACGTGGACTTCAAGACCGATGACGGCTTCGTATTGCATCAGGAAAGGCGTTGGAATGGGGAAGGCTGGAAGGCGGGAAACGGAGACGGTCCGGTGTTCCAATCAGCAATTCGGGGTGCGGCGGGTCCAGTCGTGGGCGGAGTCGTAGGCGTGGGCGGCGGCGAGCAGGTCGGCCTCGGCGAAGGGTCGACCGATCAGTTGCAGGCCGATGGGCAGACCCGCGGCGGTGAAGCCGCAGGGCACGCTGATCGCGGGCAGGCCGGCGAGGTTCACGCCGATGGTGTAGATGTCCGCCAGATACATCGCCAGCGGGTCGGCGGATTTTTCCCCGCGTTTGAAGGCCGGCGTGGGCGCGGTCGGGGTCAGGAGCACGTCGACCTCGCCGAAGGCGCGGACAAAGTCTTCGCGGATCAGGGTGCGGACCTTTTGCGCGCGTCCGTAGTAGGCGTCGTAGTAGCCGGAGCTGAGAACGTAGGTGCCGAGAATGATGCGCAGTTTGACCTCGGCGCCGAATCCCTCGGCGCGGGATTTGAAATAGACCTCGAGCAGGTTTTCCGCGTCCGGGCTGCGGTGGCCGTAGCGCACGCCGTCGAAGCGCGCGAGGTTCGATGAGGCCTCGGCGGTGGCGATGATGTAGTAGGCGGCGAGCGCGTAATCGGTGTGGGGCAGCGAGATTTCCCGGATTTCCGCCCCGAGCGAACGGTAGTGGGCGATCGCGGTTTGCACGGCGGCGGCGACCTCGGGGTCCAGGCCGGCGCCGAAGTATTCCTTGGGGATGCCGATTCGCCAGGGGCGTTGGCGCGGCGCGGCCAGGGCGGCCCGGTAGTCGGGCACGGGGGTGTCGAAGGAGGTCGAGTCGCGTTCGTCCGGCCCGGCGATCGCCTGCAGCAGCAGCGCCACGTCCTCGACGGTCCGGCCGAGCGGCCCGATTTGGTCGAGCGACGAGGCGTAGGCGACCAGCCCGTAACGCGATACGCGGCCGTAGGTGGGTTTGAGCCCGACCACCCCGCACAAGGCGGCCGGTTGACGGATGGAGCCGCCGGTATCCGAACCGAGGGTGGCGGGGAGCTGACCGGCCGCGACCGCGGCCGCGCTCCCGCCCGACGAGCCCCCGGGGATCCGGGTCAGGTCGTGGGGATTGGCGGTGATACGCGTGGCCGAGTTTTCCGTCGACGACCCCATCGCGAACTCGTCGAGATTCAGACGCCCCCAGAAAACCATGCCGGCTGCGCGGAGTCGGGTGGCCACGGTGGAGTCGTAGGGGCTGACGAAGTTTGCCAGAATCCTGGACGATGCGGTGAGAGGTTGGCCTCGGACGGCGATGACGTCTTTGAGGCCGATGGGAATACCATCGAGCGGGCCCAGGGCTCGACCGGAGGCCCGGCGGGCGTCGGAGTCCCGGGCTTGGGCGAGCGCGGCTTCGTGATCGTGGGAATTGAACGCCTGGACACGATCCTCCACCGCAAGGGTGCGGTCGATGATCGCCTCGGTGAGCGCGACGGAGGTGAGCGTCCCGGCGGCGAGCGAGGCGGAGAGTTCGGAGACGGTCTGGAAGTGGAGCGGGGTGGCGGGCACGGTGAACGGTAAACCGCCCTTATGCCCAGTGAGGCCCGTCGAGGACAACAAGGATGTGTGTTCGGGCGCGTGGATGATTGCCGTCGCTCCGGAGGACCCTGGGGCGGCGCCTTCGCTCGAGTTGGCGAACGCACGCCGCCGGGATGCGTTGTCGCCCGTCCGTCGCGGCCGGTTTTTTGGCCGTCGCCCCGCGAACCCGGCGGGCACGTCCCAATCACCGTCGACGCGCGACTTCTCGGTTGGTTTTCCCCTCGCCTTGGTCCATTTTTGGTTAAGTCGTGAAACGTCGCCTTCTTTTACCGTTCCTGGTTTTTCTCGCTGCGTTTTTGACGGCGCGTTTTGGCGCGGATAGCGGGCACGGGCCAGGACTCCCCGGCCCCGCGCTTGATCCAGTTCTTCGTTCGGCGTCGCCGTCCGCGCCGCATCCGCAAGCCGCGAACGCCTCGGCGACGCGGCCGGTCGATTCTCCGCCGGATTCCCCCGGACCCTCCGACGAACCTATCGCGCGCCCGCCCGAGGCGCTCGGTGCGTCCGGCAGGGCGCCTTTGTCCGCCGTGTCCGGCACCGGACCTTCCAGTGACGAGCTTGCCGCCCGTTTGGCCCTAGCGACCACGCCGGCCGACGTGTTGCGGGACGTCGATTTGAACGATCCCGAAACGAGGGCCTGGGTGGTCGCCCGCATGTCGGAGCTCGGGGACGAACAACGCGAGACCGTCCTGGCCAAAGCCGCGCGGCTCGGCGTGCCGGAACGGATCCAGGGGCCCGGCCGCCGGGTGTCCGTGCTTTATGATTTTCGCGGCGACCAGCCCCTTTATCGCGTCACGTTCAACGCGGCGGCCGCGGTTTCCACCGCGGCCAATCTGCTACGGGACCAGGGCGTGCCTTACGGTCTCGACGGCACGGGTCTGAAAGCCGGCGTCTGGGATGAGGGCCGCGTGCGCAACACCCATCGCGAGTTCAGCACCTCCCGCGTGGTGCTCAAGGACGGCGCCACCGTTTTTTCCGATCACGCCACCCACGTCGCCGGCACCATCGGCGCGGCCGGCACGGACTCGCGGGCCAAAGGCATGGCCCCAAGCACGGCGATCGACTCCTACGACTGGAACAACGACTACACCGAAATGACCGCCGCCGGCGCCGCCGCCGCCACCGATTTGACGCGGCTCACGGTCTCCAACCACTCCTACGGAATCGGCTTCGAGACCGCCGCCGAGTATGTGCCCTACATGGGGGCCTACGAGGAGGAGGCCCGCACCACCGACGCGGTCGCGTCCGCGCTGCCCTACTATCAACCCTTCTGGGCGGCGGGCAACGAGCGGGACTTCATCACCAGCAAGGGCGGTTATCAGTCGATCACGTTTAATGGTCTGGCCAAAAACGTCATCACGATCGCGGCCGCCGGCGACGCGGTCGCGAACGGCGTGCGGAACCCGGTCTCGGGCCCTCTTGCCTACTTCTCCAGCCTCGGTCCCTGCGACGACGGGCGTATCAAGCCGGACCTTACGGCCAACGGCGTGGATCTTTTCTCCCCCGTCGCCTTCACCCCTCCCGCCGGCACGTCCTCAAGCACCGCCGCCTACGACACCTACAGCGGCACCAGCATGGCCACGCCCAACGCGGTGGGCTCGGCGGTATTGCTGCAACAGCTCTACACCCGCGAGTTTCCCGGCCGGCGCCTCCGCGCCAGCACCCTGAAGGCCCTCCTGATCAACACGGCCGACGACGTCGGCCGGGCGGGTCCCGACTACGAATACGGCTGGGGATACCTCAACGCGAAGGCCGCGGCGGACCTGATCCTGGCGCACAAGGCCAGTCTCGCCAGCCCCAAGCTGATCGAGGGCACCCTTACCTCGACCGAGAAGAGCCGGACCCACACCTTCGCCTGGGATGGCGTCAGCCCGATCCGCGCCACCCTTTGCTGGACCGATCCCGCCGGCGCGGCGCTCGATCCTTCCATCCCCGGCCAGATCGATGTGCGCACACCGCGGTTGGTGAACAACCTCGACCTGAAACTCACCGCGCCCAACGGCACGACGGTCGTTCTCCCCTATGTAATGCCCTTTGTCGGGGTGTGGACCGACGCGGCGATGCAGCTACCCGCAACCACCGGCGTCAACCAGGTCGACAACGTCGAGCAGGTCCATCTGCGGACCCCGTCACAGGCCGGCAACTACACCCTGACCGTCAGCGTCGCGGGCTCGCTCGCCGGCGCCGGCCAGGTCTATTCCCTGGCGCTTCTCGGCGCCGCCGGCGTGGCCGCGAACCCGGCCCCGGTGGTCACGCTTGATACGCCGGCGGATGGGACGATCATTCTGGCGAGCGTCCCGGTGATTCTCGCCGCCACCGCCGTCGACCAGGTGGCGGGCGGCGGACCCGGGGTGGTGGGCTCGGTGGCGTTTCTGAACGGCACCACGGTCCTCGGCACCAGCGCGAGCGCCCCCCACCGCCTGTCCTGGACGCCGCCAGGGGCCGGGGTTTACGAACTTGCGGCCCGCGCGACCGATTCCGAGGGCGCGAGCAGCACCTCCGCGATCGCGACCCTCACCGTGCTGAGCGGAAACGGGGCCCCGTCCCTGACCGATCTCGCGCCGTCCTCGGGCACGGCGGGCGACGGCGTGGTGCTCACGGGGGCCAATTTCGCCGCCGTCTCCGCGGTCAGATTCAACGGGGTGGACGCGCTTTTCACCGTGCTTTCGCCCACCAGCCTCGCCGCCACCGTGCCCGCCACGGCGACCACCGGAAAAGTGACCGTGGTGACGCCGCGCGGTGTCGCGACCAGCGCGGCGAATTTCACCATCGTTCAAAACCCGGTGCTCGTCAGCCAGATCTACGGCGCGGGCGGCAACTCGGGGGCCGTCTACAACTCCGATTACATCGAACTGCACAACCGCGGTGCGGAAACGGTCAGCCTGGGCGGTTGGTCGGTGCAATACGCCTCCGCGTCCGGCGGCACCTGGCAGACCGCCGCGCTCTCCGGATCGATCGCGGCGGGAAAGTATTACCTCGTGAAATTGGCCTCGGCCTCGACCGGTGCGGTGCTTCCGGCGGCCGATGCCACCGGTTCGTTCAACATGAGCGGCAGCAGCGGCAAGGTGGCCTTGCGCAACACCACGGCGGCCTTCACCGGCTCGTCCCCGGCCGGCCAGGGCGGCTTGCTCGACCTGGTAGGCTACGGCTCCGCCAACGCCTTCGAAGGCTCGGCCGCGCCGTCGCCGTCGTCCACCACGGCGATCTTTCGCGCGGGAGGCGGCGCGGTCGACACCGCCAACAACGCGGACGACTTCATCGCCGCCGCCCCGCTGCCGCGCAACTCCTCCGCGGGTCAACCCGCCGCCCCGGTGATCTCCGGTTCGCTCACCGCGAGCGGCACGGTCGGCGAGGGCTTCGTCTACCAGATCGTGGCGAGCAACGCGCCGACCGTCTTCGCCGCCACCGGCCTCCCGGCGGGCCTGGCGGTGAACTCCGCCACCGGTCGGATCGCCGGCACCCCGGTGGCCCCGGGCATCGCGAACGTTACGCTCACGGCCGGCAACGCCACCGGCAGCGACTCCGAGACCTTGACCCTCACCATCAACGCGGCCGGAGGCGGCGCCGACGGCTACCTGGTCGACTTCGAGGACGGCTCCAAGAGCGGCTACGCCTCCGAGAACGTCTCCCTGAACGGCCTGTCCTGGAACATGACCGAGGCGCTGGTGGCCTTCGGCGACACCAACGATTTCCGGAATGGCGCCCGGTCGGCCCGGCTCCGCGGCTATGCCACCTCATCCATGACCATGAGGGCCGACAAGGCCGCCGGCATCGGAACGATCGAGTTTCAGCATCGGCGTTACGGCACCGACACCCAGGTGGAGTGGATCGTGGACTACAGCGTGGACGCCGGATCGAGCTGGCGGGAGGCGGGCCGCTTCACCGCCGGGGCCGCGGCGGCGACCTTCTCGGCCGTGATCAACCAGCCCGCGGCGGGCCGCGTGCGTATTCGCACGGCCACCACAAACACCTCGTCGAACCGCCGGCTGAACATCGACGACCTTCGCTTGACCGACGCGCCCGCCGTGCCGCCGGCGATTTTCACGAACGGGACTCCGGCCGCCGTGAACACGACCTACGGCGCGGCCTCCCCGGTGCCCGCCTCTTTCACCGTATCGGGGGAAAATCTGGCTGGTCCGATCCTGGTCGCGCCGCCATCCGGCTACGAGGTGTCCCAGTCGGCGGGCGGAGCCGGCGGTTATGCGGTCAGCCAGTCGGTGGGTGCGGCGGGCGCGGTGCAGCCCACCACGCTTTACCTGCGGCTGGCCGCCGGCGTGCCCGTCGGCGCCTATTCGGGCAACGTGGTGTGTTCCAGCCCCGGCGCCGTGCCCGTAAATCTGGCGACGGCGGCGAGCTTGGTCGTCGCCAAGGATCTGGTCGTCACCGCGCAGGATCGCACCAAGCCCTTTGGCGCCACCTTGCTGCTTGGCGGTTCCGCCTTCACGGCGGACGGTCTGGTCCCGGGCGAGACGGTCGGTGCGGTCACCTTGACCGCTACCGGTGGCACGGCGGCCAACGACGCGGCGGGCACCTACCTGATCACCCCTTCGGCGGCCTCGGGCGGGGCCTTTAGTCCGGGCAACTACGTCGTCTCCTACCGGACCGGCACGCTCACCGTCACCGCGCCGGCCTTCGCTGACTGGGCGGCCGGTCTGTCTAATCCCGCCGCGACCGCCGATCCGGATGCGGATGGTTTGCCCAACCTGCTCGAGTATTTTCTTGGTCTGAACGCCGCGGTTTCCGACGCGGGTGCGCCGCAGGTATCCGTCGTGGGTTCCGAGCTGCGGATCGAATACCGCCGGAGCAAGGCGTTGAGCGGGGTGAGCGGCGTGGTCGAGTGGACCACCAATCTGGCGGGAACGCCGGTCTGGTCCGCGGCCGGAATCACGGATACGTTGGTTTCCGATCAAGGCGTCCACGAGTTGCGCCGCGCGGCGGTCACGTGGACGGAGGGCGAGCCGCTCAAGTTTTTGCGACTCCGCGTCAGCCTGCCCTGATCGGCGGCCTACTCCACCACGCGTGGGACGACGATCATGTTGTCCCGTTGCGCCGGGGCGTTCCGCAGGGCGTCCTCGACCGAAAGGCCGGGGCGCGGTTCGTCGGCCTGGAGGACGTTGAAGATCGGCGTGGCGTGCGCGGTGGGCTCGACGCCATCGACGTTCACCTCCTTGAGCTTCTCGATGTAGCCAACGATGTCGCCGAGTTGGGCGCTGAAGCGGCTCTTTTCCTCCGGCGTGAGGGCGAGACGCGCGAGGGTGGCGAGGTGGTCGATGTCGATGGGCGAGGCGGACATGTTCGGGGTGGGTTAACCGGTGGGTTCAGGAATGGCACGCGGGACGACGCCAGGCGGGCGGGTTCTTGCGGGCGGACCTTTATTTGCGGATCTGGAAACCGGCGGCCGTGAGGTCGGCCTGCACTTTGGTGAAGGCCGTGTTCACCTCGTCGTCGGTCAGGGTGCGGTCGGACGCGCGGAAGGTCAGGGCGTAGGCGAGGCTCTTGTGGTTCTCGGGCACGCCCTTGCCGGTGTAGAGGTCGAAGAGCTCGACGCTTTCGAGCGCGAAGGTCGGGCCGGTGGCGGCGCGGGCGTGTTTGGCGACGGCTTTCTGCACCTCCACGGCGGGCGTGGCGGCGGGCACCACGAGGGCGAGGTCGCGCAGCGCGGCGGGTTGCAGGCTGAAGGGCTTGTAGCCGCGACGGTCGGAATCGGCGGTGACTTTCTCCGACACGATCGCGAAGAAACCCGCGTAAACTTTTCCGGTGATGCCGAGCGCCTTGAGGTGTGCGAGATCGACCAGGCCGAAGGTGCTCGTCCAGCCGTGCCGGATGTCGCCGGCGGTGGCGGCGTGGCCGGTTTGCCAACCCGGGGCGGGCGCGGCCACGAGGGCGGTGGGCTGGCGTTCCAGCTCGATGCCGGCGAGGGCGGCGAGGGTGGCCGCGTGGCGTTTGGCGGTGTAGAAATCGGCCGCCTCGCGGGGTCGCCAGGAGCGTTCCCCCGTTTCCTCGGCCAGCACAAACGCGGCGGCGACGCACTCGGACAGCTGTCCGTCGCGTTCCAGAAACACCCGTCCGGTCTCGAACAGCCGCGAGGCGGCGACGCCGCGGGATTGGTTCAGGCGGAGGGACTCGAGCAGGCCGCCGATCAGCGACGAGCGCAGGTGGGACTGGTCCTCGACGAAGGGGTTGGCGAGGGCGAGCGCCGCGACCTGGGCGGGCGGTGTCCAGGCGGCGACCTCCGCGGCGGGGCGCAGGGTGTAGTTCACGCACTCGTGGAACCCTTGCCCGACCAAGGCGGCGGCGACGCGGCGGTTAAACCACACGATGGGGTCGTCGTCGCCGACCAGGCCCGGCGCGGTGATGACCGAGGACGGGATCTTTTCCGTGCCGTGGAGGCGGACCACCTCCTCGACCAGGTCGATCGGGCGGTCGAGATCGTCGCGCCAGCTGGGGATGGAGAAGGTCCACGCCGGGCCGCGGGCCTCGGTGGGCTCCTCGCGGGTGACGACAAGCTCGAGCGACTCGAGGGCGGCCCGCATTTTTTCGGCGGGGATCTCGAAGCCGAGTTTTTCGTTGATGAAGGCCGGGGTGACGGTGATCTCGCGCTCCCAAGGCGCAAAGCCGCCGACGCGGTGGATGGGGCCGGCGATCGCGCCGCCGGCGTGGGCGAGGATGAGATCGATGAAACGGTGCGCGGCTTCGTCGAGCGAGTGCGCGTCGACGCCGCGTTCGTAGCGGTAGGACGAGTCGGAGGCGAGGCCGAGGCGTTTCGAGGCGGCGCGGACGGCCTGGCGCCGGAAGCAGGCCACCTCGAGCACGAGGTCGGTGGTGGTGGCGGACACGCCGGCCTCGGCCGAGCCCATCACGCCCGCGACGACCACGGGCTTTTGGGCGTCGGCGATCACCAGCAGGCCGGCGGCGAGGGCGCGTTCCTTGCCGTCGAGCGTGGTGATCTTTTCCCCCTCGGCGGCGGGGCGCACGATGATTTCGGCGCCGGCCAGGCGGGCGGCGTCGAAGGCGTGCACGGGCTGGCCGTATTCCAGCATCACGTAGTTGCCGGCATCCACGACGTTGTTGATCGGGCGCAGGCCGACGGCGGCGAGGCGGCGTTGCAGCCAGTCCGGCGAGGGGCCGATTTTCACGCCGGTCACGACGGTGGCGGTGTAGAGCGGGCAGTCGGTCTCGGCCAGGATGCGGACGGAGGCGAGCAGGTCGGGGCGGGGGTCGGACGAGATGGCGGCCGGGGTGAAGCTTACGGCCGGGTAACGCAGCTCCTTGCCGAACCACGCCGCGAGTTCGCGGGCCACGCCGAGGTGGCTCAGGGCGTCGGGGCGGTTGGGTGTGATCTCGATGTCGAACACCACGTCCCCCGGGGGGAGCAGGGCGTTGAGCGGCGTGCCCGGCGCGGGTTCGCCGTTGAGCAGGAGCAGGCCCTGCGCGTCGTCGGCGAGGGTGAGTTCCTTGGCCGAGCACATCATGCCGGAGGACGCCTGTCCGCGGACCTTGGCCTCCTTGATCACAAAATCACCCGGCAGCACGGCTCCGGGCAGGGCGACGGGCACGTGGTTCCCGGCGTCGCAGTTGGGGGCGCCGCACACGATCGTGCGGACGCCGCCGTGGGCCGGGCCGACGTCCACCGTGCACACGGAGAGCTTGTCGGCGTTCGGGTGTTTTTCGCGGGTGAGGATGCGTCCGGCGACGACCAATTCGAAGTGCGGGGCGCCGGTGTGGACCACCTGTTCGACCTCAAAGCCGAGGAAGGTGATCGCGCGGGAAATGTCGTCCGCGGTGACCTCGGACAGGTCGACGTAATCTTGGAGCCAGGAGCGGGAGAGTTTCACGGGAAAAGATGGACGGAAGGGTTGAAGCGCAAAGACGCGAAGTCGCTAAGATCGGAGAGAAGAAACAGTGGCTGAACTTGGCTCGAAACTTCGCACCTTAGCGTCTTTGCGCTTACTATTTTGGGATTCAGGCGAATTGGCGCAGGAAGCGGACGTCGTTTTGGTAGAAATAGCGGATGTCATCGATGCCGTAGAGCAGCATCGCGAGGCGTTCGAGGCCCATGCCGAAGGCGTAGCCGCTCCAGATCTCGGGGTCGTAACCCACGTCCTGAAACACCACCGGATCGACCATGCCGCAGCCGCCGATCTCGATCCATGGCTTGTTCACTTTTGGCAGATGGGTGGCGGAGAGATCGACCTCGAAGCTGGGTTCGGTGTAGCCGAAATAGTGCGGGCGGAAGCGGGTCTTGGTCTCCTTGCCGAGCAGCGAGGCGAAGATGTAATCGAGCAGGGCCTTCAGGTCGCGCACGGTCACGTTTTTATCCACATAGAGGCATTCCAGCTGGTGGAAATTGGCCGAGTGGGTGGCGTCGGTGGTATCGCGGCGATAGACGCGGCCCGGGGAGACGATGCGGATGGGCGGCTTTCCCTTCAGCATCGTGCGGATCTGGACCGAGCTGGTGTGGGTGCGGAGCAGGTAGCGCTCGCCGGGCGTCTTTTTCGACACGTTGCCGAAGCGGGCCGAGGCGGGTAGGTAGAACGTATCCTGGGCGTCGCGGGCGGGGTGGTCGGCGGGGGTGTTGAGGGCGTCGAAGCAATAATACTCGGTCTCGACCTCGGGGCCCTCGACGACGGTAAAGCCGACTTTGCGCAGGATGCGGGTCATCTCCTCGCGGACCAGGGTCAAGGGATGGAAGGTGCCCGGAGCGCGGTCCGGAGAGGGCAGGGTGGGGTCTATGGCGGGGCCGAGGCGGGCGGCGAGCTCGGCGGCCTCGAGACGGGAGAGCGCGGCGTCGAGGTGGCTTTGAAGGGTGGTCTTGGCCTCGTTGATCAACTTTCCGACCGCCGGCTTTTGTTCTTTGGGCACCGTGCCCATCTGTTTCATCAGCGCGGTCAGTTCGCCGTTCGGTCCGACGAAGCGAGCTTTGGCGGCCTCGAAATCGGGACGGGTGGCGAGGGCCGGCAGTTCGGCGGCGGCTTTGGCGAGCAGGGCGGCGAGTTGGTCTTGCATCAGAGGAGAAACGAAAGGCGGAAGGGTTGGCCCACGGAACAGACGGAAAACACGGAAGAAACCGAAACCGATTTGCCCACGAAACACACGAAAAGACACGAAAAGCCGGAGGTTTGGGTTTCGTGTCTTTTGGGCTGTTTCGTGGGCGGAATTCCGAAGGGTGGTTTTGGGGCGATTCGCGGGCAAAAAAGAGGACGGCACCTCGGGTAAGGTCCGTCCTCAGGGGACTGGGGGGGAGGCGAGCCGGGGGCTCGCCTGATCGCGGGCGGGCCTAGGCGGCCTTGGCGGCGGCGGCTTTGGCTTTCAGGGCATCCTGGGCCTTGGCCACAAGGGTGGTGAAGGCGACCTCGTCGCGGATCGCGATGTCCGACAAGACCTTGCGATCGAGTTGGATGTTCGCGGCCTTTAAGCCCTCGATGAGACGGCTGTAGCTCATGCCGTTCGCGCGGGCGGCGGCGTTGAGACGCACGACCCACAGCGAGCGGAAATTGCCCTTCTTTTTGCGACGATCACGGAAGGCATAGAGCCAGGCGTGGTGAACGGCTTCTTTCGCGTAGCGGAAGAGCTTGGATTTGTTACCGAAGTAACCTTTGGCGTAACCGAGAACCTTCTTCCGGCGACGGCGGGAAGCGGCGGCATTTGTGGCACGAGGCATGTTGGTGGTGTGTTTTTAGGGCCGGCGGGTCGTCTCGTTAGGATCACCCGCTCAGCGGTTTAGGTATGTGCGGCGCTGAGGGTTACAGGCCGAACGGGAGACAGCGCTTCAGGGGCGCGGCGTGGCCTTCGGCCACCAATTTGTCGCGGGAAGCACGGCGTTTGGACTTCGTGCTCTTCGCGGCAAGCAGGTGACGGAAGCCGGGAGTGCGGCGCACGAGCTTACCTTTGGCGGTCAGCTTGAAGCGCTTGGCGACGGACTTCTTGGTCTTTTGCATGGGAAGGGAGGGAGAACGCAGACAAGCGCCGGAGGTGTGGCAAGGGCAAATTCGCCCGTCTTTCGGTTTTGGTCGAAAACGGCGTTGACAGGGGGGCTCGCGACCGGACTGTTCTCCCTTCCGTTTTTTGGTTTCCTAGCTCAATGGTAGAGCAGTTGACTCTTAATCAATTGGTTCCGGGTTCGAGTCCCGGGGGAACCACCACTTTCCGCCGGTTTTAGACGATCCGTCGGCGTTCTTTTCAGTCCTTGGCAGCGTCAACGGCCCTTGTCGCCGGTGTAGCTCAACGGTAGAGCACCTGTTTTGTAAACAGGCGGTTGCGGGTTCAAATCCAGTCGCCGGCTCCAGCCGCCGTAGATTCTCGTCCCAAGGTCTTTCCAGTTTCCACTGCTCGATGGTGTAATGGTAGCACAAGCGACTCTGACTCGCTTTGTCTAGGTTCGAGTCCTAGTCGGGCAGCCACTTTCG
>CAMCHD010000061.1 GCA_945874545.1 Akkermansia muciniphila | reverse complement strand
CGCCTCACGCTACCTGTTGGCCGGCGGCTCGCCGCGTCACCCGCGACCAGCACCTTCCAGGTGCAGGCCGGGGATTCCGCACCGACCTGCCGGCTCAACATCTTGCGCGATACTCCGCCGGGATAATCGCGGTATCCGGGTTCAATTTTTCGCGCTCGATGGTTTGGTCGATCCGCGCGCTCATGGTGTCGGGGGGGGGCAGGGTTGGGGAGGCTTCGATCGGCCTCCAGCCGCGTCGCCGTGCCGGAGAGGCCGTGTAGGAGAGGCCGAGGCTTGGTGGGTCGAATCCAGGGCCCGCCTAGAACCGCGGGATACTCACCCGTGAAACTCGCCTTTCGGCGAGACGAAGGGCACGCGATAGGTTGAAAAATCCCGGTGGTCGGTCGTCACCACCACCGCTCCTTTGTGAGCCCGGGCGAGGAGCACCGCACACGAGTCCGCGTAGTCCATCACCGGGGCGAATCGCTCCATCAGCGTCAGCACGGAGTCCACCGACGGCTCCTCGATCCGCAGGGCGCCCGCCATGCGGCGTAACGCGCTCAAGGCCCGGACATCGTTGCCGAAATGATGGGTCACCTCCGAAAGCACCGCCGCACACGTGATCCAAGGCGGCGGCAAGGGGCGCACGGACCTCACGGCCCACCCGTGATGCCGATCGGCGGCATCGATGAGCGCTATCAGCGGGCCGGCATCAGCTATGATTGTCGGCATGGACCCGTGCTCTCAAAACCCGACGGCGGCTCGTCTTGTCCGACGGCGCGCCGATGCTCACCGCGCCGATGACATCGTCCAAACCGTAAAGCGCGCTCGCGGCCGTGAGCGCAGGGAGATCGGCGCGAATCGTGCGGCGGACACGCTTGGCGACCGCACGACGAGGAACAGACTTCTTTGCGCGGGCCTTGGTCAAAGTGCTCATGAACCAAGACGTTGGTAGCGCGGTTCCGTTTGGCAAGAACGAGGATTCAGCAAACACGCCGCAGTGCGTGGATCAGGGAATCAACAGCGCCCCGGGTATGTCCGCGTCCAAGGTGGCGAAGCGCGCGCCGTGTTTCGCGGCCAAGGGCGACGAGAACGTTGACGTCGGCCCAGACAGCTCACGGGAACTCAATCAGGGCATGGGCGACAATCGAGCCGCGATCTTGGCGCGAACGTCGCCTTCGTGGCCGAACACAACCCGGAGGCGGCCGGACGATCGGGAAACGCCTTGGTGGATCGCGCGCTCAGGCTCGCCTCCGCCGCGAAACGCGGAGGGCGGGCGGGATCCAAGCGCGGGTGTTGCCACCGGGTGCGGGCTGGCGATGGTTCGGGACTCCATGCCCACGAAGAAGGTCTCCGCCCGCGTCCTCGCCTCCGCCACCCTCGCCCTGCGCCGCAAACTCGGCGCCAAGGTCGTCCTGACCGACGACGCCGCGCTCGAGGCGGCGTCTTATGACTCCAGCCGCATCGCGGTGCGGCCGGCGGCGGTCATCCGGCCGACCAAACGCGAGCAGGTCGGCGTGGTGCTGAAGCTGGCCAATCTCCACGGCGTGCCGGTGACGCCCCGCGGGCGCGGAACGACCCTGATGGGCTCGGCGACGCCGATTCGGGGCGGATGGGTGCTGGACCTGATGGGGCTCGACGCCATCCGGCTCGATCCCGAGGCGGGGCTGGCGCACGTGCAGGCGGGGGCGAATGTCGGCGCGATCCAGGACGCGGCGGCGGCGGCGGGCTGGTTTTACCCGCCCGATCCGTCCTCGAAAGCGTATTGCACCATAGGCGGCAACATCGCCTGCAACGCCGGCGGCATGCACGGGGGCAAATACGGCGTCACCCGCGACTTTGTGGTGGCGCTGAAGGGTTACCTGCCCAACGGCGAGTTTGTCCGCTGGGGCACGGCGACGCGGAAATTCGCGGCGGGGTTTAACCTGCGCGATCTGTGGATCGGGAGCGAGGGCATGCTCGGGGTGGTCACGGACGCGGTCCTGCGGCTCCTCCCGGCGCCGGCGGCGCGGTGGACCCTGCTGACGAGTTTTTCCGACGAGGTGGCGGCGTTTCGGGCGGCGCGGGCGCTGTTCGCGGCGCGGGTGCAGCCGGCGATCTGCGAATTTCTGGACCGCGCCTCGGTGACCTGCGCGGAGGCGGCGATGAAGACGACGATCTTTCCCGGACAACCGGGCCGCCCGGTGATCCTGCTCGAGCTGGCGGGTTCGGAGGCGGAGCTGGCGGACGCCAAAACGGCGGTGCTGGCCTGGGCCGCGGCCCATGCGGCGGGCCATCGCGAGGCGAAGACCCGCGGGGAGGCGGAGGCGCTCTGGGCGGTGCGGCGCAAGTGCTCCGGGGCGATGTTCCAGATGGGCGACGCCAAGCTGAACGAGGACATCACCGTGCCGCTCGGCGCCTACGAGGAGTTCGCCGTATGGCTGGAGCAACTACGGGAGAAGTCGGGCCTGGCGATCCCGACCTTCGGGCATCTGGCGGACGGCAACCTGCACGTGAACATCATGTATCACAAGGCGGTGCCGGCGGAGTGCCGGGCGGCGGAGAAGGCGGTGCTGGCGCTGATGAAAAAGGTGGTCGCGCTGGGCGGGGCGATCTCGGGCGAGCACGGTATCGGTCTGGCGAAGACGCCGTTCCTGCGCATCCAGCACGGGGCGGCGGAGATCGCGGCGATGCGGGCGGTCAAACACGCGCTGGACCCAAATGGCATTTTGAACCCGGGGAAAATGTTCGAGGTTTTCGAGGTGTGGAATGCCCCGCGCGTGACGGTGGCGTTTCCGTGGGATCACAAGTAGCCCCGGAAACCGCGGTGTTCCCGGCGGCGCGGGACCGGGGGCGACGCCCGCCGTCGCTTGCCATGGCGGCGGGCGAGGCTTGGGATGCACCCATGGTTTTCCTATCCCGTTTCCGGCTCGTTTGCGGCCTTGGTCTGTGCCTCCTGCCCGCCGTCCGCGGCCAAACGCCGGCCGGCGAGCCGGTGAAGATCGGCTTCTTTATGTCGATCTCCGGTCGCGACGCCTCCTTCGGCGAGGCGGCCCTGCGGGGAGCGCGGCTGGCGGTGGACGACCTCAACGCCGCCGGCGGCATCCTCGGGCGTCCGGCCGCGTTGGTGGTCGAGGACAACCGTTCCCTGCCGGGCGAGTCGGCCACGGCGGTGAAAAAGCTCATCGGCCGCGACAAGGTCGTGGCCCTCGTCGGCGAATGCGCCTCGTCGCGCACCTTGGAGGCCGCCCCGCTGGCCCAGGCGGCGGGGGTGCCGCTGGTCACGCCGGCCTCGACCAATCCCAAGGTCACGGCGGTGGGTGACTGTGTTTTTCGGGTGTGTTTCGCCGATCCCTTCCAAGGCGCGGTGCTCGCCACCTACGCCTGGAAAAATCTCGGCCGGCGCCGCGCCGCGCTGCTGGTCGACTCCACCGCGAGCTACTCGGTGGGTCTGGCGGAGGTGTTCTCCAGGACCTTCACCGGGCTGGGCGGGGAGATCGTGGCCAGCCAGAAATACGGCGGCGGGGACAAGGACTTCCGCGCCCAGCTGACCGCCATCCGCGCGGCGGGCGCCGACGCGATTTTTTTGCCCGGCTACTACGTCGAGGCGGGACTCGCGGCGCGGCAGGCGCGCGAGCTCGGCCTCACCGCCACGCTGCTCGGCGGAGACGGCTTCGAGGCGCCGCAGCTGCTCGAAATCGGCGGCGAGGCCCTGGAGGGCGCGGTCTACTCCACCCACTACTCGGCCGAGAGCGCCGACCCGCTCTCGCGCGGTTTTGTCGAGGCCTACACCCGGCGGCACGGGAGCGCGCCGGTCGGGCTGGCGGCGTTGACCTACGACGCGGTGCGACTCATCGCCGACGCGGCCCGGCGCGCCGGATCGGTCGAGCCCGGGGCGCTGAAAGGCGCCCTCGCCGCCACCCGCGACTTTCCCGGGGTGACCGGTCGGACCGGGTTTGACGAAAACCGCGACGCGCAAAAGGCCGCCGCGATCATCGCGGTGCGCGGCGGGCGTTGCGTGTTTGTCGAGTCGGTGCGGCCCTGAGCCCGGCTCGCCGGCGCGCCGGCCCGCGGGGACGGGCGGGACGCGGGTGGACGGCCGCTGCGCGGTTGACGCGGCGGGCCGGTCTTCGTTTTGCTCACCGGCTAATTTTCCCGTTTACCCTCCGCCCATGACGAACACGCACCACTGCGCCCAGCTCTCCGCCGCCGATCTCGGCGCCACCGTCTCGCTCGTCGGGTGGGTCGATTCGATCCGCGACCACGGCGGCATCCTCTTCATCGACCTGCGCGACCGGAAGGGCGTCACCCAGGTGAAATTCGACCCGCAGGACCACGCCGAACTCGCCGCCCAGGCCGCCACGGTGAAGCCCGAGTCGGTCATCGCCATCTGCGGCGTGGTCGTGGCGCGCCCGGAAGGCACGACCAACGCCAACCTGCCCACCGGCGGCATCGAGGTCGCGGCCACGGCCCTGGTTATCCATAACCTCTCCGACACGCCCCCCTTCCCGCTCACCGACGCGGGCGGCGACAAGGTCAACGAGGACCTGCGCCTCACCTACCGCTACCTCGATCTGCGTCGTCCGAAGATGCGCCACAACCTCCAGGTGCGCCACAAGGCCACCAAGGCCATCCGCGACTACTTCGACTCCCAGGAGTTCATCGAGGTCGAGACGCCCGCGCTCTTCAAATCCACCCCCGAGGGCGCGCGCGAATACCTCGTGCCCTCGCGTATCCACGCCGGCCAGTTCTACGCCCTCTCGCAGTCGCCCCAACAGTTCAAACAGATCCTCATGGTCGCCGGCGTGGAGCGTTACTTCCAGATCGCCCGCTGTTTCCGCGACGAGGATCTGCGCGCCGACCGCCAGATGGAGTTCACCCAGGTCGACGTCGAGGCCTCGTTCATCGACCGCGAGGACGTTTACCGGCTCTTCGAGGGCATGGTGAAACGTATCTGGAGCACGGTGCTGGGCACGGACATCCCCGCGCCCTTCCTGCGCATGCCCTACCACGAGGCGATGAACCGCTTCGGGGTGGACAAACCCGACATGCGTTTCGGCCTCGAGCTGACCGACCTCTCCGAGGTCTTCCGGCAGTCCGCGTTCAAGGTTTTCCAGGCCACGGTGGCGGGCGGCGGCGTGATCAAGGCGATCAACGCCAAGGGCCTCGCCGACCTCACCCAGGGCGAGCTCAAGACCCTCGAGGACGTCGCCAAATCGCTCGGCGCGAAGGGCCTCGCCTTCATCAAGTGCGAGGGCGGCGAGTGGAAGTCGCCCATCGTGAAATTCTTCTCCGAGGCCGAGAAGGCCGCGCTCACCGCGCAGCTCGGCATCGAGGACGGCGACATGGTCTTCTTCGCCGCAGCGAGCTGGGACAAGGCCTGCGCCATCCTCGGCCGGGTGCGGCTCGACGCCGCGCAACTGCTGGTGAAACGCGGCAAGCTGACCATCCGCCACGACGACTGGAAATTCCTCTGGGTGGTCGAGTTCCCGCTCATGACCTACGACGAGGAGGCCAAGCGCTACCTCGCCACGCACCATCCCTTCACCGCCCCGGTGCCGGAGGACGTTCACCTGCTCGCGACCGCGCCGGACAAGGTGCGCGGCCAGCACTACGACCTCGTGCTCAACGGCATGGAGCTGGGCGGAGGCTCGATCCGCATCCACCAGCCGGCGGTGCAGGAGATGGTCTTCAAGGACGTGCTCAAGATCCCGGCCGACGTGGTCGAGAGCCGTTTCGGCTACATGCTCAAGGCCTTCACCTACGGCGCGCCCCCGCACGGCGGCATCGCCTTCGGTCTGGATCGCCTCTGCGCGCTGCTCTGCGGCACCACCAGCATCCGCGACGTCATCGCCTTCCCCAAGACCCAGAAGGGCCAGGACCTCATGGCCCAGTCCCCCACCCCGGTAACGGACAAACAATTGAAGGAGCTGCACATCGCGGTGGTGGCTCCGGTGACGGAGTAGACGCCGTAGCGGCCCGGGCCCCGGCCGCCGTGGCGGGGCTCGCCGCCGGGCGGGACCGGGATCAGGCCCGCAGGTAGCCGCGAAACTTTTTCGCCCCGGCGGCGTGGCCGGGAAACACCTTGCCCAGATCGCCCTCCGCCACGCCCATGTGGCGCACGCAGGCCTCGGCGAAAAAGTCTCGGTAGTCCGTCGTGATCGCCAGATCGCGCCCCTCGAAGAGTTTATCCGGCGCCAGCCCGGGCCAGTCGCCCAGGACGCGTCCGCCCCGCACCCCTCCGCCGAGGGCGAAAAACGCCGTGCCGTGGCCGTGGTCGGTGCCCCGGTTGCCGTTCTGCCGCGCGGTGCGCCCGAACTCGCTCATGGTCAGCACCAGCACGTCGGACATTTTTGAACCGAGATCGCGGTGCAGGGCGGCCAGCCCGCCGCCCAGCTCGCCCAGGCGGGTGGCGAGGGCGCCGTTGGCCGCGCCCTGGTTGGCGTGGGTATCCCACCCGCCGATCTCCACGAAGGCGATCTCCAGCCCGACGTCCGACTTGATCAGCTGCGCCACCTGGCGCAGGGAACGGCCGAATCCACCATTCGGATACACCGCGCCGTTGGCCGGGGCGTAGCGTTTCGGATCGACCTTGCGCAGCAGGTCCATCGCGGCGAAGCCGTCCTGGCCCGCCCCGTGCAACGCGTCGCCCGCCGCGGTCTCGTAGATCTCCTCGAAACTCCTCGCCGCGCCGCGCTGCGCGGTCGAGCCGGCCGCGCCGCCGCCCACCCCGAAACGGCCGAGGTCGGCGATCGCCAGCGCCTCCTCGCGGCCCTGCAGGCTGCGCGGCATCTGCCCGGTCAGGGCGACCGCGCGCAGCGCCGAGGCGTGCGCCGCGTCCTCGGGGCAGCACCCGATCAACCGGTTCAGCCAGCCGGTCGCCAGGTTGCGGTCCGCCGCGGTGCCGGACTCCATAAAATCCTGCGCCTCGAAATGGGAGCGGGTGGCCTTCGGATTGCCGCAGGCGTGCAGCACCGCCAGCTCGCCGGCCCCGTAGAGGGCGTGCAGCGGGGCGAGCGCCGGATGCAGGCCGAAACGACCATCGAGATCGAGCACGCCCGCCGCGCCGGCTTTCCGCGAGGGGGCCGCGAGGGCGATCTCGTCGCGCAAGGCGTAGTAGTCCTTGTCCCCGTAGGGCACGACCATGGACAAGCCGTCCGCCGCCCCGCGCTGGAACAGGCAGACCAGGACACGCCGCCCGCCGGCCGCCCGCCGCGTTTCCGCCGCGAGGACCGAGGAGCGCAGGAAATCGGGGCCGAAGAGCGCGCCGGCGCCGAGCGTGGCGAAGGCCAGCGCTCCCTGTTTGACGAAAAACCGGCGGGAGATGCGGGGGGAGTTCATGACGGGGCGGGTGGGGTTGACCAAGGGCGGGGATGGGGGCGGTGCGCCTCAGCGGCGCTGGAATTCCGGTGAGCCGAGCAGGAGGGCCAGCAACTTCGGGATCTCGGGCACCGGCGTGCCGCCATCGGCGGCGGAGGCGGCCCGCTCGAGCAGGACCTTGCGGGTGTTGGCGCCGGGCGTCCGGCCCAGCACCCGGGTCGAGAGGGCGTCCACCACCGCGTCGGGCCGGTCGGGATCGGCTTCGCCCAGGAGCGGCCGGACGTCCATGCGCGCGTCCGCCACCTGCCCGCCGGTCAGCGCCAGGGCGAAGTTCAAGCGGGCGACCAGCGCGCCGGCGCTGACCCAGTGGGTGGAGTCCTCGGGAAAACCGGTCGGCGGACCCCACGCGAAAGGCGCCTGGCCCATGTCGACCAGGTGGAGCATGACGGTCTTGCGCGGCAGGGCGGAGAGGCGATCGCCTCCGCGGCCGAGCGCAGCGCCGGCCTCGAGGGCCCGCAGCGGGACCCGGGCCCGGTAGGCGGGCGGCTCGACAAAAGCGGCGTCCGCCGCCCGCAGCGCCGAGGCGGCGAACTCGAAGGGCGACTTCGTCTTGGCGCCGATGTGCTCGGCCGCGAAAAACTCCGGCGAAAGGAAAAGCGCCTCGTAGGTCGCCCGCAGATCGCCGCGCGAACGGGTGAAGGCCTCCGCCACCCGCCGCACCAGCGCGCCGGGCGGCTCGTCGGCCACAAAACGCTGGCAAAGCTTGGTCGCGACCCGCGTGGCGGTGGCCGGGTGCGCGGCCAGGAGATCGAGGACTTTTTCGCCGTCGCGCACGCCGCCCCCCGAGGCGAACTCGGTGCCGAGGATCTTTTTCGCGCCGACGTCGTGCCACTGGCGGCGAAAAACGAAGTCGCCCGACCGGGGCTCGATGGTCCAGCCGGTGAGGGCCCGGGCGACCTCCTGCACGTCCTTCTGGGTGTAGCCGGAGTCGACCCCTAGGGTGTGCAGCTCGAGCAATTCGCGCCCGTAGTTTTCATTCAGGCCCCGCTTGATCCGCGGCGCGGGCTCGGCCTCCTTGCCGTCCTCCATCATCATCGGCTCGGCCGCCTCGCCGGTCACCTCGCGCCGCATCCGGTCGATCACGGCCTGCTCGCCCGGGCCCACCTCGTAGGTCCGCGAGCTGCGCCAATTGTCCAGATAGACCAGCATCGCGGCGCTCCGCGCCGTCGCCCCGAGCAGATCGCGAAAGTTGCCGAACACATGCGGCCGGATGACCTCCTGTTCGTAGGGCACCACGGCCGCGCGCACCTGCTGTTTGCGCGCGTCGACGTTGAAATGGTTGAACCAAAAATCGACCAGCACCTCCTGGAGCTGGCGTTCGGACAACACCGCGCGGACCAGTTTGGCGTGCTGCAACTCACCGAGGGCCTGGGCCACGACCAGGCGCTCCTCGCCCTCGCCCATCCCGGGCCGCGCCGGGGCGGGCTCGCCCTTGGCCTCGGCCTCGGCCCGGGCCCGGGTGAAAAGCCGCTGGGCCCGGGTCTCTTCGAAATAGGCCTCCATCAAGTCGGCGCGGGACAGCCGGAGCTTCTCCAGCCCGGCCACCGCCGCCTCCGCCGCGGGGTCGGGGATGGACTCCGGCGCCAGTTGCAGGCGTATCCAGTTTTCCACGCCGAGCTCGGCGACCCGCGCCACCTCGCCCGGCCGCGGCCCGTAGCCGAGACGGTTGAGCGCATGCGCGGCCTTTTCGGCGGGGGTGGGCGAGGCGGCGGCGGACCGGGCGGACGCGGGAAAAAGCACGGCCAGGCCCAGGATCAGAACGGCGGCGGCGCGGGGTAGACACGCGGTATTCATGCCCTCCAAGACGCGTCCCGCCCGCGGCGGTTACCGGGGTGGTTTTAATCCCGTTACACTCCCCCCCTCCACCCCGGCATCGACCATGCTTTACCTTGGCTCCGCCGTATCGCTTAAGTCCCCCCATGAAACGCCTCGCCCCGCTGCTTTTCCTGATCGCGTCGCTCTTCGCCGTGACGGCCCCCGTCCGCGCCGCCGAGACCCAAACCGACGCCGATCGTTCGCCGGTCGCACCCTACGCCAAGACCCTCGCGACCATCACCGGCGTGGCCATATCGCCCCTGCTCGGCACCGGCGCGCTCGGGGTCTACGAATCCCTCCGCGCCGAGACCCCCGAGGCGAAGGCCAAGCTGCCATGGTATGCCAAGTGGACCTTCTACGTGCCCGCCCTCCTGGTGGTCGGGCTCTGCGCGGCCAAGGACGCCTTCGGGGCGGTGGTGCCGCCCGGCCTGAAAAAGCCCCTCGATGTCCTTGAAACGATCGAAAACAAGGCATCCGGCCTGGTCGCCGCCGGGGCGGTGGTGCCCTTCACCATGGGCGCCTTGTCCAAGATGATCGTCGCCTCCGCGCCGCCCGCCGCCGGCGAGGCGTGGCTGCACTCCGGCACCGCCACCATCGCGCTCGGGGCCATCGACTGGTCCTGGCTGCTCAGCATCGTCACCGTGCCGCTCGGCGTCGCGGTGTTCGCCGTGGTCTGGCTCGCCTCGCACGCCATCAACGCCCTCATCCTCCTCAGCCCCTGGGGCGCGATCGACGCCGTGCTCAAGGGCGCGCGCACCGCCCTGCTCGGTCTGGTGACGATCACCGCGACGCTCAACCCGTGGGTCAGCGTGGCCCTTTCCCTGGCGGTCATCCTCGTGGCCTACCTCGTGGCCGGGTGGGCGTTCCGCCTGACCGTTTTCGGCGCGATTTTCTCCTGGGATTTCCTGAGTTTCCGGAAAAACCGCTTCGCCGTGGCGGAAAAGGGCGAGAACGCCTTGTTCTCCAGCAACACCTTGACCGACCAAGGCGTGCCGATGCGCACCTACGGTCGGCTGAAACGGGAACCCGAGAACGGCAAATTGGTGTTTCGTTACCGCCCCTGGCTGGTCCTGCCGGAAAAGACCCTCGACGTAAAACTGGACGCCCCCGCGGTGGGCAAGGGCCTGTTCCTGACCTCGATCCAGAGCGGCGACAAGACGGCCTTTGTGCTTCCGCCCCGCTACCGCGGCCATGAGGACGCCGTCGCCCGGGCCTATGCGCTGGAGGGCGGCGTGCGCGACGCCGGCCTGCTCAAGGCGTGGGGCGCGCTGAAAGAACTTTTCGGCGGCGGCTCGGCCCGCGCCCAGGTGGCCTGACCCTCGAAACGGCGGTCGGCAGGCGCCGGATCAGACCAAACCATCCTTCGCCTCGGCCGCCGGCGACCGGGCGTTCTCAGGCTCCGGCCGGAGCGACGCCGAGGCGCTCGCCCATGCGCGCGTAGACCTCGCGCTGCTCGGCCGAGTGCGTGATCAGGTCGTCGTCGAACCGGACGCGGCCGCGCTGAAACACCGTCACGACGCACGAGCCGCCGAAGGCGAACAGGCCCTTTTCGTCGCCCTTGTCCACCGCGCGTCCGGGAATAAAGCTCTGGAGGATGGCGCCCACCATGGTCGCCCCGATCTCCAGCACCGCGACGTCGCCAAAAACCGGAGACGCGATCAGCGTGACCATACGTTTGTTTTCGGTCAGGTAGCCCGGGTTGACCCGCAGCGCCAGCGGGCTGACGGAGTAGAGCCAGCCGTTGATGAGCCGGGCGTCGTCGGGGACGCCGGCGACCGGAAAGTGGAAACGGTGGTAATCGACCGGGCACAGCCGCGAGATGAGCAGCGCGCCGCCCGCAAAACGCGCCCCGAGCTCCTCCGAGCCGAGCAACGCGGCGAGGGTGAATTTTTTGCCCTTGGCGTAAAAGCCGTCAGCCGCGTCGACGTCGGGATAGGCCAGGTGGCGGCCGTCGGCCGGAAAGACGGCCACGTCGGCCCCCGGAGCGACCGGCCGGCAGCCCGGCCGGAGCGTGCGATAAAAAAACTCGTTGAAGGTGCGATAGGCGGTGGCGGGCTTGGCGAACTCCTCCGCGTCGAGGTCGTAGTCGACCACGAAGGGAAGCACGAGGTTCACGCTCGCGGGCCGGTTCATGCGCCAGCCATACCAGGCGGAAAACCAGGCCCGGCGCACCACCGCGGCGAGGCTGAGACGGCCGAGGGGATTGCCCCCGTAGATAAAACGCAGCCAAGGCTCGCCGTAGATGCGCTCGCGCTCGATGCAACCGGTGCGGCGGTTAAAAAATTCGATCGGGGCGTCGGCCATGGCACGACGAGGAGGCCGGGGGAACGGGGAGACGAAAAGCAAAAACCCGCGCGACCGGCGGCCACGCGGGTGGAATCCTCGCACGATCCCAGCTCAGCCGGGATCATGCAGCCGCCCGGGTCGCATCGAGGCAAACTGGCGACACCTTTCGGTGGGGCCCTCGCTCAACATACTCTCCGCGTATGCCTTCGCTCGGTCCGCACCGAAATGCGCTCGCCATTTTACCCCGCTGCTCCGCCGCCCAACCGCACGATCCCAGCTCAGGGCAACGAGAGCTCGTAATTCAGGGTGCGCCGCGCGAGTTCGGGCGTATCGGTGAAGTGGAAGGCGACGCCGTTCTCCCCCGCCACCACCGGCTGGCGCCCGTCGGCGCCGTCGCGCGCCCAGGCACCGTTGTCGAAGGACACGCCCAGGGCGCCGGATTTCAGGGTGTAGGCAAAGGAGTCGGCCGAGGGTCGCATCCGAGCGCCGGGATCGAGGGCGATGGGCGAGAGGCGGACCGAATGCACCGCCGAGATCGAGCCGCGCGGATCGCGCAGGTTGACCGGCGTGAAGGTCGCGGAAACCTTGATCGCGCCGGGCAGGCAGCGGAAGGTCTGGTCGAGCTCAAACCGCGGATGCGTGACCTTGACCGTGAACACGGTCACGCCGCCCTCGACCGCCTTTTGCACCGTCGCCTGGTAGGCGGCGTCGTCGACCCCGCCGACGTTAAACCATTTCCGCCGCCCATCGGTGCCGACGTAGCTGCCCTGCAGGCTCACGCCGGCGGCGGACTCGACCAGGACCTCGTCGCGCGCGGAGGCGACGGCCTGGATGAAGCCTTTGTCGGAGACTTCGAAACGATAACGCTCGTTGCGGAAACGGCGGGGCTCGCCGGCCGCCAGATCGGCCGAGGCGCCGGTCGTGGGAGCCACCGGCGCGGCCTCGACGACCGGGGCCGGCTTTACCGGGGCGGGCGCAGGCGCTGGAGCCGGCGTCGGGGTCGGCGCGGGCGCGGGTTTCGCGGCCGGGGTCTCCGAAGGCGCGGGCGCCACCGGGGTGGTGGGCGCCATGGCGGGCGGCACCGCGGGCTTGGGATCGTCGCGCCGGGGCGGGCTGCGGAAATAGGCGGCGATGCCGACCACCGCGGCGACCACCCCGACGGTCGCGGCGATCAACACCGGGCCGGACTTGTGTTTACGGGCCGGAGCCGACGCGGCAGGCTCCTCGGTCTTCGTGACCGACGTGACCCGAACATCCTCCACCAAAGCGGGAGCGGGGGCGGGCGGCTCCGCGATCACGGCCGGGGCCGGGACCGCCACCGTGGCGCTCGCAGCGGGAGCCGGTTTCGCCACCATGGTGGCCGAGGCCCTAGACCGGGAGATCATATTTTCGAGCGAGGACTGCACCCAGGCCGCGTCGGAGGAACCGGCGGCGAGCACCGGCAGCAAAGGAACGGCCCCGGACCAAACCGGGACGGAACCGAGATCCAGCCCGAGGCGGGTGGCGACCACGGCGGACGTGGGCGTCCAGATCTTGACCGCCAGGTTTTTCGCGAGCTCCTCCACCAGCCACGCCTGGCAGGGTAGCAGCCCGGTGACGTGCAAATGGGTCGCGGGGTTCGCCTCGAGCACGGACTTGAGTTGGGCCGCGACCACCGCGCCGATTTTGGGGGCGGAATCGGAAAAATCGTAGTTGGCGTTGTAGAACAGCTTACCGGCGGCGGCCTTGAACTTCAGGCCGAGACCCTGTTGGACGCCGGCGAAGATGGTGGCAAAACCGACCGGAGATTCGACCACGGAACGCACCCCGGTCGCGTCGACCCAGGCGAGTTGGGAATGCTCCTCCCCGGTCAGGAGCACCAGCGCGGTTTCGCCGGGATTCAGCGAGCTGGCGACAACCCCGAGATGGGAGGGCGCGGCCAGGGTGAGGTCGACCGGCGCGAGGCCAAAGGCACCGAGGGTCTCGCGCGCGGAGGACGCGGCGGCGGCATCCACGGCGGTCAGCAACCAGGGCGTGCCGCGGGTGGGATCGGGCGCGAGGCCGGTGGCGGCGTCGACCACGGCGGCGAAGGGCGCGCCGGCAAAACGATGGGACATGCGCACGGCGTGCCCCTGGATGGCGGCGGGCTGCCGGATCGCGCCGGCCTCGGCCTCGTCGGACAGATGAAGAAAACCGTGCGCGCCGAGCAGCGTGGCGCGCACCACGCCGGCCAGTCCGTGCTCCGCGACAAAAGCCCCGATATCGGCCCGGGCATCCAGGGCGAAGGCGTGCAAAGCCAGAAGGCGGCGGCCGGAAACAACCGCGATTTGCAGCGAATGAGGAGCGAGTTCGACGTAGGCGACGGGGGTGGCGGAGGGGGTTGCCATGGTGTTTGGGTAGGGGTGAAAGAAACGGGAACCGAAACCAAAAAGAACGCCGGCGAGGGGTGGTTAAAACGCCGGCCGAAAACGACTAAAGCGACTCGAGAAGCTTCTTGCGACGCTCCTCGAACTGCTTTTGACGCTCGGCAAAACTGGCGAACTCGGCGTCGAAGGCCTCGCGTTCCACCGCGTGCTCGGCACGGGTCTTGTCGAACGCGGCGCGATCCTTGACCAGCTGCGAGCGGGCGGTCTCGACCTCGGCGAGGCCGGCGTCGATCTCGGCTTGGAGCACGGCGAGCTGGTCGTGGCCCTGCTTGAGCTTTTTCTCGCGCACCAGGATCTCGTTCGACGCCTCCTCGAGATCGGCCGACTCGGCCTCGAGCCGCGCGCGTTCGGCGGCGAGGGTCTTGCGTTCGGCGGCGAGCTGTTTCTCGGTTTCGCCGACCGCGGCGACGCGGGCGTCGAGGCGGGTGTCGCGTTCGTCGAGGCCCTTGGCGCGGGCGTCGAGCTGGGTGTTGAAGTGGGCGGACTTCTGCTCGGCGGCGGCCAGCGCGGACGTGCGCGCGGCGAGCTCCGTCTCGCGGCCGGAGAGGGCTTTTTCCCGGGCGGCGAACTCCTTCAGCGCATCGGCGTGGGCGGCGCGTTCGCCTTCGAGGCCCGATCGGGCGGACGCGAGGGCCTCCTGGTCCTGCTTAAGCTGCTTGCGGTCGCCCTCGATGCGGGCGCGAACGGCGTCGAGACCGGCCTCGATCGACTTCACCTCGGCGGCGCGCTGCTCCAGTTTCGCGGCGGCGGCTTCGCGCTCGGCCAGCTTGGTCTCGCGGGCCTTGGTCTCGCGGGCGTGCGCGGCCTCGGCCTCGGCGAGGGCCTTTTGGTCGGCGGCGAGGCCGGCGAAGGCGGCGGCGAGTTGTTTGTCGCGGTCCGCGAGGGCGGCGGTGGTCTTCGCCGCCTCGGCCTGCTCGGCTTTCAACGCGGCGCGGGCGGCCTCGTGGGCCTTCACCTCGGCGGCGAGGGCGGCCTTGTCCTGCTTCAGACGGGCCTCTTCGGCCGAGGCGGCGGCGAGACGGGCCGCCACGGCCTTTTCGGCGGCGGCATTGGCCTCGACGGCGGCGGCGAGTTTCTTGTCGGCCTCGGCCAGGGTCTTTTCGCGCCGGGTCAGATCGACCTCGCGGGCGCGCAGCTGCTGGATCTCGGCCTCCAGGGTCTTGCGGCCTTCGCCGAGGGAGGCCTCGCGGTCGGCCAGCCCGAGCTCGGCCTTCGCCAGCTCGGCGGCGCGCTTTTTATGGGCGTCGAGCGCGGCGGCGGCCTCGGCGCGGGCCTTGTCGAGGGCGGCGGACTCCGCGACGAGGCGGGAAGCCTCGGCGGCGAGGCGGGCGGACTCTTTTTCCGCCGCCTGGCGCAGGTTCGCGAGGTGCGCCTCCCCGGCCGCCACGGCGGCGCCGGCGGCGGCGATCTTTTGGTCCCGGACGTCGAGGTCCCGGGCGCGTTGGCCGAGATCATTCTCGTGGGCGGCGGCGCGGGCCTGGAGCTCCTCGATGCTCCGACGGGCGGAGGCGACCTCGGCCTCGCGCGCGGCGACGGCGGCCTCGGCCGAAGCGGCGGCGGCGACCCGCTCGTCGAGGGCTTTCTGGGCGGTCGACAGCGCGGCCTCGGCGGCGTGGTGCGAAGCCTGCGCGGCGACCAGACGTTCCTGCTCGGCGGCAAGGCGGGCCTGCTCGGCTTCCAGTTCGGCCTGGCGACCGGTGGCGGCGGCCTGCTGGTCGGCCAGGGTGGCGAGGGCGGTCGCGAGCTCGCGTTCGCGATTGCCCACGGCCTGGTCGCGGGCGGCGACCTCGGCGGCGGCGGCGGCGGCCTTTTTGCGTTCGGAATCGACCGCTTTTTGCGCCCGGGCGACGGCCTCCTCGCGCTCCTCCAAAGCGGCCTCGGCGGCGGCCAGTTCCTTGGCGCGGGAGGCGGCCTGGGCGGTGGCGGCGGCGACGGCGGCGCGCTCGCCCTCCAGGGCGGCGCGATCGGCGGACAGACGACGCGCGTCCTGCTGGATGCGCGCTTCCTCGGCTTCGAGTTCCGCTTGTTTGGCGGAGAAGGTCTCCTCCTCGGCGCGCACCCGGGAGAGCTGGGCGGCGACCTTCTTTTCCTGGGCGAGAACGGATTTCTCGCGGACGACAAAATTCTCCTCCCGCTCGATCACGGCCTTCTCGTGGGCGGCGACCCGGGCCTGGGCGGCGGCGACCGCCTCCTCCCGGGCGTTCAGCTCGGCGGCGGTGGCGGCCAGCTGGGCCGCGCGTTTTTGGTGGGCCTTGACCGAATCGCCGGCCTGCTCGGTGGCCTGTTCGAGGGCCTCGGCCTCGGCGGCCACGCGGGCCTGATCGGCGGCAAGGCGGGCGCGGGCGGCCTCGAGCTCGGCCTGCCGGTGGGCGAGATCGGCCTCGACCTCGTTGCGCGATTTTTT
>CAMCHD010000060.1 GCA_945874545.1 Akkermansia muciniphila | reverse complement strand
TGCACAAAACCTGGGCCGCCCCGCTCGACGATTACGTCATCGACCTCGCCTGGTCGCCCGACGGCAGACTCCTCGCCGCCGCCTCCCAAGCCGGCCCGCTGCACCTGTTCGACGGTGCCACCGGCGAAAACCGGCGCGAGCTGCCGGGTCACACCGAGGGGACCAACACCCTCGCCTTCGCCCCCGCCGCCCCCGGTGCCGCCGCTTCGCTGCTCGCTTCCGGCGGGCAGGACGGTGCGGTGAAATTCTGGGACGCCGCCGCCGCCCAGCATGTCGCCACCGCCGACCTCGGCACCGCCTGGATCGAGCACCTCGCCTGGCGCCCCGCCGGCCAACCGCCCACCGCCCCGCTCCTCGCCGCCGCCTCGGGACGCGACCTGGTTTTCCTACGCCCCGACGCCTCGCTCGCCCACCGCTTCAAACCCGCCCCCAAGACCCTTTCCGCCCTCGCCTGGCATCCCCGGGGCGGTGCGCTGGCGGCGGCCTATTTCGGCGGGGTATGCTTGTGGGACGCCGACGACCACCTCGCCCAGAAGGAGTTTCCCTACGCCCAGGGCATCGCCACCCTCGCGTGGTCTCCCCCGGACGGCCGCTGGCTCGTTTCCGGCAACGCCGACCCCTCCGTCCACCTCTGGCTGCCCGAGGAGGACCAGGAGTTCCACATGAGCGGCTACGAGTCGAAAGTGCGTCAGATCAGCTTTAACCACACCGGGCTAAAACTCGCCACCACCGGCGGCCAGGATGTCTGCGTGTGGGACTGCGCCGGCGCCGGCCCCGAGGGTCGCGAACCGTCCATGCTGCCCCACGACGCCCCGCTGGTCGCGGTTGCTTTTCAAAACCGGCACAACCTGCTCGCCGCCGCCAGCAAGGATGGCGTCCTCCAGCTCTGGAGCCCCGAACGCCCCCAACCGCTCCGCGCCACGGTGAAAATGCCCGCGCCGGCCACCCGCCTCGCCTGGTCGCCGGACGATGCCCTGCTCGCCGTCGGCACCGAAAAGGGCGTGCTCTACATCCTGCGCGTCGAGGCCTGAGCCCTCGCACCACCTCCGCTCCCCCGACGCGCTCCCCCGACGGTGCACCGCTTTTTGCCCGATCCCGCCGATCCCGCGCCACCCGAGACGCTGGCGCCGGACCAGCTCGCGGCGGTGAAAAAACTCGTCCGCGATTTGCTGGGCGTCCCCGCCGACACCGTCGTGGTGGTGTCGGAACTGCCCTGCGCCGACGCCGGCTGCCCCCTGCTCGAAACGACCGTGGCGGTTTTCCCGGAGAACGCCCCCGCCCTCCGGTGGAAACTCACCCGCCCACGCGCCGCCATCACCCGCCTGATGCTCACCCAGACTCTCGCCACCCCACCTCTCCCACCCGCAGCTACCACCCGGCGGTAGAACCCAGCCCGCCCAACCGAAAAAATCGCCGCGCCCCACCAAATCATTTGACCCAAGATAAGACTGAGTCTCAATCTTGCGGCTCTTCGATGTCCGCCTCTCTCGCCCGCCTCCATCCCGAACCCCTGCCCTTGTGCCAACTGCCGGCCGGCGAGTCCGGGCGTGTCCGCGCCCTGAGCGGTGAGACCGCGTTTTGCCAGCGCATTCGCGAGATGGGCTTCGGCGAACGCGCCTTTGTCACCAAAGTCGGCGGTCGCGGCCCCTTCATTTGCGTGGTGAACGGTTGCCGCCTCGCCCTCAGCCACGACGCCGCCGCTTGCATCCTGGTCGAACCCACCGGCCTGAGGAGTTGAGCGCGAGCAGCGAGGGGCGAGGAGCCAGTCACGGAGTCATCAATCGGCCAAATCCCCCGCTTCTGCCCGCTCCCTGCCCTTTGCTCCTCCCTCCCCGCTCCTAGCCCCTCGGCTCCCCGCTCCCCGCTCCTCCATGAACCTCGCCCAGCTGACCGTCGGCGCCTCCGCCACCATCCAGGCTTACCCGCAGGCCGGCGCCGCGTTCACCCGCCTGCGGGAGATGGGGCTGCTGCCCGGCACCCGCATCACGCTGGTGCGCATCGCCCCGCTGGGCGACCCGATCGAAATCCAGGTCCGCGGCTACCGTTTGTCCCTGCGCAAGTCCGAGGCCGCCCTGATCGAAGTCGTCGCCGCCGGAGCGACCCCGGCGGCGGAATGACCAAGGTCCAATGACCAATGTCCAATGGCTAAACCCATGAGCGCGCTGCTCCAAAACACTTCGATTCACCGCCACACCGATCGGCTTCTTTCCCTGGTCATTGGACATTGGACATTGGTCATTGGTCATTGGGCATTGGTCATTTCCGGGGCGCGCCCATGAGCACCACCTCCTCCCCCGCCCCCGCCGCGCCCCGGTCCGCCCCGGTCTACGCCCTCGTGGGCAACCCGAATTGCGGCAAATCGACCCTGTTCAACGCCCTCACCGGTCTTAAACAAAAGGTGGGCAACTACCCCGGCGTGACCGTCGAGCGAAAAGTCGGCACCGCCTACACCCAGCACGGCCAACCGCTCACCCTGATCGACCTGCCGGGCGCCTATTCGCTCGCCGCCCGCTCGCCCGACGAAGCCGTGACCCGCGACGTGCTGCTCGGCCGCCGGGCCGACACCCCCACGCCGGACCGCATCATCTGCATCGCCGACGCCACCAACCTGGAGCGCAATCTCTACCTGGTGCACCAGGTGCTCGACCTCGGCCGCCCGGTCGTGCTGGTGCTGAACATGATGGACCTCGCCGCCCAGGCCGGTCTGACCGTCCGCGCGGACCGCTTGAGCCGTGAACTGGGCATCCCCGTGATCCCCTGCGAAGCCGCCCACGGCAAGGGCTTGATCGAGCTGAAACTCGCCCTGTCCCGGCCCGACCTGCCCCTGCCCCGCCATGCCTGGGATATCCCCGCCCCGCTCGCGCCGGCCGTGGCCGAACTCCAGGCCTCGTTGAGCGCCCATGAGGGCAAGGGCCCGCTCGTCGCCCGCGCCGAGGCCCTCCTGCTCCTCACCGACCCCGATCCGGTGCGCGTCGCCGGCTCGACCCCGCTCTCCGCCGCCACCACCCGCATCCTCGAGAGCTGGAAAACCCGTTGGACGGCCGATGCCACCGACAGCTCGGGCATGCTGGTCGCCGCGCGTTACGATGCGATCGGCCGGCTCGCCCGCGAAGCCATCGTGCCGCCCGCCGCCGGCACCGCGGCGAACCCGGCCGACGCCACCCTCGCGTTGAGCGACCGCATCGACGCGGTGGTCACCCACCCGCTTTGGGGCTGGGTGATTTTTGCCGGCATCATGGCGGCGATGTTCCTCGGCATCTTCACCCTCGCCGGGATCCCGATGGGATGGATCGAGAGTCTGATGGGCTGGCTCGGCGAGCACGTGTCCGCGCTCATCCCCCCGGGCGATTTCCACGACCTCGTGATCGACGGCGCCCTGGCCGGGGTCGGCGGGGTGATCATCTTTCTGCCCCAGATTCTCATCCTCTTTTTCTTCATCGGCCTGCTCGAAAGCACCGGCTACATGGCCCGCGCCGCCTTCATCATGGATCGGGTGATGAGCCGGGTCGGCCTGAACGGAAAAAGCTTCATCCCGCTCCTCAGCTCCTACGCCTGCGCCATTCCCGGAATCATGGCGGCGCGCACCATCGAGGAACCCAAGGATCGCCTCGCGACCATCCTGGTGGCGCCCTTCATGAGCTGCTCGGCGCGCCTGCCGGTCTACCTGCTGCTCATCGCCGCGCTGGTGAGCTCCGACGAGGTCCCGCTCGGCACCCAGGTCGGGTTGATGCTGCTGATGTATTTCCTCGGCACCGCCGGCGCCTTCGCCTTCGCCTGGCTGTTCAAAAAAACCCTCCTGCGCGGCGCGCCGCCACTGATGATCATGGAGCTGCCGCCCTACCGGCTGCCCCGCCTGCGCGATGTCGCCTGGCAGATGTGGGAACGCGGGGCGGTTTTTGTGAAACGCGCCGGGACCGTCATCTTGGCCCTGTCCATCGTGCTCTGGTTCCTGGCCAATTTCCCCAAGCCCCCCGCCGCCTCCGAGGGCGAGCCTCCGGTGGACGCCCTCGCGCACAGCTATGCCGGCCGCGCCGGCCACGCCATCGAGCCGCTCATCGCGCCGCTGGGCTTCGACTGGCGCATCGGCATCGGCCTCATCCAATCCTTCGCCGCGCGTGAGGTGTTCAACAGCTCCATGGGCGTGATTTTTGCGGTGGAGGAGAGCGAAGACGAGACCGCGAACCAGTCCCACCTGCGGGACGCCCTGCGCGGCGCCGCGCGGCCCGACGGCACGCCGCTCTTCACCCCGCTGGTCTGCCTTTCCTTGATGGTGTTCTACGTGTTCGCGATGCAGTGCATCAGCACCATCGCGGTGGTGAAACGCGAGACCGCCGGGTGGAAGTGGCCGCTCTTCCAGCTCGCCTACATGACCGGCACCGCCTGGCTGGCCAGCTTTGTCCTTTATCAGGTGGGCCGCGCCCTCGGCTTCTGACCATGCCCGCCGACTGGCAGACTCCGCTCGCCCTTCTCGTCGTGGCCGCCGCCGCCATCGGTCTGCTCGCGCCCGCCCTGCGCCGCCTGAGGTCCGGCCGCGGCGGAGGCGGCTGCGCCTCGGGCGGCGAGGGCTGCGGCTGCGGGTCGGTGAAAAAACAACTTCGCGTCAAATGATCTCCCTCGCCACGCCCCTCGCCCGCCTCCGCCTCGTCGGCCTGCTCGAGGGCGTTTCCTTCCTCGTGCTCCTGCTGATCGCGATGCCGCTCAAATACCTCGCCGACCAGCCGCTGGCCGTGCGCTACGTGGGCATGGCGCACGGCATCCTGTTTATGCTTTACCTGCTCGCGCTGGTGCCCGTCGCGCTGGACCGCCGCTGGAGCTGGAAAACCTGCGCGTTCGCCGTGCTCGCCAGCGTGCTGCCCGGCGGTCCCTTCGTGTTCGACGCCCGCGTGCTGCGACCGCTGGAAAAAAGCTAAGGCCGGCGCGCCGCAAGGCACGCCGGCCCGATGAAATCCGGAATCGGTTCGCGGCGAATCAATACTTCACGCCGCAGCCGTAGGGCTGGGTGGTGGGCGTCGCGACCGGCTGGCCGGCCTTGAGCGCGGCGAGCGTGGTCTTCACGTAGTTCTCCGCGCCGGCGATGTCCTTGGCGTCGGTCGAGCGCTTGCTGTCGATCGCGCCCTGGTAGACCAGCACGCCCTCGGGGTTGATGACATAGAGGTGCGGAGTGGTCTTGGCGGCGTAGGCCTTGCCGACCTTGCCGTCACGGTCGCGCAAATACGCGGTGGCGGCGGCCTGGTTCTTGGCCAGCCAGGCCTTGACCGCGGCGTCATCGTAGTCGCCCTGCTTGCCGGCGGCGGCGGAGTTGATCTGGAGCCAGACCACACCGTCGGACGTGGCGGCTTTCTGGGTGGCGGGCAGATTGCCGCTCGATTCGTAGTGTTTCACCACGAAGGGGCACTCCGGGTTGGTCCACTCGAGGACCACCGTCTTGCCCTTGAAATCCGCCAGTTGGTGGGATTTTCCGGCCAGATCGGTGAGGGTGAAGGCCGGGGCGGGCTCGCCGACGGTGGCGGCGGAGAGCAGGCCGGCGGCGAAAAATCCGAACACGGCGAAACCGCGGCGGACGAGGGAAGGCAGGGACGAGGTGGTCATGGGTGGATGGCTTGAGGTGAAGTGCGGGAAATACCGAAACGCGCGCCAGCTAATACAAGGATCCGCCTCGCGCCAGCGGTCGCGGCGTTTTTTTCCCCGCGCTTTGCCCTCGCCCCGCGCCGGCCCGCCACGCAGGTTTCGCGGCGTGGCTGGCTGGCTGACCGACACCTTTCGCCTCGGCTGGGGCGCCTTTTATTGGAACACGCGCAAGTCGTGGTTCGCCGCGCGCGGACGGCGCGGTCGCTGCCCCTGCCAGGTTGGGAGCGACTCGGGACGCGGCGGCGAGACCGGCTGCGAGGCCGTGCTCGGCTACCGCTCGCCCGCGCGTTTCCGCGCCATCTGCCCCCTGCTCGCCCAACGCGCGAACGGCGCCTGGGTGTGCTCGGTCGACACCGCCCAGGTGCGCCCGTTCTGGGGCCGCGTCGCGGCCGGCGTGGGCATCGCCACCCTCGCCCTCGCCCTCGCCGCCATCCTCGGCGTCTTCGCCTTGCTGCGCGGCATTGGCTACGATGTTTCGCTCGGCCAGATCGCCTGGCCGCCCGCCTGGCGCGAGTTTCGCCAGGTGCAGTCGGCGTTCTACCTCGACCAAGCCCGCGAGGCGCGCGGCGCCGGCCGGATGGACGAGGCCCTGATCGCCCTCTCCAACGCCTACGAGCTGAACCCGGCCGACCACAAGACCGGCCTGCTGCTCGCTCAGCTCTGGCAGGCCGGCCAGCCGCTCCTGTCCGACCAGCTCTACGCGCGGCTTTTCCGGGAACACCCCGCGCACCGCGACGAGATCGGCCCGGCCTGGTATCGCGCCCTGCTGGCCCGGGGGGATTTTGCCGCCATCCAGCGCCTGGCCGGCGAACGCCTGCTCACCGGCGGTTCCGCGCCCGCCGCCTGGCTCCAGGCCGTGCTTTTCGCGGCCCGCCGCGAAGGTGACGCCGCTCCGCTCACCCGCCTGCTGGCCGAACCCGCCCTGCCGGCCGAGATCGCGGGCCTGCTCCGGCTGGAGGAGTCGCTCTACACCGCTCCGCCCGAAAGCCGGGTCCGCCTGCTCGCCGCCGCGGCGCAGGAGGAAAAAGACACCTTCGCGCTTTACCATCTGCTCGATCGTTTGCTCGCGGAGGGCCGCGCCGACCTCGTGCTGGCGCGCCTCGACGCCCCCGATTGCCCGCTCGGCAACCGCGAGAAGGTGCGCCTGCGGCTGGACGCACTCGTCGTGCTCGACCGGCTCGACCTGCGCGCCGACCTGGTGCGCCAGCTTCTGTCCCAGCCCACCCAACCGGCCGTTTGCGAGTTGTTGAGCGGCCACCTCGCGGCCCACCCCGACCGCGCCCTGCTGCTCGCCTACGCCGCGAAACTCGAGGCCGAGCCGCTGCCGCCCGGCGAGGCCGTCTACCCCCAGCTCCTGGCTTTTTTCGCCGCCTGCGCCGCGCTGGGCGACGCCGACCTGCTCGACACCGCCGTCCGCCTGGTCAACAACTCCGCCGGTCGCGACTACCGCACCCTCTCCGCCCTGCGGGAGTTGTTCACCCGCAAGATTCCCGTCCGCCCCGAAGCCTTCCTGCCCGTCCTCCAGCCCCTGCCGCTCGACACCGTCTACGCCCTCTACGGCCGCTTCGATCCGCCCCCGCCTTTCCCTCCCTGACATGCTGCACAAACTCACCCGCTCCGAACGCGACGCCGTGCTGGTCGTCGCCACGCTGCTGGTCCTCGGCGTGATCGGCCTGTGGTGGCTCGGTTGACCCGCCATCTCCGCCATGCGAATCCGCCTCCCGCACGTGCTCGGCCTGTTCGCCCTCGTCGCCTTCACCATCGGCCTGGGCTGGATCGGCCTGCTCCGCCAGCAACGCGACCTCGCCCGGCTCGAGACCCGCGCGCTGGAGGCGGAAAACCGCGCCCTGCGCCAGCAACTCGAGGCCGAACGCCTGCTCGCCGCCGCCCTCGCCCGCCGCGAACGCGAGTCCGCCCCGACGCCGCCCGCGCCCTGAAGGCCTCGTCGGTAAATCGGTCTGGACGCCTTTTTCGCCCGCCCCAACCCTCTCCTCCTTATGGTCATCAAACCCAAAGTCCGCGGTTTCGTTTGCGTCACCGCCCACCCCGCCGGCTGCGCCGCCCACGTGCAGGAACAAATCGCCCGCGTCCAGGCCGGCGGCCCCATCGCCCGGGGTCCCAAAAAAGTCTTGGTGATCGGAGCCTCCACCGGCTACGGCCTGTCCTCCCGCATCACCGCCGCCTTCGGCTCCGGCGCGGCGACCATCGGCGTGTTTTTCGAGCGCCCCTCCGAACCGGACAAAACCGCCACGCCCGGCTGGTATAACACCGCCGCCTTCACCACCGCCGCCCGCGCCGCCGGTCTCTACGCGCGCAATTTCAACGGCGACGCCTTCTCCGACGCGCTGAAGGCCGAGGTGCTCGCCGCGATCAAGGCCGACCTCGGCCAGGTCGACCTCGTGGTCTACTCGCTCGCCTCCCCGCGCCGCACCCACCCCAAGACCGGCGTCACCCACAAGTCGGTGCTGAAACCGGTCGGCCAGACCTACAGCAACCAGACCGTCGACCCCGACAAGGGTCTCGTCAGCTCGATCACGATCGAGCCCGCGAACGAGGCCGAGGTCACCGACACCACCGCCGTGATGGGCGGCGAGGATTGGGAGATGTGGATCAACGCCCTGGACGAGGCCAAACTCCTCGCCCCCGGCGCCACCTCGGTCGCCTATTCCTACATCGGGCCCGAGCTCACCTGGCCGATCTACAAAAACGGAACCATCGGTCTGGCCAAAAACGACCTCGAACGCGCCGCCAAGGCGATCGACGCCACCCTCAAGTGCAACGGCTACGGCCGCGCCTTTATCTCGGTGAACAAGGCCCTCGTCACCCAGGCGAGCTCGGCCATCCCGGTGGTGCCGCTCTACATCTCGATGCTTTACAAGATCATGAAGGCGAAGGGCACGCACGAGGGCTGCATCGAGCAGATCGACCGCCTTTTCCGCACCCAGCTCTACGGCGGCGGCGGCCTGGCGTTCGACGAGGCCGGCCGGGTGCGCATCGATGATTGGGAAATGCGCCCCGAGGTGCAGGCCGAGGTCGCCACGCTGTGGCCGCAGGTGAACACCGAGAATCTCGCCGCGCTGACCGATATCGCCGGCTACCGCGCCGAGTTCCTAAAACTGTTCGGCTTCGGCCTGCCCGGCATCGACTACGACGCCGATATCGACCCGCACGTCGAGATCGCCGGCTGAGGCGTGCCGACGCCCCGCCGGCGCCGCCGGGGTCAGTGTTTGAAGTGCCGCAGGCCGGTGAAGACCATGGCCACCCCGCGGGCGTCGGCCGCCGCGATGACCTCGTCGTCCCGCACCGAGCCGCCGGGCTGGATCGCCGCCGTGGCGCCGGCGTCGGCCGCCGCGATGAGTCCGTCGGGAAACGGAAACAGGGCCTCCGAGACCACCACCGAACCGTGGAGGTCGAGCTTGGCCTCGCCCGCCTTCCAGACCGCGATGCGCGAGCTGTCCACCCGCGCCATCTGGCCGGCGCCGACCCCGAGGGTCTGTTCGCCGCGGCAGTAGACGATGGCGTTGGATTTTACGTGTTTGCAGACCCGCCAGCCGAAGAGCATCGCCGCCCATTCCTCGGCGGTGGGCTGGCGTTTCGTGACCACCTTGAAGTCGGCCGGGTTGCCCAGGATCTTGTTGCGGTCCTGCACCAGGAGGCCGCCGATCACCGAGCGCACATCGAGCAGCGAATCCGCCCCGACCCCGTCCTTGGCGATCATGAGCCGGAGGTTCTTTTTCTTCGCAAAAATGGCCAGCGCCTCGTCGCTGAAACGCGGCGCGATGATGACTTCGGTGAAGATCTCCGCGATGGCCCGGGCCAGCCCGGCCTCGAGGGTGCGGTTGACGATGATGATGCCGCCGAACGGGGCCTGACGGTCGGTGGCGAAGGCCTTTTCCCACGCCTCGTCGAGCGTCTCCGCCGAGGCCACGCCGCAGGGATTGGTGTGCTTGAGGATGGCCACGGTGGGCCGCTCGAACTCGCCGATGAGGTAGGTGGCCGAGGTGATATCGAGGATGTTGTTATACGAAAGTTCCTTGCCCTGCAGCTGGCTGAAGTGGTCGTGAAACGAACCGTAGAGCGCGGCCTTTTGGTGCGGGTTTTCGCCGTAGCGCAGGCTCTGGGCCTTGGGCAGGCCGAGGGTGAATTGTTTCGGGTAACCGCCCAACGCGTCGAGATCCGGCTCGTCGGCCTGGGCCTCGAGGTAACGCGCGATGGCGGCGTCGTAGGCCGCGGTGCGTTGAAACACCTTCAAAGCCAGCTTGCGCCGCAACGCTGGCAGACCGGCGGGCTGGTCCAGGGCCGCGAGCACCGCCGGGTAGTCCACCGGATCGCCGACCACCGTGACGGCCTCATGGTTTTTGGCCGCGCTGCGCAGCATGGAGGGACCGCCGATGTCGATGTTCTCGATCGCCTCCTCGAAGTGGACGCCCTTGCGCGCGACCGTCTGCTCGAAGGGGTAGAGGTTGACCACGACCAGATCGATCAGGGCGATGCCGTGCTCGCGCGCGGCCGCGAGGTGGTCCGCCTTGTCGCGCCGGCAGAGCAGGCCGCCGTGGATCTTGGGGTGCAGGGTCTTGACCCGCCCTTCCATCATTTCCGGAAACCCGGTGTGCTGGCCCACCTCGGTGACGGGCAGGCCGGCCTCGACCAGCAGCTTGGCCGTGCCGCCGGTGGACAACAGCGCGTAGCCGTGGACCTTGACCAGGGCGGTCGCGAATTCGACCAGGCCGCGTTTGTCGCTGACCGAGAGCAGAGCCAGTTTTTTCATGATAAAAACGGGAACGTGTGCGGCCCGCGTCCGGCGCTGGCAAGCCGCTTGTCCAAGCGGGCGAGAACGCCATCGAATAGCGCTTTTGCGCGCCTGGTTTTGCCAGCCCTCCCACGCCCGCAAGCCGCCGCTCAAGGCTCGCCGTGCCCCGCGTGGGCCCCCGCCGCGTCCGGCGGCAAGGCATGGCGGTGGAACCAGCCGTGGACCGCGTCCGCCCCGCGGAAAATCGTGAGCAACCCGAAACCCGCCAGCAAGGCCCCGGCCACCCGCAGGCCCCGGCCCCGCGTCCGGGCGGTGAGCCGTTCCCCCAACCAACCGGTGGCGAGCAGCGCCGGCAGGGTCGAAAACCCAAAGACGTAAGCCCCCGCGACCACCCCCTCGACCGAGTCGCGCGAAACGAGGTAAAACAAGGCCGCGAGCGAAAGACCGCAGGGCAGAAAGCCGTTGACCCAGCCGGTGAGCACGCAGCGCCAGAGCGAGGGCGTGGCCCAGAGGACACGCAAGGCGCCGCAGGCCCGCCCGACCAACCCGCCTTCGTTGGCCAGCGCGCCGGTCCAGCGCCAGGCAAACAGATACCCCAGCCCGATCACCAACATCACTCCGCCCGCCAACGCCGCGAGCCCGTCTTGCAGCCGCGCGAGCGGCGCCAACAGGTCGACCCAGCCCGCCGCGAACAAAAGCAACACGCCGAGAAACACATACGCGGTGGCCTTGCCCAGCTGGTAGGCGAGATGCCGGGCCAGCAACAAACCCGCCCGGCCCCGCGCACCGGCCGAGACCGCCAGGGCGAAGGGCGCGCACATGCCGGCGCAGTGCGCGCCGCCGAGCAGCCCCATCAACGCCACCGCGCCGTAGTCCGACCAGTTCATCGCCCCGCACCCTTGCGCCGCCCCGCGCCCACGCAAGCGCCGGACGCCGGGAGCGGCCCGCGATTAGCCGCGCGCGCGCGTCGGATGCGACGCGCTACTTGCCAAGCGCGCCTTACTGCCTTGTTTGCCCCATGCAGTCCTCGCCCATGTCCGCCTCGCTCGCCCTTCCCGGTCTCACCGCCCGCCTCGATAAACTCGTCTACCACCACGGGGGAAAGTGTCTGCCCGCCGACCAACCGCACGCGTTCGTCTATTTCGTGACCATCCGCAACGCCACCGAACACACCGTCACCCTGCTCGGCCGCAAGTGGGTGCTCACCCACGCCGACGGCTCCCGCCAGGTGATCGAGGGCGACAAAATCGTGGGCGAGACGCCGGTGCTCGCGCCGGGCGAGAGTTTTTCCTACAACAGCTACCACGTGGCCGGCGGCGACGTGGCCGCCGTCGGGAGTTTTCACGGCGTCGACGAGGCCCGCCGTCCCGTGCACGTGGTGCTGCCCGCGTTTTTGATGCGCGTGCCTCCGCCCGCCGGCGACACTCCCTGAGGCCCGCGGCCCTCGGGAACCTTTCAGACGTCGATCACGTCCCCGCCCGACTCGCGCCGGGCCTTTTTCCCGCCCCCGCCCGCGCCCGGACCGGGGCCGCCGCCCGGACGCCGGCCGATCAGGCGGCTCAGGGCGAAGTTGGTGACCCCGACGATCGCCGCGCCGAAAAACGCCGACCAGAAACCGTCGACCGTGAAGCCGGTCACGAGTTTGCCGACGAGCAGAAACAGGCACGCGTTGATCACCACCAGACCGAGCCCGAGACTGAGCAGGATGAACGGCAGGGTGAACAACACCAGCAGCGGCCGCAGCACCGCGTTGAAAAAACTCAGCAGCACGACCACGAGAAAAAGCGTCTCCCCGTCGGCGTAGTGGATGCCGGGGACGATGCGCGCCGCCAGGGCCACGCCGAGCGCCAGCACGAGCCATCGCAGGATCAGACCGAGCAAGGGACTGTTCATCCCGCGCACCATCCGCCCCCCGCCGCCGGTCGCAACGCCGAAATTAAAACCTTCCCGGCCGCGCCTCCCGCGCGTATCGCCGACGGGATGACCACCAAGCAGCGCCTCGACCTGATCGAACGCTATATCCACGAGCACAAATACGCCGACCTCCACACCCTCGCGACGCGCTGCGCCACGTCCCTGTCCACCGTGCGGCGCGCGCTCGACACCCTCGAGTCGCGCGGCGTGCTCCGCCGCCACCACGGCGGCGCCACCCTCGTCGCCACCGACGAACGCGCCCGCGAATACGATTTTATCGCCCGGGACGAACGCCAGGCGGTGGAAAAACACGCCATCGCCCGCCGCGTCGCCGACCTCGTCAAACCCGGCATGACCGTGATTCTCGACGGCGGCACCAGCGTCTACGCCGTCGCCCGCCTGCTGGTGGCAAAACGCCTCCAGGTCATCACCAACTCCCTGCCCATCGCCGCGCTCTACGCCGACCTCGGTTCGCTCGAAACCATCGTGACCGGCGGCAGCATCGACAGCCGTCTGGGCGTGCTGGTCGGCCCCCTGTGCGAACAATCGCTGGGCCAGATCCACGCCGACCTCGCCATCCTCGGCGGCGCGGGCGTGACCGAGGCCGGGGTGTGGAACCACAACGCCCTGATCGTGGCCACCCAGCGCCGCATGATCGCCGCCGCCGAGCGCACCGTGTTCGCCATCGACGGCTCGAAATTCGGCCGCAAGGCCCTCGCCCTCGCCACCGCCTTCGAGCCCCGTCTCACCCTCGTGACCGACCGCGACCCCGCCGCCGCCGTGGCCGCCTCGATCCGCGCCGCCAAGGCCGGCCTCGAGGTCGCCGCCGGCTGAAGCGGACCACCCCGCCCGGACCGCGCTCCGCGTTTGCCTTCGCGGGCCCGCGCGCCTTCGTGCCCCCGTGGCCCGCTCCTCCTTTTCCTCCCCCTCCGTCGCGCCCCTTCCCGCGCCCTCCGCCCCGGAGTGCATCCGCCTGCGCGGCGTGCGCCAAAACAACCTGAAGGGCTTCGACCTCGATCTGCCCCTCGGCCGCTACATCGTGGTCACCGGACCCAGCGGCGCGGGCAAGAGCTCCCTCGTGTTCGACACCCTCCACGCCGAGGGCCAGCGCCGCTACGTGGAGACGTTTTCCGCCTACACCCGGCAGTTCCTCGACCTGCTGGACAAACCCAAGGTCGATTCGATCGAGAACATCCGCCCGTCCATCGCGATCGAACAGACCAACACGGTGAAAACCTCGCGCTCGACCGTGGGCACGATGACGGAGTTGACCGACTACTTTAAGATCTGGTTCAGCCACGTGGCGACCTGCTTCGACCCCGCCACCGGCCGCCCGGTCGAGGACGACACCCCCGCGACGATCTGGGAAAAGGCCGTCGCCGGCCACGCCGGCCAGACCGTGGTCGTCGCCTTCAAAATCACCCGCCCCGCCAACCTCGCCTGGCCCGAGATCCTAGCCAGCCTCAAAGCCCAGTCCTACGTCCGCGCCCTCCTCCCCGCTCCCGCCGCCCCGCTCCCCGCTCTCTCCGCCCACCGCCTCGACGACCTGCTCGCCGACCCCGCCCCGCTCGCCGACGCGACCCACCTTTTTGTCGCCCAGGATCGCATCACGCTGAACCCCGACGCGCGCCCCCGTTTCCTCGAAGCCGCCGAGCAGGCCCTCCACTTCGGCCAGGGCCAGCTCCACCTCTTCGCCCCCGCCGTCGCCCCGTCCCCTTCAAGCCCTCAACTTCAACTCCTCACGCCCGCCGGGCACTTTTCCCGCGGCCTGCATTCGCCCGAGACCGGCCGCACCTTCCGCCCCGCCAGCCCGGCCCTGTTTTCGTTCAACTCCCCCCTCGGCGCCTGCCCGCGCTGCCGCGGTTTCGGCCGGGTGATCGAGATCGACCTCAACCTCGCCATCCCCGACCGCTCCCTGTCCATCGCCGACGGCGCGATCAAGGCCTGGCTGGGCGAGACCTACGGCGAGTCGCAAAAAGACCTGCTGCGCTTCGCCAAAAAAATCGGCCTGCCGGTGAACGTCCCCTTCGCCGATCTCTCCCCCGCCCACCAAAAACTGGTGCTCGAAGGCGAACCCGATTACGGGCAGCCCGGCCGCGAGTGGCCCCACGCCTGGTATGGCCTGAAGGGCTTTTTCCAGTGGCTCGAAAAAAACACCTACAAGACGCACGTCCGCGTTTTCCTGTCCCGCTACCGCGCCTACAACCCCTGCCCGGACTGCGGCTCCACCCGTCTGCAACCGGAGTCGCTGTGCTGGAAATGGCAGGGCAAAACCCTGCCCGAACTCTACCAACTGCCCGTAGCCGACCTGCTGGATCTTGTCACCACCTCCCCTGTCACGCCCCGGCGCGACCACACCCGACCTTCGACCTCGGACCTTCCGACCTTCGACCCTTCCTCATCCACCCGCAGTGCCGACCTGGCCCTGGAGTCGATCCAGACCCGCCTGCGCTACCTCGTCCAGGTCGGCCTCGGCTACCTCACCCTCGACCGCACCAGCAAGACCCTCTCCGGCGGCGAGACCATGCGGGTCGGCCTGACCTCCTGTCTCGGCACCTCGTTGATCGACACCCTTTTTGTCCTCGACGAGCCCTCGGTCGGCCTGCACCCGCGCGACATCGACCGCCTCATCGGCATCATCCGCACCCTGGTCAACGCCGGCAACACCGTCGTCGTGGTCGAGCACGACGAGTCCATGATCCGCGCCGCCGACCACGTGCTCGAAATCGGCCCCGTGCCCGGTGCCAAGGGCGGCCACCTCGTTTTCCAGGGCGACCTTCCCGCTCTCCTCGGCGACAAAAAATCCCTCACCGGCGCCTACCTCTCCGGCCGCCAATCCATCCCCCCACCCGCCACCCGCCGCCCGGTCGTCGGTCCGGCATCCGTCGGTCCGGGGAGCGCACCCGTCCCGCGTGCCGGCTCGGGCGTCCCGCCCGAGCCTCCGACCGCCTGGCTCACCTTCACCGGCGTAAACAAACACAACCTCCACGATCTCGACCTCCGCCTGCCCCTCCACCGCTTCGTGGTGTTGTCCGGCGTATCCGGGTCCGGCAAATCCACCCTGCTCGACAAGGCGATCCACCAGGGCCTCCTGGCCAAACGCCACCAACTCACCGAGGACGCCGCCCAGATCCACGCCATCACCGGCGACGAGGCCTTCACCGAAATCGTCCTCGTCGACCAATCCCCGCTCTCCCGCACCCCGCGCTCCAACCCCGCCCTTTACACCGAGGCGTGGGACCTCATCCGCGAACTCTACGCCCAGACCCCCGCCGCCGAGGCCGCCGGGTTCGGCCCGTCGTCGTTTTCGTTCAATGCCGGCGACGGCCGCTGCGACCATTGCCAGGGCCTCGGCTACGAACGCGTGGAGATGCAGTTCCTGTCCGACGTGTTCGTGCCCTGCCCCGTCTGCGAGGGCCGCCGCTTTAAGCCCGAGATTCTCGCCATCACCCACCGGGAAAAATCCATCGCCGACCTGCTCAACACGTCCGTGGCCGACGCCCTCGTCCACTTCGGCGCCGAACCCGCCATCCGCGCCCGCCTGGCCGTGCTGGACGAGGTCGGCCTCGGTTACCTGACCCTCGGCCAGCCCCTCAATACCCTGAGCGGCGGCGAGGCCCAGCGCCTGAAGCTGGTCAAATACCTCGCCGGCGCCGTGTCCGGCGCCGAAATCCGAATGACCAAACCCGAAATCCGAGGCCAGGCTTCGCCCGCCGCGTCCGATTCGTCATCCGGATTTCGTCCTTCGGATTTTCCAACAGGAGCTCTGCTCCTGTTGGACGAGCCGACGACGGGGCTCCACCGCCACGACGTCGCCCGCCTGCTCCGCGTGCTGCAGGCCCTGGTGGATCGCGGCCACAGCCTGGTGGTGATCGAGCACAATCTCGACGTGCTCAAGGCCGCCGACTGGCTGATCGAGGTCGGCCCCGAGGCCGGCGCCGAGGGCGGCCGCATCGTCGCCGAGGGCACGCCCGAGGACGTCGCCCGCGCCCGCACCGCCACCTCCCCCTACCTCGCCGAGGCCCTGCTGCCGGCGGTCGACACCTCC
>CAMCHD010000059.1 GCA_945874545.1 Akkermansia muciniphila | reverse complement strand
GCCGAAGCGCTCTTCCCCTTCGTTGTCTATCGCCACCAGCTGCCCTCCGCGCGTTACCCCGCCGCCGTGCCGAATCTCGTGCAGGTCTCGCCGCGCATCGACCGCGTCTCCTTCCGCCGCCAGCTCGGCGGCGTCACCGTGAACGATCCGTTCCTCGCCTTCCTGCCCTTCTCCGCCGACCTCCCCCTCCCGCTCTCCGGCACCTTCCGCACCGACGGCACCGGCTACACCGTGGGCAACGTCCTCTCGGTCCCGATCAACAACCGCCCCGCCTACCTGCGCGACTTCGGCCACGCCCTCGTCTGGAAGGACCCCATGCCCGCCGCCCGCGGCGCGCGCTACCGCTACCTCCTCGTCCAGTTCGATACCGACGGCGAAATCAAACGCATCCTCCCGACCAACCCGGTCCTCATCGTCCCATGAGCCCCCGTTACCTTCCCGCCCTCGCCGCTCTGCTCGCCGCCCTCGCCGCGCCGCTCGCGCTCTTCGCCGCGCCCGCCCTGCGCCTCGACGAGGAAACCTTCATCACGCTCCACCGCGACAGCGCCGACTTCGCCTGGATCGACCACGCCAGCGGCCAACTCCGCCCCGGCACGGTCAACGGCTCCGGCATCGTCAGCTTCGCCGCGCCCGTCGCCACCGGCCTGAGCGCCGTCACCGACGTCGCCTCCTCCCTGCCCGACGGAGCCACCCACGCCTACGCCCTCGCCTCGCGCTCCGCCAACCAGGTCCGCCTCGTCCGCCCCGCCGCCGCCCACGCCCACACCCGCTTGAGCGACTTCGCCGCCCTCGGCCCCGGCTACCTCGCCGAGATCGGCCCCGCCGCCGCCCGCCGCCTGCTCGTCCTCTCGCTCGACAACTCCCCGCCCGCCACGCTCTCCACGGACGCGCTCGCCGATTTCCTCGATCCCAAGCCCACCACCGTCAGTCGCTTCGGCTCCGCCGAGCGCCCCGTCGCCGCCGAGCCCGTCGCGCTCACCGCCGCCACTCCCGCCGCCGTCGCCGTGCTTTCCGAAGCCGCCTCGCCCGCCGGCCCGCGCACCCTGCGTCTCGTCCGCCTCGCCGCCGATGTCCTCGGCACCAGCGGCACGCTCAACTTCCCCGCCACCGCCCGCCTCGCCACCGGCATCACCGACGTGAACGGCGCGGCCCTCGCCTTCATCTGGGCTCCCGGCGACGCCCTCGTTCACCCCGTGCTCGTCGGCGACCCCGCCGGCACCGACAATCCCATCCCTCAAAGCGACACCGCCCCCTTCGCCGTCGGCCTCGCCCAAGCCGCCTTTCTCCCCGACGGCATTCCCGCCGTCCTCCTCACCGACGTCTCCGGCACCCTCGCCACGCTCTTCTCCGTCAAAACCGGCGGCGGCCTTTCCGCGCAGTCCAGCTTCACTCCGCCCCCCGGCGAGCGTTTCCACGGCTGGCTCGCCCTGCCCGGCGCGCAAGGTCTGCTGGCCCTGCGCGGCCCCGTCGGCTCCGCCCGCCCGACTGACTACGATTTTCACCGCTCCACCGGCAGCGACTGGCAAATCACCTCCAGCGGCGCGCTCCCCGCCTTCCCCGACGCCGCCCAAGCCCGCGCCAGCCTGATTTTCTTCGAGAAAAACCCCTTCCGCGCCCCGGGATCCAGCCTCACCGGCCTCGCCGACGCCCCCGACTGGACCAGCAAGGCCGACCCCGCCCAAGCCCTGCCCGCCGACGTCATCCGCGAAACCTTTCTCGGCACTTCCGCCGGTCTCGGCGCGCCCGCCGCCACCCCCCTCGCGCCTCCCCCCGGCAGCGCCTACGTGCTCCCCAACCAATACCGCTCCCACCTCAGCGTCACTCTTCCCGGCTCCGCCGCCAGCGCCACCTTGCCCGTCGTGCGCCTCGCGCCCCCGCCCGGTGCCTACGCCGCGCCGCTCAGCGTCCTCGCCGATTTCGATTCCTCCGCCTACGCCCTGCGCTACCGCCCCTCGGCCGACGCCCCGTGGCGCGACTACACCGGCCCCGTCGCCCTCGGCTACTCCGCCACCCTCGGTTTCCACCTCGTCCACCTCGCCACCGGACTACCCGGCCCGATGCTCAACGCCACCTACAGCTTCCCGGCCGCCTCCCTCGCCGCCGCCGACACCGACCGCGACGGCGTGCCCGACTACGTCGAACAAGCCGCCCGTCTCGACCCCGCCGCCGGGGCCGACACCGATGGCGACGGACGCTCCGACCTCGAGGAACTGCTCGCCGGCACCGATCCCGCCGACCCCGCCGATTTCGCTCCCGCCTCCACCCGCGATCCCGCTTTTCAACCCGCCGGCCTCCGCCTTCTCGCCACCGCCGCCGACGCCTCCAACCGTCGCTTCGCCCCCGGCGAACTCCTCTCCGCCCACCTCCTCGACGGCATCCGCCTCGCCTCCGGTCCATCGCGTAATGGCAACGTGGATACCGACGGCGACACTTTCTCCGACCTGGAGGAAACACTCCGCGGCACCCGCCCCGCCGACGCCGAGAGCCTGCCCCCCGGCGTTTCCGACCCCGCCTACGCCGCCTTGGAACGCACCGTCGCCCTCCGCTCCGCCACGCTCGTGCCCGCCCGCGCCGCCTACACCCTGGCCACCGCCCCGCGCTTCGCCCGCGACCCCGCGCCAAACCTCTCCGCCGAGCTCGTCGCCCTCCTGCCCGCGCCCGCGCTGGCCGCGCCCGCCGTGGCCTTCGTCCCCTCCGGCACCGACCTCGCCGCCGACGCCACCGGCTGGCTCGCCGCCGCCCGCACCGCCTACTCCAACCCTCTCCCGCCGCCCTCCCTCGTGGTGCTCGATCCCGCCTCCACCCTCCGCGCCGCCGCCGCCGAGGCCTTGCTCTGGAGCGCCCTTCAAACCGCCGGTCCCGCGTCCGCCCAGACCGCGTTCACCCTGTTCCCCGCCCGCGTTGGCGACGCCGCCCGCACGCCGCCAAGCGCCGCGCAACTCGCCGCTCTCGCGGCCGACGGCTACCCCGTGCCCGCCCTCATCGCGGGCGTGGACGCCACTTTCGCCGCCTTTCCCGCCGAGCTGGCCATCCTCGACACGCTCGCCGCCCGCCTCGCCGCCGCCGCCCCCGAGCTGCCGCTTGCCGATCCGACCTATCCCGCTCCGCTCGAAAGCCTGCGTGGTCTCCTTCGCGCCAACCCCGCCGAGCGCGCCCTCCCGCCCGCCGTCGCCGGCCTCGCCACTCCGGCCGAACTCGCCGCCGCCTCCCTCGCCGTCGATCTCCTCTTCGACCGCCTGCCCCTCGCCCGCCGTCCCCTCGGTGCCTGGGCCATCACCGTCGGCGCGCCCGATCCCGCCGCGCCCAACCGCTACCTCCGCGCCGACGCGGTCGAGGTCGAGCTCTTTGACGAATACCGCGCCCCCTTCGCCCTGCAGCGCGGCCTCGGCATCGTGCCCGGCACCACCTACCTCGTCACCGGCTACACCGATCTCCCCGCCACCGGCGGACGCCCCGGCATGGAGGTCGTGGCCGCCAGCCTCGGCGCCGTTCCCCTGTCCTCCGATTCTGATGCGGACGGCAACCTGCTCGACGACGACTGGGAACGCTTCTACTTCGGCGCCACCGGGCGCCCCGCTTTCGCCCTCGTGCCGGGTCGGCCGTATTCGCATCTCCACTACTTCCTTTCCGGGGCCGACCCCCGCGCCTCGGCCCCGCCGGGCGGCCCCGCCATTCCGGTCGAGCTGCCGCCGCTCCGCATCGCCCAGCTCGCTGGCGGGGCCATCGAACTCCGCTTCGCCTGGCCCGAGGGCCACGACGATCGCCTCGCTTTCACCCTCCTGGCCACCACCGACCTCCTGCAGGCCTTCGCCCCCTTGCCGGGCATCACCGTGCAACGGGACGGCCCCGACCTGGTCGCCGTCGTGCCCGCGCCCGTCGGAGCTGTTCCACCGCGCCGTTTCTACCGCCTCGGCCTGGCGCTGCCCTGATCGTCACGTTTCGCGCCCGACATGCGCCCGGGGTTACTACGCCCATGCTTGCCGTCTCCTTCTTCGACGCCATGTCCGAAGGCCGCCGGTCATTCGCGCGGGCGAACGGGGTGGACGTCATCGACTGGCGTCTCCACGCCTCTCGCCTCGGCCGGGCGAACCCTCGCCGGCGCGAAAGGCGCGCGCGCGGTCTGCGCGTTCGTCAACGAGAGCCGCTGCTCCCGGGCACGGCCCGGTAAGCGACGACGTGGAGCCCTTCGCCGATCGTGGCGTGCGACGGGGCAAGCGCTCCCACCCTGCGCCGGCGATGCCCGCCGCGAGGCCGATCAAATGCGCCAGCGGCACCGGCGCGTAGGCCACGACGCTGACGCAACCGGGGTCTCCGCTCTTGGCAAACACCGTCGCACCACCCGTCAACTCGGCGCCGCATTTCAGCGCGAAACCGGCCAGCGCGAGGCCGCCCAAGACGATGGAGAACGTGTGTCGCGCCCGCCAGCCGTCGGCCAACAGGCGCGCGCACACCAGACCGTAGAGGGCGGAGTCCACCCCGGAAAGTCCGCGATAGGTTTCAAATTGCGGCTGGCCCATCCAGACGCCGAGGCCGATGGCGAGCGCGGCGCCCCCGATGGTGAGGGCGAAGCCGCGCCGATTTTCGCATTCCGTCATCGCACCAAGGATGAGCAGGGCCGCGACATCCCAGGCGAGATGATCCGCCCCGAAGTGCGTCAAATGCGCGGTCAAAAGGCGCCAGAGTTCCCCCCGGCAGGTCACCGCGGCGCGCTGAAACTCCAGCGCGGCGCCCCAGGCCGGGCTCGTCGCGACGAGCCCGGCGAAGGCGGCGATGAGCAGGGTGATCCAGGGTATGCGGTGCAGAGGGGACATCGCGCTTTCGGCGGGTTTATCCCCGGGCCAGCTTCCGGCGGCTGTAGGTGGCGCCACCGATCAACACCACCAGGATGGAGAGTTTGAGGATGTCGGCCGGGGCCAGCGCGCCGCCGCCTCCACCGCTCGAGCCGTGACCGACGTGCGGGGCGGGGGCGGCGTAGGTGGGCTGGTTGGCGTCCACCTGGTAGTTCTTCACCGGCTGCGCGGCGCGGGCGGATCTGGCGGCGACCTCCAGGGCGGTGCGGACTTGATTACGGCGCTCGATGCCACGCTTGGTGAAGGTGGCGTCATCGAGCACGATCATGGCGGTGTGGTCGGTCACGAGTTGGTAGTTCACGCCGAGTTGGGTGATGGCGTCCCTGGCCTCGTCCGCAGGCGTTCCGCCGATCGCCTCCTTGGTTTCGATCTGCTCGATCTGGGCGAGGGCCCAGAGGCGCTCGATCTCGGGATTGTCGGTATCGACCTCGGGAAAGTCGAAGGTCGTGGTGTAGGTCTTGTCCTCGCCGGTAAGTTTGGCGTTGAGCGTGACGGTGGCGCGACCCGCACCCTCGTAACGACCGAAAATCACGAGCTGCTGGCCGCGGTAGATTTTTTGCGGAAGGTCGCCGGTGGTGTCGAAAACGCGCGCGCCGGTGAATTTGAACGCGGCGTCGTGCAGCGATTCGTAGGCGATCTTGGATTTGGCGAGCATGATCTGGCCAACGATGTCGTCGTCGTTGCTCACGCCGGCATAGAAGCCGCCGGTGGCGTCGGCCATGACGCGAAGGAGCGGCCAGTTGGCGTTGTTGCCCATGAGAAAACCAAAAAAGCGCACGTCGTTTTTCCGCAGCAAGGCGTGGAAAGCCTTCGGCTCCACGATACCCTGGTTGGTGACACCGTCGGTCACGAGCACCACGCTGCTGGCCCGGTCGGCGTCCAGGCCCTTCAACGCGATCTCCATACCCGCATAGATGTTGGTCCCGTTTTGGGGAACGAGCCCCTTGAGCAGCTCGGTTGCGGCGAGGGCGTTTTCCGGGGTCGCCGGGGTCCAATCCTGGGCGAGGCGGGCGGTGTCGCTGAAGGTGACGAGGCGAAAACGGTCGGCGGGCCGCATCTGTGAGATCGCCCGGGAAACTCCGTTCGCAAGGGTTCCGATCTTGCCCTGCATCGAGCCCGAGACATCGAGCACATAGGTGTAGTCGGCGCCCCGTGTGATGGGTTTCAAGTCGATGCCGGGCGTGACGACCATCATGAAGGCGCCCGGGGCGTTCTTGTCTTTTCGATACGGGATCACCTCGACGCGCCCCGGGAGCTTGTCCGACAGGCGGTAATAGAAAACAAAGTCGCGATCGAGCCTCGCGCCGGGACGGTCGAGCTGAACACGGTAGTGGCCGGCGTCGATTTTGTCGACCCGGGCGGCACCCTCGAATCCCGGGATGCGAACGTCGTCGACCGGCCAGGAGGACTTGAGCTCCACGTTGAACAAGAGCTGGCCGCCGGCCTGCACCTGGTTGTGCACCGGCTGCCAGAACGAGTTGGCGGTCTCGTCGGTGCCGCCCTCCTCGAGCGGATAGACGTAGCGGCCCACGCCGGTATCGATCTCGAGCGGCTGGTAATAGGTGAAGCGCAGCCGCATCTCGGAGTTGGCGCGCACCGGGCCGACCTTGAACTGGTAGGTCTGGAAGGCCTCCTTGGTGGCTAGGCCGGCGTCGTTGCCGGAGGATTTTTCCTCGGCGTAAGCCTGTTCGGCGGCGGCCCTGGGCAGGACCTCGCCCTGCAGGGTCTTCTCGCCGGTCACGATCGTGACGGCGGAGAGGCTCGCGCTCCGCGGCACCGGAAAGGCATATATCGCCTCTAGGTCGGTCGGATTGGGATTAAAAAAGGTCTGCTGGACCTCGGTTTGGGCGAAGCCGTTGTTGAGGACGACGTCCACCTGATGGCTGCGGATCTGGATCGGCTGGTGAGGCGAACCCAGCGGCGTGAGCGTGCCGCCGGCCGTAAGCGCGACGGGCGCGCAAAGCAGGGCGACAAACGGCGCGGCCAGGACAAGGAGAGCCGGCCGGAGGCGGGCGAAGGAGGAAGTAAGACGCATGGGTGTGTTGGGTTAAACGAACACCTTACCTTTAGCGCCAGCGGTGCCAGCCACCGCAAAGATATCATTAACAGATGATAATCAGGCAATAACGAATAATTAGTTAGTTCCTTTTCATTGGAATATAGACAGAAAATGCGAAGCGCATTAACAGGTTATGTAAATATGGCTGAGATCTTTAAAACCGACGTTGATCGTCGATTCGCCGATGCCGTGGCGCGGTTAAATGCGACGAACCCATTCCTGCCGGAGCGCATCGCCCACGAACGTGCGGCGCTGGGGGACGAGTTCGCGCCGTTAGGGGCGGAGTGGAACAAGCTGCCGCCGCAAGCGGTTCCGCACCCCCACCACCTCGCGTTGGTGACCCGGGCGGAGTTGGTGTTGAACGCGGCACGGGAGGCCTGGGGGCCGGCGGCGCCGAGACCAACCCGGGCCTGGCGGGAGGCGGCGGCGGCCTACGAAGAGCTCGCCGGCTTTTGGCTCTACCAGACCTATTCCCCACGTTTCGACGCGGTGGTGCGCGACGAATTGGCCGGGCGCCCGGACGGGAGGAAGCTCGATTTTTTCGGCGCGTGGCGGACCGACGCCGAGCGATGGCTGGATCTGCCCGGGCTGACCCTCCTCGAGCGCGAGCCGCCGGCGCATCTGTTCGCCTGCGCCTATCAGATCCGGCGCGCCTTTCACCATGTGTTTCGCGGCCTGGTCGGCGGCTCCGGGCCGATGGCCAGGCTGCGCGCGGCGATCTGGCAATCGATCTTCACCCGCGACCTCGCGCGTTACCGTCGCGGCCTGCACGCGCGTATGGGAGATTTCGCGACGCTCATCACCGGGCCTTCCGGCACGGGCAAGGAACTGGTGGCGCGGGCGCTGGCGCTCTCGCGCTTTCGCGCCTACGACCCACGTCGCCAGCGGCTCGACGACGACGGCGTGGAGTTGTTCTATCCGCTCAACCTTTCCGCACTGTCACCGACCTTGATCGAATCCGAGCTCTTCGGCCACCGGCGTGGCGCCTTCACCGGCGCGGTGACGGATCGCGCCGGCTGGATGGAGGTGTGCCCCGCCACCGGCGCGGTGTTTCTGGATGAAATCGGCGAGGTCGAAAGCGGCATCCAGGTGAAGTTGTTGCGCGTCCTGCAGGCGCGGACCTTTCAACCGCTGGGCGGCACCGAGGCGCGCCCCTTCCGGGGCAAAATCATCGCCGCCACCAACCGGGACCTTGCGACGGAGATGCGCGCCGGCCGCTTTCGCGAAGACTTTTACTACCGGCTTTGCTCGGACCTCATCGAAACGCCTTCGTTGCGTGCGCAACTCGACGATACTCCGGCGGAACTGGCCGTGCTGGTCGCCCACGTGGCGGAGCGCCTGGTCGGGGCCGACGAGGGCGAGGTTTTTGCCCGCGAGGCCCGGATCTGGATCGAGAAAAACCTGGGACCGCGCTACCCGTGGCCCGGAAACTTTCGCGAGCTCGAGCAATGCGTGAGGAATCTGCTCGTGCGCGGCGACTACCGGCCGGCGCGCCGCAACCCGTCGGAGCCGGAGGATTGGAACGGTCTGCTGGAGAAGGGCGAACTGAGCGCCGAGCAGGTTTTGCGGCGCTACACCCGGCATGTCTTCGCGCTCGCGGGAGGCAACGTCGAGGCCACCGCGCGCCGGCTCGATCTCGACCGCCGCACCGTGCAGGCCAGGCTTGTCGAAACGCGGACGAAGCCCTGATCCTCGGCGCCATGGTGATCATCCCGGCCGGCCCCGGCCTGAGCCTCGTGCAACTACAGCGCGAAGACGCCGGGGAGTTGTTCCGTGTCACCGACGAAAATCGGACTCACCTGCGGCGCTGGCTGCCCTGGCTGGACCGCACCCGCGTGCCAGCCGCGACCTCGAGCTTCATCGAATTCACCCTCGGCGCGGCGGCGGCGGGAACCGGACTGCACTTCGCGATTCAAGACGGCGGACGGCTGGTCGGCGTTTGCGGCTACAACCAAATCGACCGGCCAAACCGCTCCGCACAAATCGGCTACTGGCTGGCCGCGGAGGCCCAAGGGCGAGGCGTGATGACCCGCAGCGTCACCGCCTTGGTGGGACATGGATTCTCGCAGCTCGATCTCCATCGTCAGACTATCGTGTGCGCGGAGCAAAACGTCGCCAGCGCCGCCGTGGCCATGCGTTGTGGTTTCCAGCCCGAGGGCCTCGCAAGGGACGCGGAATGGCTATACGACCACTTCGTCAGTCACCGCCTTTTCGCCCGCCTGCGTGACGGCACCTGAACCTCGCCTTCGTGCGGAATCGAACGACCGACCGCGTGGAGGTTTGCACCCGACGCGGCCATCGCTTATCAATAAATCCATGAACTCCCCCGCCGCGCCGGTCTCACGTCGTCAGGTTTTGCAATCGCTCGGCCTCGGCGCCGCGGTGCTCGCGTTCGCGCGACCTTCGGGGGTTCACGCCGCCGCGCCGGGCGTCGAACCGGCCGCGCAGCCCTTCACCTTGCCCCCCCTGGACTATGCCTACGGCGCCCTCGAGCCTTTCATCGATGCGAGGACGATGGAGATCCATCACACCAAACACCATCAGGCCTACATCAACGCGGCCAACAAGGCCCTGGAAGCGCGGCCCGATCTGCGTGAACTCGGCGCCGAGCAGATCATCGCCCGCATCGACGCCTTTGAGGAGCCCCTGCGCACCACCCTGCGCAACCACATCGGCGGGCATCTCAACCACACGTTTTTCTGGAAGCTCCTCGCGGCGCCGGCCAACTACCAGGCCGGACCTCTCCGCGCGGCGATAGACCGTCGTTTCGGTTCCTTCGAGGCCTTCCAAAAGGCCTTCACCACCGCGTCGCTCGCGCGTTTCGGCAGCGGTTGGTCATGGCTGGTGGTAAAAGATGGCGAACTCGACGTCCTCACGACAGCGAACCAGGATACACCCTTGCTCGAACGCGCCCAGCCCGTGCTCGGCCTCGATCTGTGGGAACACGCCTACTACCTGAACTACCAAAATCGCCGCGCCGACTACGTGCAGGCCTTCTGGAAGATCCTCAACTGGAACACGGCCGAAGCCGCCTACGCCGGCGTTGCCACCCTCTAAGTCACGGCCCGACCGACGCCGGCGGACGCTGCTGTGGTTTTCCCGCCCGGGAAGTCTCGCGCCCCTCTCGCGACGCGCGGTCGGGTCCACAAAAAAGCCGCCCGCAAAGGGGCGGCGTGTGGCCGGAAAAAACAAAACCCAAGCTTACAGCGCGGCCGGAATTTTCACCTGGGTATCGCGGACCCGGGCCTCGCCGACCGGGCCGGAGGACTTGGCGAAAAACTCGAGCACATGGCTCACGTTTTCATAACCCTTCGCCCGCAACTCCGCCTCGACCGTGGAGATGGTTTCCGCGAGGCGCGCGCTGGTGATCGCGTCGAGCGCCTGGATGTCCGCCGTGTCCTTGGAGACGATGTGGTAGACCGGCTCCTTGCGATCCGCGAGCTGGTAGAGGCTGGTGCCGTTGTGCAGGAATGAACGTCGCACGATGCCGATATCCTCAAAGGCACCCAGGCAGCGGTAAACCGTCACCAAGTCACACGACTTGTTGTCGAGTTGCGCGTGGATTTGCTCGATGCTGATAGGCTGGTTGCAGCTGATCAGCGCGTTGATGATGGCTATGCGGGGTTGGGTGATGCGCAAACCCGCTTCGCGAAGGCGGCCGCAAGCAACGGCAAGGCGCGCCTCGCCGTCGACGCCGGTATTGGTGGCGCCGTGCAAGGGGTGATTGGTCTGAGTCGAGGCGATCATGATTATTAGAAAAGGATTGGCATCAGGGTGCCGTTACCGGATCGAAACACAAATCGTAAAAGGCGGAATCTTCTAGTCCGTTTCCGTTATGGAATACACCTACCGACAAAGCGTAAATTTTTCACTATCCACCGCCTATCGGGGGATTGCGCACCCGCGCAGGCTTGCTTAGTAACTCCACCATGGCCGACCTGGATGTTGAACAAATTGTCACTCTGATCCGGAAAGAGGACCCCCGTTTTGATCGGCAAGCCTACAAATTTGTGCGGGATGGCTTGGAGTATGTGGTGAAGGAGCTGAAAAAAAAGGATGCCGCCCGGGCCAAAATCTCCCGCCACGTGAGCGGCCGCGAACTCACCGAAGGCCTGCGGGCCTACGCCTTGGAACAGTTCGGCCCCCTGACCAAGACGGTGCTGAACTCCTGGGGCCTGCACGCGACCATTCACTTTGGCGACATTGTATATAATCTTATTGAATACAACGTCTTTAGTAAAACCGACGCCGATCGCCGCGAGGATTTTTCCGAGGTCTTCGATTTCGACGCCGCCTTCGTGGACCCCTTCCAACCCCGCGCTCGCCGCCTCCCATTGCCCAGCTTCGCCGACGCCGAGTGATTGCCCGCGACACCACCGGTAACCGCGGTCGAGCCCAAGGGCGAAGGCATTGGCCTTGGCCCGCCGCTCCCCGTTCGCCAGCGTCCTGAACGATGCCCTCCCTGCTCGCCCCCGCCGACCGCCGCCTGCTCGAACGCCTCTGGGCCCAGCCGGTCCATCGCACCGAACTCGGCAACGGCCTCGTCCTCCTCGTCCAGCCCGACGACGCCGCGCCGGTGGTCTCCGTCCAGGTCTGGGTGCGAACCGGAAGCCAGCACGAGGGCGCGCTGCTCGGCGCCGGCCTTTCCCACTACCTCGAACATCTGCTTTTCAAGGGCACCCCGTCACGCGCCGGGCGCGAGATTTCCGCCATTGTGCAGGCCCACGGCGGTTCGATCAACGCCTACACCACCTACGATCGAACCGTCTACCACGTGGACCTGCCCGCGATCCACCTCGAGGTCGCGGTCGACCTGCTGGCCGACATGGCCCTGCGCAGCACCCTGCCCGCCGGGGAGGTCGACCGCGAACGCGAGGTCATCCTGCGCGAGATCGCCATGGGGGACGACGACCACGATCGCCGCCACTGGGACGCGCTCGCGCGCACCGTCTTCAGGCAACATCCGCTGCGCGAACCCGTGATCGGGCACCGCGAGGTGTTCTCCGCCGTCACCCGCGCGGAACTGCTCGCGTATTACCAGGATCGATACGCGCCGAACAACCTGGTCGTGGTGATCGCGGGCGACGTTTCCAACGCCGCCGCCCGCGCGAGCGTGGAAAAACACTTCGGCGGCGCCCCGCGCCGCCGCCTCGCCCCGGTCTTCCAGCCCGCGGAGCCAATCCAGCTGGCGCCGCGCGTCCACCGCGAGACGGCCGAGGTCGAGCAGTCCCGCGGCGCCCTCGCCTGGCCGACGGTCGCGCTGACCCACCCGGACGCCCCGCTGCTGGATCTGCTGGCGGTCGTGGCGGGCCACGGCGACAGCTCTCCGCTCTGGCGCGAACTGCGCGAAAAACGCCGCCTCGTGCACAGCGTCGACGCCCACCATTGGTCGCCGGGCGACGCCGGTTTGTTCGCGATCTTTTTCACCTGCGATCCGGGCAAACGCGACGCCGCCGAACGCGCCCTGCGCGCCGAACTGGCGCGCCTCGCGGAAAAAGGCGGCTTCACCCGGTCCGAGCTCGAGCGCGCCGTGCGCCAGCTCGTGGTCGGCGAGATCGGCGGCCGCAAGACCGTATCGCGCCGCGCCGCGCGCCTGGGCTCCGCCGAGGTGGTGGCCGGCGATCTCGCGTTCAGCCGCACCTGGTTCGACCGCGTCGCCGCCGCGACCCCGGGGGACCTGCGCCGCGTCGTGCGCGAGTGGCTGCCGCCGGCCCGCGAAAACACCGTCTCGCTCGACCCCACGCCCAAGCCCGTCGCGAAGAAATCCGCCGCCGCCGGCCCGTCCCGCAAACCCACCCCGGCATGGAAAGACAGGACCCTCGCCAACGGCGTGCGCCTCCTCCTCCGCCGCGACGAACGCCAGCCGAACCTTCATCTCCACTTTGTCTGCGAGGGCGGACCCCTGCACGAGGCCGCCGGCAAACGCGGTGCCAGCGCCCTGCTCGCCACCCTCCTGACCAAGGATACGGCCAAGCGCGACGCCGCCGAGGTTGCCGCCGCGATCGAGGCGGTCGGCGGCAGTTTTTCGCCGCTCCCGGGCAACAACACACTCGGACTCGCCCTCGAGGTTCTTCCCGGCGACGCCGAACTCGCGGTCGAGTTGCTGCGCGACGCCGTGCTCACGCCGGCCTTCGCCGCGCGGACTTTCGCCGTCGAACGCGACGCCGAACTCGCCCAGCTCCAACAGGACGAGGACGATGTCGTGAACGCCGGTCACCGCCTCGCCCGCTCCCGATTTTTTGGCCGGCACCCGCTCGCCCTCGACGCCCACGGCGACCGCGCCGGAGTCGCCGCCCTGAAACCCGCCGACCTTCGCGCGCTCTGGACCAGACTTCGCGTGGGTGGAAACGTCGTGCTGGCCGTCGCGGGCGACTTCGACGAAAAAAAACTGGTCCCCCTGCTCTCCGCGTTTCTCGAAAAGATCCCCGCGGGCACCGCGCCGACCCGGCCCGCCCGGCACGTTCCGGCCCGCGCGACCGCGCACACCCACGCCCGCCCCTGCCAGCAAGCGCTGGTTTTCGACGCCTTTCCCGGCCCCGGCGCCCTTGACCCCGACGACACCACCGCCGCGGTTTTAAACGAAATCCTGGGTGGCATGGCGGCCCGTTTGTTCGAACGCGTGCGGGAAGAAAAAGGCCTCGCCTACTTCGTCAGCGCCAGCCGCGTGGTGGGCATCGAAAGCGGCATGTTTTACCTCTACGCCGGCACCCAACCGGGCAAGGAGACGGAGGTGTTCGCCGAGTTCGACGCCGAGCTCGCCCGCCTCGCGGCCGGCGGCATCGAACCGGCCGAACTCGACCGCGCCGTCACCCGCCTCCAAGCCTCCCGCCGCATGCGCCTGCAAACCAACGCCGCGCACGCCGGCGAGGCCGCGGTTCGCGAGCTCTTCGGCCTTCCGCTGGAAACCTTCGAGGCATGGGACCTTCGCCTCGCCGCCGTCGATCTGCCCGCCCTCGCCGCGTTCACCCGCACCTGGCTGGCCGCCGGCAAACGCCAACGTTTGGTGGTGCGTCCGGCCTAGCTTCCTCCCATCCTCCGGGCGTCCCCCACCCCATGCCCACCGCAAGCCGCCTGCCCTTGTTCGCCTTGTCCGCTCTGCTCGCGGCGCCCGCCTCCCTTGGCGCGGGCCCCGCCGAAAACATCCCGCCTGTCCCCGCCTCGATTCTCAAACGCTACGATAAAAACAAAAACGGCGCGTTGGAGGAGGCCGAACGCGCGAAGTGGGAGGCGGACAAAGCCGCCGTCCGCGCCAAACGTAAAACCGAGCGCGACGCTCTGCTCGCCAAATACGACGCGAATCGCGACGGACTGCTGAACGAGGCCGAGGCCGCCGAGGCGAAACTCGGAATGGAGATGGAGCGCGCCGAGCGGGAAGGTGAAAAAATCCTCGCTCGCGCCGCCGCGGAAAAGGCCGCACGCGCCGCCGAAGCCGCGGCCGCACCGACCGCGAACGAGACGGTCGCGCCTCCTGCCACGATGGAAACGCCCCCGGCTCCCGCCATGGCGGAAAACACCGACACCATGATGATGCAGTAAGGGCCGGAGTGCGCGCCCTGAAAATGTCTGATCCCGGGGCTGTAAGCCGGGTTATGTGGCCGACGCGTCGCCGCGCCGGTGACGGCCATTTCTCTCAACACCGGCCTCGCGGCCGGTCTGCCCGCCTCTCGCTGACGCGGAGGCGGATGCGGCATACCCGCGACCATCGGACGAGCCGCCCGGTCGCCTATTTTGCCTTGCACCGGACGGGGTTTACCGTGCCGCCGACCTCACGATCGACGCGGTGGGCTCTTACCCCACCTTTTCACCCTTACCCTCGGGTGTCCCCGGTGGCGGTTTAGTCTCTGTGGCACTTTCCGTCGACACACCTTGACGTGTGCCGCCTGGACTTGGCCCTTGCGGACCTCGGCCAGCATCCTGCCCTGTGGTGTCCGGACTTTCCTCTCCGACGAGGTTCTCTGCCGGACGCGGGCGCTTTACCCGCGTCTTGGGATGCGAAAGAACATCGGAGCGGCCATCCGCCCCGGGATCAGGCGAATACACTCCGCCATCGCTTGTCCCGCATCAATCGATTTGCGCCATGCCCGCCAAATAAACCCGCCAAGCGCGCCAAAACCGGCCACAGCGGCGATGACGACGCGAACGGCGCCGGAGAAAGCCATTGTGTAACCAAATTGGTTACACAATGCCGGACGGGCGGTGTCGGGCGGGAGGGGTGTTGCGATGCGCGGGAGTTCCGCCGGAGAACCAACGCGACGGCGTGAGACGCTTCGATCCATGCCCGGGGGTTCCGGATCAAGAAAAAGGCCGCCCGGGGACCGGGCGGCCAAATGCCAAACAGGACGGTAAACCGAATCAGCCCGCCTCGGCCGGGACTACCTCTTCGGCGTCGGCGCCGAAGGGCAGGCTGATGCGAACCTTCTTGTAGGTCGGCAGGCCCGTGCCGGCGGGGATGAGGTGACCCATGATCACGTTTTCCTTAAAGCCGCGGAGGTTGTCGATCTTGCCCAGGGTGGAGGCGTCGGTGAGGACGCGCGTCGTTTCCTGGAAGCTCGCGGCCGAGATGAAGCTCTCGGTCTCGAGGGAGGCCTTGGTGATGCCCAGCAGGATGGGCTCGGCCTCGGCGGGCTTGCCACCGGCCTCCTCGATGCGACGGTTCTCGGACAGGAAGGTGGTGCGGTCCACCTGCTCGCCCCAGAAATACTCGCTGTCGCCCGGATCGGTGATGCGGACTTTGCGGAGCATCTGGCGGATGATGATCTCGATGTGCTTGTCGTTGATCGTCACGCCCTGCAGGCGGTAAACCTCCTGCACCTGGCCGATTAGGAACTCGTAGAGGGCGGCCGGCCCGAGGATCTCGAGGATCTCGTGCGGATCGGCGGAGCCTTCCGTGAGGTGCTGGCCCTTGGTGACGAGATCGCCCGGCTGCACGATGATGTGTTTGCCGGCGGGGATGAGGTGCTCCTCTTCCTGGGCGGTATCGGGGTTGCGGACGACGAGCTTGCGCTTGCCACGCAGGGTGCCCTCGAAGGACACCACGCCCTCGATGCGGGCCATCTCGGCGGCATCCTTCGGACGACGAGCTTCGAAAAGCTCGGCGACGCGGGGGAGACCACCGGTGATGTCCTTGGTCTTGGACGCCTGGCGGGGCGTCTTGGCGAGCAGGGCGCCCGGCTGGATGTCGTCGCCTTCGTTGACCACGATCTGGGCGCCGACGGGGATCGAGTAGGCGGCGATGGGCTTGTTGGCGCCGTCGCGGATCTCGACCTGGGGATTGAGATCCTCCTTGTGCTCGATGACCACGATGGCGATGCGGCCGGTGGCCTCGTCGAGCTCGCGCTTCACGGTGACGCCGGTGATCATGTCCTTGAACGCCAGGGTCCCACCCTTTTCGGAGAGCACGGGAACGTTGTAAGGATCCCACTGGGCGAGGATGTCGCCCTTCTTGATCTGTTCGCCATCGCCGACCGGGAGGACCGAGCCGACCACGATGTTGTAGGTCTCGATTTCGCGATCCTCGACGTCGAGGATCTGGATGGAGCCGGTCTTGTTGAGCACGATGCTCGCGCCCTCGGCGACCTGCACGAGGCGCAGGCCGCGATACTTGAC
>CAMCHD010000058.1 GCA_945874545.1 Akkermansia muciniphila | reverse complement strand
AGGTGTTGGCCGGGCGCCAGAAGTGGCGGCGGGTGTCGATGTAGAGCATGGCGCTGCTGACGACGCCGAGCGTCGTCAGCACGAGCGCGGAAATCCGAATGACGTCTAGCGCGCTTGAGGCGCTGGTCTGAAAATCCGAATGACGAATGTAGGCGATCAGCACATCGGGAACGCGAAGCGACGGGAGGTGGGGAAGCGCGGCGGTGAGGGCGACGAGGGGGGCGGCGGCGCCGAGGAGGACGGCTTCGCGGGAGAGCCAGGAGCGGCGGAGGCCGAGGAAAATGCGCCAGGCGCGGAGGGGTTGACCGAGGTGCAGGACGCTGGCGGCGAGACCGGCGAAGAAGAGGGCGGCGGCGGTGCCAGTGAGAGGTGAGGAGGGAGGAGGGAGGAGAGCGGCGGAGAGGAGGATACCGAGGGCGAGCTGGGTGCCGACGAGCAGGACGACGAGCGGGAAGTGGGTGGGTTGGGGGCGAAGGGTGGCGGCGTCGGCGGCGCGGAGGTTGGCGGGGAGTTCGCGCTTCGTGATATAGCGGGTGGTGGGGCGGGTGTAGGCGGGATCGGCAGGGAGGCGGATGACGGCGTCGTAGGGATGGATGAGGGATGATGGATGAGGGATGATGGATGGAGCGGCGGGGGTGGGCACGAGGACGACCTTGATGGCCTGGGTGGGGCAGGCTTGGGCGCAGGCGGGGGCTTCGCCGGCGGCGAGGCGTCCGTGGCAGAGGTCGCACTTACGGACGATGCCGAGGCGTTTGTTGTATTTGGGGACGTCGTAGGGGCATTTTAATACGCAGTAGCTGCAGCCGATGCATTGGTCGTCGAGGTGGCGGACGATGCCGGTGGCGGGGTCCTTTTCGTAGGCGAGGACAGGGCAGCCGTTCAGGCACGCGGGGTCGGCGCAGTGGTGGCAGGCGGTGGTGACGGTTTGGGCAGAGGCGCCGGAGCCGCCGGGGAAATCCGAAGAACGCAATCCGAATGACCAAGGGTCGGAGCCTGAGGTGATGCGGGACGGCGCGGGACTCGCGGGAGAGGACGCGGCCGGACCATTCGGTATTCGGGCTTCGTCCTTCGGGCTTGCGAGTCCGCCGAGCACGACGCCGACGTCGCGCCAGGTTTCGTCCTCGTCCAGGCCGTTCAAGGAGTGGCAGCCGGAGACGCAGGCCTTGCAGCCGGTGCAGGAATCGAGATCCACCTCGAAGGCGTATTGCTGGCCGGGGGAGGGCGCGGTCAGTGGGATGAGTTCGCGGAATCGTTCGGCGCGCCAGGCGGAGGGTTGTTGAGCGTGGGCGGTGGCCGCGCGGGTCACGGGGGTTTGCAAGGTTTGTTGGTCGCCGAGCAACTCGGCCAGAAAGGCTTCGAGTGGCGGCGAAGTTGCGGGTAGCGGGTAGCGAGCAGCGAGTAGGTCGGACGCCGAGGGACCAGGGCTTGGGGATGGCATGGGTTTGGTATGCGCGCTACTCACTTCTCGCCACTCCGCTCCGCTCAATACACGTCACGCTGGTAGCGTTTGGTGGCGGTGAGCGCCCGCACGTAGGCGGCGGCGTCTTCGGGGGATCGTCCGCCGGCCCGCTCCACCACCTGATGCAGCGCGGCGTCGACGTCCTTCGCCATGCGTTTGGCGTCTCCGCAGACGTAGAAATAGGCGCCTTTTTCCAGCCAGGCGAAAAGCGCGGTGGCGTGCTCCAGAATTCGATGCTGAACGTAGATTTTCTCCGGCTGATCGCGGGAAAAGGCCAGTTCCAGGCGGGTAAGCACGCCGGACTCGCGCAGGGTCTTGAGTTCCTCGGCGTAGAGAAAATCGGTGGCGGCGCGCTGGTCGCCGAAAAAGAGCCAGTTTTCGCCCCGGGCCGCGGAGGCCGCGCGCTCATGGAGAAAGGATCGAAACGGGGCGATGCCGGTGCCGGGGCCGACCATGATCACCGGCGCGGCGGGATCGGCGGGCAGACGGAATCCCCGGTTGGAATGCAGGTAGGTTTTCACCGTGCCGAGGCTGCTCGCGCGGTCGGCGAGAAAAGTGGAGCAGACGCCTTTGCGCGTGCGCCCGGCGTGGGTGTAACGGACGGCGCCGACCGTGAGGTGCACCTCGCCCGCATGTTTCGTGGGTGAGCTGCTGATCGAATACAGCCGCGGAGCGAGCCGCCGGAAATGTGTAACCAAATTGGTTACATCAGGCCTGGGTGGCGCTGCGGCGCGCAGGGCGTCGAGCAGGTCGGGGGACGGGCCGTCGGGCGGCTGGGGGGAGGCGCTCAGGCCGAGCGCGGACAGAAGCGCGGCGGAGGGCGCTCCGAGGTCGTAGTATTCGGTGAGAGCGCGACGGAGCGAAAGTTCTCCGTCCGGGGTGGACACGGGTTCCTCGCCGTCGGCACCGAGGGCGGACAGAACCTCGCACACCAGCTCGGGATCGTTTTGAGGAATCACACCCAGGGCGTCGCCCGCCTCGTAGGCCAGGGAGGGGCCGGCGGCGGAGAGATCCAGGACGACATGATTCACTTCCTTGGCCGAACCCGGGGCGTTCAAGGGCCTTACTTCGAGCACGGGCGCGTGGAACGGACGCGTCCGTGAAAAGACCGGCGCGGGCGGAACGTCGTCCTGCGGATTCGGGTCCGAGGGCAAACCAACCGCAACGGACGGGCTGCCGAACGAGGTGAGCGTGGAGTCGAGCCACGTCTCGAATGGAGCGTCGAAATCCACGTCGCAATCCACCCGCGGGTGGATGCGGGTGGCCCCGCGCCGTTCCAAGAAGGCGTCGAAATCCTTTCCGGCCTGGCAGAACAACGTGTAATTGGTGTCGCCCAGGGCGCAGACGGAGTAGCGCAGGGAGGTGAGTGCGGGGGAGGTGTCGGCGGCGAGGGCGGCGTGCAGGGACTTGGCGGCGTCGGGCGGCTCGCCGTCGCCGTAGGTGCTGGTGAGGAGGAGGAGGTTCGCGTGGCTGGCGAGGGTGGCGGGTGTGACGGTGGCGACGTCGAGAATGGTGGGCGTGAAGCCGCGGGCGGCGGCGGTCTTGGCCGCTTTCCTGGCGAGGGCCTCGGTGGTGCCGGTCTGGGTGGCGTAGAGGATGGTCAGCGGTTGCGCCGCATTTGGCGTTGCTGACTTGGGATTCGAAGTTTCGGCGCGCGCGGAGCGCGAAAAGAGGCCGGCGAGGAAACCGTTGAGCCAGGCGCGTTGCTCTTCGGTGAAGGGAGCGGTGTCCGGGATGAAGGGGGGCGGGGACATGGTTTAGGAGAGGAGAGCTTTCAACGCGGCGATCTCGTGGCGCCGGCTCCATTGGACAAAAGACTCGCCGGGCTGGCGGGCGTTTTGCCAGGTGCGGAGAAGTTTCGCTACCAAGGAGGTCACTTCGGAGGCTGGGATGGAGCGGAGCAGTTCGCGCGCGATGCCTTGTTCCTGGTCCATGCCGCCGCCGACAAAGAGGTGATAGCCTTCGGCGCCGTCGGGAAGTTTGGTGGAGATGAAACCGAGGTCGCCGCAGTAGTGTTGTGCGCAGCTGTGGGCGCAGCCGGTGAAGTGGATGTTCACCGGCTGGTCGACGTCGACGAGGGCGGGGAGATCACGGATCAGGGCGAGGGCGTGGGCTTTGGTGTCGGCGGAGGAGTATTTGCAGCCGGCGCTGCCGGTGCAGGCGATCACGCCGCCGGTGGCGAGGGAAGCTTCGTGGTAGAGACCCATGTCCACGACGGCGCGTTGCACGGTGGGTAGGAAGGCGGCGGGGAGGTGGGGGATGAGCAGATTTTGCCAGGCGGTCAGGCGAAGCTCGGCCTTGCCGTAGTGGGCGGCGAGGTCGGCGAGACGGTGCATCTGGCGTGGGGTGAGGCGACCGACGGGGCAGCCGACACCGAGCGACCACGTATTGATCTGGCGCTGCGGGCGGGGGCCGAGCCAGGCGTGTTTCACGACCGGGCGGCGGGGCTCGCAGGCCTCGGGGGGCACCCGCATGAGGGCGAATTTGACGCGCTTGGCGGTTTCGGCGAGGAACCACTCCACGCCGCGCGCTTCGAGGAGGTATTTGAGGCGGGCTTTTTTGCGGTTGGTGCGGTCGCCGTGGTCGATGAAGACACGCATCATGGCGACGGCGAGGGGCACGGCCTGGTCGGGGGCGACGAGGAGGCCGGTGTCGCGGGCGAAGTCCTTGTGCCCGGTGATGCCGCCGAGCTGGACCCGAAACGCGGTTTCGGGTCCAGCATTTGGGATTTCAGAATTGAGATTTGAGATTGCGCCATCGGCGCGGACGCGGGTGGCGAAAAAGCCGATGTCGTTGGTGTCGGCGGCGACGGAGAGACCGCCCCCGTTGTCGAAGGCGATGTTGAATTTGCGCGGGAGGTCGTAGAGGTCGCGGGACTGGTAGAGATAGTTTTGCAGGGCGACGGCGTAGGGGCGGACGTCGAGCACTTCGTCGGGGGCGAAACCGGAGTCGGGCGAGGCGGTGATGTTGCGGAGGTTGTCGGCACCCGAGCCGCGGGAAGAGAGGCCGAGGTCGGCCAGGCGGGCGAGCACGGCGACGGCGTCGCGGGGCTTGATCTCGCGGAGCTGGAGGTTGCCGCGGGTGGTGATGTGGGCGTAGCCGCCGGCGAGTTCGGACGCGAGGTCGGCGACGCCATGGAGCTGGTGGCTGGTGATGCCGCAACCGGGCAGGCGAAGGCGGAGCATGAAGCCTTCCTGCGCGGGGGCGACGTGGAAGAGACCGTGCCAGCGGAAGCGGTAGTTGTGCTCGGCGTCGGGGGACTGGTCGGCGGCGGCGTGGGCGAGGAGGCGATCCCAGCCGTCGAGCGGGTGTTCGGCGTGTTTCCAGCGTTCCTGCTGGTTGAGGTCCTCGACCGGGGTGGAGTGGAAAAGGGCGGGGGCGGGGGCGGCGGACTGCGCAAGGTCGTGCCCTGCGAGGTCGGCCCCCGCGGCGAGCGCGCTGAAAAAGCCCTCCAGGTATTCTTTCTGGTCGGGACGAAACCCGGCGGAAGTGGGGGGGGCGGACGGAGCGGCGGACATTGAGCTCATTCAAGCAGTGCCGGTGCCAAGACCAGCGGACTTAGACATTCACTATGTGAATCAAATTTAGAAAAATCATGAACAGCATGCATGCCTAAGGAGCGTGATGGCGGACCCCAAAGCCGCGCCCTTGGCGGGCGCGGGCTCAAGAAGTGGCGTAGGTGCGCGCTTAGAACGCAAAATCGGCCTGAACGCTGGTTCGCTCGGTATCCACGCCGAACTTGTCGGCGTCGTAGAACGCCGCCTTGGCGAGCAAACTGAGGCGTTTGTTCACCTTGTAAACGAGCTGTAGATCGACCTCGTCGCCGTAAGTGCGACCGCCGACGTCGGACTCGAACTGATGATAGAGACCGAGGAAGCTGAAGTTGTAGGGCAACTCGGCGGAGACCTTGAAGTAGAGGTCCGTGAGGCCACCGGAGGGTGTGCCGAGGAACAAATCGGCCCAGCCATTGAAGGCGTGGAGGGTGGCGAGGGGGGTGCGGAAGCCCTGATTGTTGTCGGAACCGAGAACTTCGTAGCCGATGCTCGCGCCGTATTTTTTGGCGACGACGACGCCGATTTCGCCGAGGTAGTAGTCGGCGGTGTAACCACCGGCAATAGCGCTGCTGCCGTAGTCGGACTGGGTGGCGTATTCGGCGCGATAGGTGAGTTTGAGTGCGTCGGCGAGAGGCGCTCCGCCGACGAAACTGGCTCCGTAGGTGGCGGTGGAGTTGTTCTTGATGGCCGCGTTGGCGTTGGTGAAGTCGAGCAGGTAGGCGTAACCGGTGAGGGTGCCAAAGGGGAGGCCGGCGTAGCTGGCGTTGATGACGTGGGAATCGGATTCGTAGTCGGCGAAAGCGGCGGGGCCGTCGCCGAAGATGCGGTTGATGCCCCAGAGATAGCCGTAGGTGAGGGTGAGTTTGTCGAAGGTGGTGTCCTTGAGCACGACGGCGTCGAAGGTCTGGTAATTCTGGCGCCAGGCGACGTTGCCGATGAAGCGAGCGTTATCGAGGACGAGGTTTTGGCGGCCGACGGTGGCGGTGGTCTTTTCGTGGGCAAAGGCGAGCCATGCCTGGCTGACATCGGTGATCTCGGGGTCGGCGATAACGGAGGTATTGGCGGGGGACTGTTCGCCGGTGCCGCCGGGGAAGCCGTAGTCGTCGATGAGGGCGGTGGTGTTTTGCGCCTCCAGGTAGGTGGTGAAGCCGAGGTAGGCGGCGGTCTTGTAGCCGAGACGGGTGCGAAGGGTGAGGGCCTCGGCGTCGCCGAGCGTATTGTCCTGGCTGGCGGTTTCGTAGCGCAGGCGGACGTTGAGGGAAGCCTTGCCTTGGGTGACGGCGTCCTGGAGAGAGGCGGGAGCGGCGGGGGTGGACGAGACAGCCGGAGGCGGCGTGGACTGGGCGAAGGCGGCGACTGAGGTCGCGGCGGCGATGAGGGCGAGACGACTGGATGTAGTTTTCATGGGTGCGTGGTGCGGGAGGAAAAATGGGCGTGGCGGGGCCGGGCTCCGCTTCGCGGGGCGGAACCGAGGTGAAAATCGGCCCGAAAGGGGCGTTTCAGGCGGCGTGGGCGGGCTGGGTTGGCTGGCCGGGGCGGTGGTGGCTGCGTTCGTTGAGGAAGTGGATGAGGTATTCGCGGGCCTGGTAGTAGGCCGGGTCTTCGAGCAGGGCCTTGCGGTTGCGCGGGCGGGGGAATTTGACCTCGAAAATATCGCCCACGGTCGCCTCGGGGCCGTCGGTCATCATGACCACGCGGTCGGCGAGGTAGAGGGCCTCGTCCACATCGTGCGTGACCATGAGGGCGGTTTTTTGGTCGCGTTGCCAGAGGTCGAGCAGCACGTCCTGGAGCTCCATCTTGGTGAGGTTGTCGAGCATGCCGAAGGGCTCGTCGAGCAGGAGCATCTTGGGGGAGAGGGCGAAGGCGCGGGCGATGCCGGCGCGCTGACGCATGCCTTGGGAGAGCTCGGAGGCGCGTTTGTGCATGGCCTCGCCGAGGCCGACGAGCGTGAGGTAATACTCGGCGATCTGGCGGCGCTCCAGACGGCTGGCGGTGTAGTAAACCTGATCCACCCCGAGCATGACATTATCGAAGGCGGTGAGCCAGGGCAGGAGGCAGGGGGACTGGAAAACCACGCCCCGGTCGGGGCCGGCGCCGACGATCTCCTTGCCGGCGAGAATGATGCCCCCCCGGGTGATGTCGGCCAGGCCGGCGATCATGGAGAGCACGGTGCTCTTGCCGCAGCCGGAGTGCCCGATGAGGGCGATGAACTCGCCCTTTCGCAGGGTGAGGTTGAAATCCTTCACCACGGTGAGCGGTCCCTTGGGGGTGGGAAAGGTTTTGTGGAGCCGGGAGATGTCGAGAAAACGGTGCATGCGCGGGCGGGTGGGCAGTCTGGCGGGAACGGGCGGGTCGTCGGTCGGGTAGGTAGGCGGGCGGGAACGGGAGGCGGCGTGGCGTGGTTAACTTACGGATACGATTTCGCGTTTCTCCTCGGAGAGGCGGCGGGGGGGGCGGTTGACGCGGGGCTGGTCGAGGTCCTCGGGCAGGATGTCGGGGAGAACGAGCTTGCGGGTGAGGGTGGTGGTGCGGGCGGCGTTGAAGCCGAGCAAGGTGGCGGTGATGTCGGCGCGGAGGCGTTTGAAGCGCGGGTCGTGATTGAGGGCGAGGCGGTCGCGCGGGCGGGGCAGGTCCACGGCGACCGGGGCGGCCAGGGTGGCACCCGGGCCGAGGGTGAGGGGGATGACGCGGTCGGCGAGCAGGAGGGCCTCGTCCACCGAGTTGGTGATGAGCACAACGGTGGCTCCGGTGGTGCGGTGGATGTCGGCGAACTCATCCTGGAGCTTGGCGCGGGTGAGGGCGTCGAGGGCGGAGAGCGGTTCGTCGAGGAGGAGGATGCGCGGCTGCATGGCCAGGGTGCGGGCGACGGAGACGCGTTGGCGCATGCCGCCGGAGAGTTGGCGGGGGCGGCGGTCGGCGGCGTGGGACAGCTTGACCATGGCGATGTATTTATCGACGTGGGCGTCGCGCTCGGCGGCGCTCCAGGCGGGGAAGACGGTATCGACGGCGAGGGCGATGTTTTCCCGGACGCTCAGCCAGGGCAGCAGCGAGTAGTTTTGGAAAACCAGTCCACGCTCGGGACCGGGACCGGTGACGGGGTTGCCTTCCAGGGTGATGCTCCCCTCGTCGGGTCGGGCGAGACCGGCGATGAGGGACATGAGGGTGGTCTTGCCCTGGCCGGAGTAGCCGACGATGGCGACGAACTCGCCCTCGGAGACGGAGAGGTCGATGTCGCGCAGGATGGACTGCCGTCCGTGTTTTTTGGATACGCCGCTGAGGCGGAGGAAGGACATGGGGGAGGGAGTGGCGGAAATTTTGAAACGCGGAAACGCGGAGACTCGGAAAATCGGGGGCGTGGGATTTTAGCGGATGGAGTTGGCGTCGAAGCTGACGGCGCGTTGCAGGCTCATCATGGCGCGATCCAGGGCGAAGCCGACGAAGCCGATTGTGAAGACGGCGACCATGATCTGGGCGAGCGTCTGGGAGCTGCCGTTTTGGAACATGTCCCAGACAAATTTGCCGAGGCCGGGATTCTGGGCGAGCATCTCGGCGGCGATGAGCACCATCCAGCCCACGCCAAGGGAGAGGCGGAGCCCGGTGAAGATGAGCGGGAGGGCGGAGGGGAGCACTATCTTGGTGATTTTTTTCCACCAGCCGAGTCGGAGCACGCGGGCGACGTTGAGGTAGTCGTTGTCGATCTGGGCGACGCCGAGGGACGTGTTGATCAAGGTCGGCCAGAGGGAGCAGAGGGCGACGGTGAGGGCGGAGCTGATGAAGGATTTTTCGAACCAGGGATCGGTCGGGTTGTAGAGGGCGCTGACCAGGATCATGACGATGGGCAGCCAGGCCAGCGGGGAGACGGGTTTGAAGATCTGGATGAACGGCGTGCAGGCGATGTTGATGACGTTGCTGAGGCCGCAGAGGATGCCGACCGGGACGGCGATGAGGGAGGCGACGAGGAAGCCGGCGAACACGGTTTTGAGGCTGGTGAAAATCTGGTCGATGAAGGTGGGCTTGCCGGCGTAGGTGCGCTCGACCCAGGGTTTGTCGGGGGTTTTGGTGACGTGGGCGGCTTTACGTTCGGCCTGGCGAACGTAGAAGGCCTTTTCCTTGTCGCGCTCGGCGACGTGGTCTTTCCAGAGATTGCCGGCCTCCTGCCAGACGGCGACCGGGCCGGGGATGGCGCCGAAGCTGACCTCGACATTGCGGGCGACCCAGGACCAAGCGCCGAGGAAAAGGAGCACGGCGAGCAACGGCACGCCCAGATTGACTAGGATCTGGCGAAACTGCTCGTTCGGGTTCTCGCGGCGGGCGAGACGGATGAACGGGATGAACCAGGTGAAGCCGAGGGCGTCGCAGGTTTTGAGTAGGGCAGTCATGAAGGAGAAGGGTGTCGAAGGGCGGAAGGTCTTGGGTCGAAGGTCGGAAGAGAGACGGAGACCGAAGGGCGTGATCCGCCGAGTCACAGGACGCGGCGGGAATGAACGAACAACGAAAGGGTTGCCAGCGGATCAGTCTTTGAGGCCGATGGTGAACTGGCGCAGGTAGTCGTTGGGTTTGCGGCCATCGTAGGTGAGGCCGTCGATGAAGGCGGAGTCGGCGGGTTTGTAGCCGTCGGTCTCAGGCAGATCGGAGGGCTTGATGACGCCGGATTTCACGAGGGCCTGGGCGGCCTGAAGGTAAATGGCGGGTTTGTAGATCTCGCGGGCGGTGGAGTCATACCAGGCGTCGGACTTGGCCTCGTCGATCTGGCCCCAGCGGCGCATCTGGGTGAGATACCAGACGGCGTCGGAGTAGAAGGGGTAGGTGGCGTGGTAGCGGAAAAAGACATTGAAGTCCGGGTGGGGGCGCTTGTCGCCCTTCACGTATTCCCAGGTGCCGGTCATGGAGTTGGCTATGATCTGGACATCGGCGCCGACGTATTCAGGTTTGGAGAGGATTTGGGAGGCCTTGACCCGATTCTCGGGCGAGGCGTCGAGCCACTGGCCGGCGCGGATGAGGGCCTTGACCACGGCGACGTGGGTCTTGGGGTTGGCCTGGTCCCAGGCGGCGGTGACGCCGAAGATTTTTTCCGGGTTGTTTTTCCAGATGTCATAATCGGTGACGGGAGATATGCCGATGCCGCGCAGCACGGCCTGTTGATTCCAGGGCTCGCCGACGCAGTAGCCCTGGATGGTGCCCTGGGCGAGGGTGGCGGGCATCTGGGGCGGCGGGGTGACGGAGATAAGCACGTCGGCATCGGTGGTGCCGGTGGTGTCGCCGCCGGAATAGTAGCCGGGCTTGATGCCGCCGGCGGCGAGCCAGTAGCGCAGCTCGTAGTTATGGGTGGATACGGGGAACACCATGCCCATCTTCATCGGCGTGCCGGCGTTTTTGAGGCTGTCCACGACGGGCTTGAGGTGGTCGGCCTTGAGCGGGAAGGGCGCGGGGCTGGCGGCGAGGGCCGGCGCGGCGGCCTGCATTTTCTCCCAGATTTCGTTGGAGAGAGTTATACCGTTGCCATTCAGGTCCATGCTGAAGGCGGTGATGATGTGAGCCTTGGTGCCAAAACCGATGGTGGCGGCGATGGGCTGGCCGGCGAGCATGTGGGCGCCGTCGAGCTCACCGGTGATGACGCGGTCCAGCAGGATCTTCCAGTTGGCCTGGGCCTCGAGGGTGACGTAGAGCCCCTCGTCCTCGAAGTAGCCCAGCTCCTTGGCGATGACCAGGGGGGCGCAGTCCGTGAGCTTGATAAAGCCGAACTTTAGATCGGGTTTTTCGATATCTTCGGCGCGCACCGGGGCGAGCCCGGCCGCGAATGGCGCAATGCCGATAAAAGCCAGCGCGGAGAGCCGGCGAAGAACTGAGAAACGGAGGAGTGTTATCATGGCGTTAATAGGAGAAAGGGTGTGCCGCATCGTAAGCCGCCCATGTGCCATGGGCTGAGGCCTAAACGATAAACGCGGGTATAGCTTTTTATCAGAATGATGAGCGTGACTGATGGATACTGGTGGTCGAATCCACGGGCTGCCCGACATGAGGCAGGCCTCCGGCGGCGAGCGGAGAAGCGTGCTGACGACGAGGAGGTGTGAATGACGGAACGGGAAAGCCGGTGTTCATGGTGTGGTGTCTGGTGCCGTGGCGGTGAATCAAGGCGCGGCCGGCGGGGAAAGACCTGCCGGGCACAGAAGGCACGGCGCGCGGAGCGAGACGTCAGGAGCGGAAGTCAGGTGACGAGGGCGGCGCCGTGCCTCGCGCGGGACTGGGCGTAGATGTCCGAACGGAAAGTGCGGCGGGCCAGATTGGCCGGGATGTCGACTCCTTTCGGCACCAGGCCGTGGCGAACGAGGCCATCGATGATCCACTGGGCGCGCAAAGGGGTGGGGGCGTTCGCTTCGTGTTTGGAGAAGCGGATAAAATCGGCGGACGCCGCCGGTTCGCGGCCGTTGCCGAGGTCCAGCGGGCCGACGAGGGCCGGGGCCAGCAAACGCGCGGGCACGTTGAGGTATTCGGGCCGGGCGAGCAGCCGGACCAGCTCGGGGCGAAAGGCGGGATCGTCGCAGAGGGCGGCGGCCTCGTGCAGCGCCGCGACCAAAGCCAGATGTTCCTCGCTCCGGGCGACCGCGAAATCCTCGCGCACCATGAACACCTTTTCGGGATGGCCCGGCGCGAGGGCGGCCGAGGTGGCGGCGATGAAGCCGGTCTTTTCCCGCACCGCCTGACTGTTGTAGGGATCGCCCACGCAATATCCGTCCAAGGTGCCGGCGGCGAGGTTGCGGTGCAGTTGGGGAGGGGGAACGACGACGATCCGCACATCCTTGTCCGGGTCGATGCCCGCGCCCCTCAGCCAGTCCCGCAGAAGAAGGTGCTGGGCGGAATGGGCGAACACGACGCCGAGCACGAGGAGGCGCTCGTGCCGGGTGCGTTGAATCTCGGCGCGCAGGGTGGCGGCGTCGCTCACCCCGCGCCGGGCGAGGGAGGAGGACAGCGTGATCGCGTCGCCGTTGGCGTTGAGCACAAACGCGGTCAGGCAGGGGGTGGCGAGGCAGCCTAGGCCGAGGGTGGTGGCGGCGACCATGGGCGCTACGGCGTGGGAGGCATCGAGTTCGCGATAGATGATCTTGTCGCGAACCGTGGCCCAGCCGACCTCGCGGCTGAGCTCGACGTCGAGGCCGTGCCGGGCAAAGAGCCCCTGGGCCGAGGCGACGATCATGGGGGCGGCGTCGGTCAGAGGGATGAAGCCCACGCGAAGACGCGCCCCGGCGGGGGCGGCGGCTGCGGAACTGGTGGGTCGGGACGCCATGGTGATGATCCCCGGATTAGCGAACCGGGTGCCATGTCGGCGATTTGGTCCAAATGATGCTGTTCAACGTTCTCATGTTTTCGATGAGTTGTTCTCATTCTGCTTTTTCTTATGCGCTCGGTGACGACCACGCTCGATAGCCGGCAGACTCTCGCGTTCGCCACGCTGGCGCGCTGCGGGAGTTTCACCCAGACGGCGAAGGAACTCCACCTGACCCAGTCGGCGATCAGCCACACCATAAAGGCCCTGGAGCGCGACGTGGGCGTGTCGCTTTTCGAGCGGGTGGGCAAGCGGGTGTTTCTCACCCAAGCCGGCGAAATCTTCCGGCCCGCGGCGGAGAAAATCCTGCGCGACATGCAGGATGCGAGGACGGCGCTCGAGGAGATCGGCGCGTGGGGCCGGGGGCGTCTGCGGGTGGGGGCGAGCGTGACGACCTGTCAGTATCTGCTTCCCACGGTGCTGAGGGAGTTTCGTCAGAGTTTCCCGGATTGCGCGGTGCGCATAGAGCCGGGGGATGGCCCGCGGATGGTCGAGTTGTTGCGCCACAATCAAATCGATCTGGCGCTCATGTTGCAGCCGGGAGGAGGAACCGGACTCGAATTCCGGCGTCTGTTCGGCGACGAATTACGGGTGCTGGTCTCGCCGATGCACGCTTGGGCGCGGTCCGGTCGGGTGACGCCGGAGGCGCTGCGCGTGGAGACTTTGATCGTCTACAACAAGGGCAGCTACTCGGACACCCTTCTGGTCGATCACCTTGCGGCGGCGGACATCAAATTGGAGAACACCATGGAGCTCGGCAGCATGGAGGCGATCAAGGAGCTGGCCAAGGTCGGGGTGGGCGCAGGCGTGTTGGCCTCCTGGGTGGCGCGGCGTGAATTGGCCGAGGGATCGCTGGTTTCGTTGGCTCTTCCGGGAGGCAAGCTCAGGCGCACCTGGGGTATCGCCCACCTCAGCGGCCGGCGCCTTTCCCTCACGGAGGAGACTTTTGCGGGTCTGTGCGAAGCGGTGACGCAAACCCTGGACGTCGGGTAGTGTGGATCGACTGGGCGATCTTGGCTCGCATGAATTTCCTCTGATCGAATTTGCCCGCTTGCTGATAAATTTAGAACAGATGAATTCTTTTGATGGACCGAAGCGCGCCATATGGAAAGGTAGGCGGCGAGGGGCTCCGGTGTCATCCACGATGGCCGTTCGGTCCAATAATCGAAGACGGCGGACCGCACGGAAAAGCGAGGATTTCCTTTTGGTCTCCGGTCAGCCGGCTCGCGTCGGCCGGCGGCGGAGCGCGATGGCGCCGACCATGAGGGCCAGGCCGCCAAGGGCGTAGGTGGAGGGTTCGGGTATCGCGGAGAAAAAGATTCCGTTCACGCCCGAGAAATCGAAACCGCCGGCCTGGCCTTCGCCGCTGGGGGTGTTGGTGGGGAAAAACGACGAGTTGTTCCAATTCACCAGGTTGGCGGGGTTGCCTCCGTCGCTCACGTCATACCCAAAAAGCGAATAGCCGTAGAGCGTGGTGCCGACCGGGACGGCAAAATCGGCGAGGGTGAAGATGACGCCGCCCGGCCCTTGGTTCGGCCCGTTGAAGACCGAGTAGTTGCTGGTGGTCACGTCGCCGGTGTTGTAGCGGTGGATGGAGAACGTGTCGTGACTGTAGAGGTTGGTCGCGACAAACGGGATGGTGCTGGCGAGCGAACTGTAGGCGGTGGGATTGCCCGCGCCATCCACGGCGGTCACGAGCGCGATGCGGAAAGACTCGTGCTGGGGATCGATGCCGAAGTCGAAGACCGGGATGGCGAATCCGGCCGTCGCGGTGAAGCCGGCGGTCGCGATCAGGTCGAGCCTCTCGACATTCGCGGTCCCGGTGCCGGAGTTGCCGAACAGATTGTGCACCCCGCGGGCAAAATTGTTGTCCAACAGGACATCGGCGTAGTCGGTGGCGTAGGGCGCGATGCGGTCGCCGCCGACGGAACTGGTTTGATACCAGACGTGGGCCTCGTTGTTCGTGCTACTGCTCCGGCGGATAAAAACCTGATCGGCCATCCCGCTCAGCGCGTAGGTCTCGGTCGCCGTGCTGAAGGACTGCACCGAGACGATGGTGTTGCGAAAAGTGAACCCTTCGTGAACGGAATCCGGTGCGTCCGAGGTCAGGGTGACGGCCGAGGTGATGGCGATCTGGGCTCGCGCGGCGAGCGGCGTGAGGGCGGCAAGCAACGCCAAGGCGCGGATGAGGGCGGGGCGGGATGAGCAAGGCGGCACGGATAAAGGGTAGCCGCAGGGGCGTTGGATAGAAAGCGCCAAGCGCGGGGTAGTTTCACGAAACCGACGACCTACCGCGGCGAATTTTTTTTGGCGCTGGCGGATTGGCGTGGGGTCACACCCAGTCACTCCGGTGCCGGCCGAGGCGGAATCTGGCTTCCGGCTGCGGCCGCCCCGGCGAAAGCCAAGGGCGCTCAAGTCGCCCCTTGATGTGCCGATACCTTGGGCGGAACCCATTAACTCAGGATGGAACCGTGAACACTCTCACCGCACCACCCTCCCATGTCCGCACCCTGCACGTCCGCGCGCAGCTCCGGTCCGCCGTCTCCTTCCCCGCGAAGGATGTCGGGGGCGGCCGCCTGCATCCTGACCGCCGTGCTGGCCGCCAATCAGGCGGCCGCGCTGCCGGCGGCCTCCGTGCCCTACCTGGTCGCTCAGGGTCCGGTCCCCCTGCGCTTTGCACGACCGCGTCCCGTCGCTCCGCCGCCTCCACCGCCCGAGCCGCCTCCGGTGGCGGCCCCGGTAGAGGCCAAATCGAACGAAGAACACGATCCCGCCGCGTCACCGCCGACGGAGTCGGGCTCTCCCTTGGCCGGGGCCGACCCCGGAGGCCGGGCGCCGGCGGGGGAATCCCCGGCTGACGCTCGTGCCGAACCGGCTCCGGTGATCGACACCGGGGCGGGCGAGGTCGAACTCCTGCCCGATACCTTCGCGCCTCCCGGCGGGGTGCGGGTGGAGCAGCTGCTTCCCTTCTTCCTCCCGCCGCCCGCTCCGGTCAGTCGCGCCACCTACGAGCAAAAATGAAACGACGTTCCCCGGTCTCCCTCCTTCTCCTCGTCCTGGTCGCGGGACCGGTCGGCCGTGCCTCCGACGGTCATGGGGCGCCCGCGCCCGCCGACCACCCGGAGGCCTCGGCCCACGCCGAGGCGGGCGAGGCCGAGGCCGGCCCGGAGGCCTTGGCGGCGGAGCGGGCGAGTCTTTTGCGGATCGGCGACGCAAAGCTCGCCGCCGGCGACCTGGAATCGGCCCTGCTGGCCTACAACGCCGTCGCGACCGCCACCGAGGAGCCGGACGAGCTCGCCACCGCCTTGCTCGGCCTCGCCCGAACCCTGCGCAAATCCGGCGAGGGGGTGAAGGCGGCCGCGACCTACGAGCGCCTGCTCAAGGACCATCCGGGCTTTATCGAGACGCCCTCGGCCCTGCTCGAGCTTGGCCGCACCTACCGGGAGCTTGGCTCGCCCAAGCTCGCGATCGCGCGTTTTTACTCCGTCATCAACTCCACCCTGCGCCTGCCCGAGGCCGAGACGGTGCGTTACCGGCGCACCGTGCGCACCGCCCAGTTCGAGATCGCGGAAACGCACCTCTCGACCGGCGACTACGCCAGCGCGATCAAGTTCTTCAACCGCCTCGATCTGCTCGATCTCGCCCCGGCCGACCGGGCCCGCGCGCGCTTCAAGGCGGCCCATGCCCGGGTGCTGGCGGGCGAGTCGCTCGCGGCCGTCACCGCGTTGCGGACCTTTATCGAGCAGGAGCCCGAAGCGGAGCAAAACCCGGAGGCGCGGTTTCTGTTGGCCACGCTTCTTGCCCAACTCGGCCGCCACGAGGAATCGCTCCAGGTGACGCTCGATCTGCTGCGTCACGAGCACGCCCGGAACTCGCCCAGCGCCCCCGCCTGGCTGGCCTGGCAGCGCCGGACCGGCAATCAACTGGCCAACCAGTTTTACACCCGCAACGACTTTGCCGGCGCCCTGTTGTTGTTTCGCGCGCTGGCCGCCCTCGACGCCGCGCCCGAGTGGCGCCTGCCCATCCTCTACCATATCGGACTGTGCGAAGAGCGGCTCAATCAACATGAGGCGGCCCTCGCGGCCTACCGGGAAATCGGCGAGGCGGCGGGCGAAAAACCCGCGTCCGCGATCGCCGACGTGGTGCGCATGGCGGCGTGGCGCCGCGAACAGCTGGGCTGGTTTGGTCGGGCCCAGACCGCGCTGGGAGAACTGGGCCCCGCGCCGGTTCCGGCGGCCGCGCCCGCCGCCGGGA
>CAMCHD010000057.1 GCA_945874545.1 Akkermansia muciniphila | reverse complement strand
TTCGCCCCGACATCCAGCGCGACAAACCCCGGGCGGATCCAGCGGCGCAGAAAACGCATCACGTCCGGATCGCGCTCGCCCAGCACGGCGACGGCGAAGGACGTGAAGTTGTTCTTCATCGACACGTAGCGGTTGCCCTCGCCGTCGGTGAAGCGCAGGACGCGGCCGGGCCAGAGGCGGCGGGACATGTAGCCGAACCAACGGCCGCCGTGCAGAAAGGGGTGTTCCAGGTAGAGGGCGAAGCCGCGTCGCCAGCTGCTGCGGGTGTAGTCGGCGAGGGTGGCGGCGGAGGCGTTCATGCGCGCGGGGCGGTTCAGGCCGAGGGGAAGCCGCCGTCGGCGAACACGAGGCGGCCGGCGACGTAGGTGCGGCGCACGCGGCCGCGGAGTTTTTGCCCGCTCCAGGGGCTGTTGCGGGACTTGGAGAAGCCGGCGGAGGCGTCGTAGGTCCACTCCGCGTCGGGGTCGAAGAGCACGAGGTCGGCGGGCGCGCCTTCGGCGAGGGTGCCGGCGGGGAGCTTGAGGAGGGCGGCGGGCTTGCGGGTCCAGAGGTCGACCAGGGTGGCGAGGGCGAAGCCGTTTTGGCGGACGAGGACGTCGAGGGTGACGGCGAGGGCGGTCTCGAGGCCGAGGATGCCGTTGGGCGCGAGGTCGAATTCGCGGTCCTTTTCGTCGGGGGTGTGCGGGGCGTGGTCGGTGGCGAGGATGTCGAGGGTGCCGTCGCGCAGGCCGGCGATCAGGGCGACGCGGTCCTCCTCGGTGCGGAGGGGTGGGTTCATCTTAAAATGGGTGTCGTAGGTCGCGAGGGCGTCGTCGGTCAGCGCGAGGTGGTGGGGGCAGGCCTCGGCGGTCACGCGCACGCCGCGGGCCTTGGCGCGGCGGAGGATCTCGACGGCGTTGCGCGACGAGACGTGCTGCATGTGGATGTGGGCGCCGGTGTATTCGGACAGGATGCAGTTGCGCGCGACGATCAGATCCTCGGCGGCGTTGGGCCAGCCCTTGAGGCCGAGTTTCACGGACATGGTGCCCTCGTTCATGACCGCGCCGACGGTCATGGAGTGGTCCTGGCAGTGGTCCATGAGCGGGAGGTCGAACATCTTCGCGTATTCGCAGGCGCGGCGCATCAGCTCGTTCGACTGCACGCAATCGCCGTCGTCGGTGATGGCGATCACCCCGGCGCGTTTCAGCGAGCCGATGGGCGCGAGGGCCTGGCCCTTCATGCCCACGGTGATGCAGCCGGTGGGGTAGACGTGCACGCGGGCGGAGCGGGCGGCGGAATCCTTGATCAGCTGGATCGTGCCGGCGTTGTCCGCCACCGGGGCGGTGTTGGGCATGCACACCACGCTGGTGAATCCGCCGGCGGCGGCGGCGCGGGAGCCGGTCTCGATGGTCTCCTTGTGGGTCTGGCCGGGCTCGCGGAAATGGACGTGAACGTCCACCAGGCCGGGGGCGGCGACGAGGCCGGCGGCGTCGAAGGTCTCGGCGGCGGCGAGGTCGGCGGCGGACGGGCGGGCGACAAACACGCCGTCGAGGAGGAAGAGGTCGCCGACGGCGTCGCGGCCGGAGGCGGGGTCGATGACGCGGGCGTTTTGGACGTGGAGGAGAGGCATCGGATTCGGAGAGTTGGCCACAAAAGGCGCAGAAGGCGCAAAAACGGAGGCGGTTGGTGGGCGGAGGTTGGAGAACTAAGCGGGGTTTAGTCCTCGTTTCTGAGGATGTATTTGCGGACTTCGATCTTGGGGGCGCCGAAATTGACGAGCATGCCGTGCTCCAGGCGCGAGGCGCGGAGGTAGCCGAGAACCTGGGCGGTGTGGTCGTCGTTCAGGGCGCGCACGGCTTTAAGTTCGATGATGAATTCGCCGTCTACGAGGAGGTCGGCGAAGAATTCGCCCAGCAGACTGCCATCCTCGTCGAAGACATTGATCGGGTGTTGCTGGTCGATTTTGAGGCCGAGTTTGCGGAGGCGATTGCGGAGGGAGTTTTCGTAAACCTTTTCGTTCTGCCCGTGGCGAAGGAAACGGTGGGCGGCGAAGGCGGTTTCGCGGATGGTGTCAGCTAGACGGCGGGCATCGGTTTCGGTCATAAGCTTTTGCGCCTTCTGGGCCTTTTGTGGCCCAATATCACTCCGTCGGCGCGACGGCCTCGGGGCGGCCGCCGGCGCAGAGGTAGAGGCAGGCCATGCGCACGGCGATGCCGTTGGTCACCTGGTCGAGGATCACGCTGCGGGCGCCGTCGGCCAGATCGCTGTCGATCTCGACCCCGCGGTTGATCGGGCCGGGGTGCATGATGATCGCGTCGGGATGGAGCCAGCCGGCGCGGGTGCGGTTCAGGCCGAACATCGAGGTGTATTCGCCCAGGCTGGGGAACATGGACGCGGTCTGGCGCTCGTGTTGTATCCTTAGCAGCATGACGACCTCGGCGTCGGCCAGGGCGGAGCGCAGGTCGTGGGACACCTTCACCCCGAGGCTGCGCAGGGACTCGGGAACGAGCGTGGAAGGGCCGCAGAGGGTCACGTCGGCGCCGAATTTCACCAGGGCGTGGATATTCGAGCGGGCGACGCGGCTGAAGAGGATGTCGCCGAGGATCACGACCCGGCGGCCGCGCAGGGAGCCGAGGCGTTCCTTCATGGTGAACGTGTCGAGCAGACCCTGGGTCGGGTGCTCGTGCGAGCCGTCCCCGGCGTTGATCACCGGGATATCGAGGATGCGCGAGAGATAGAGCGGCGAGCCGGCGCAGTTGTGGCGGATCACGATCATATCCGCGCCGAGGGCGGCGATGTTTTGCGCGGTGTCGCGCAGGGTCTCGCCCTTGGTGGTGGACGAGCTGGCGGCGTCGAACGAGATCACGTCGGCGCTCAGGCGCTTGGCCGCCATGTCGAAGGCCATGCGGGTGCGCGTGCTGGGCTCCAGGAACAGGTTGACGATGGTCTTGCCGCGCAGGGCGGGGATTTTTTTCACCGAACGGCCCAGCACCTGTTTAAAGGCGGTGGCGACGGTGTGGATTTGTTCCAGCTCGGCGAGGGATAGCTCCTCGAGCGTGATCAGGTGGCGGCGGTTCCAGGACATCGGGGACTTTTTTTAATGACCAATGCCCAATGACCAAGGTCCGATGGGCCGGTAGACGGGAGCGGTGGCGAAGAGGGTGGAGGCGGGAGGGAGGGTTCAGGTTTTTCGCGGTGCGGGCGCGACGGTGATGGCGTCGTGGGCGGGGTCGGAGGCGTGGAGCACCACGGTCACCTTCTCCTCGGGGCCGGCGTCGAGGACGAGGCCGGTGTAGTCGGCGGCGACGGGCAGGGTGCGGCCGCCGCGGTCGACGAGGACGGCGAGTTCCACCTTGGCGGGGCGGCCGTGGTCGAAGAGCTCGTCGAGGGCGGCTTTGACGGTGCGGCCGGATTGAAGCACGTCGTCGACCAGGATCACGGTGGCCCCGGTCACGTCGATGGGGATCAGGGTGGGGGTGAACTCCTTCGGGATGGGGTTGCGGCCGATGTCGTCGCGGTGGAACGAGATGTCGATGATGCCGGTGCGGGGACGGGCGTGTTCCGCGAAGCGGTCGCGGAGCAAAAACTGGAGGCGGGTGACGACGTGCACGCCGCCATTGGCGATGCCGAGCAGGATGAGACGGGCGGCGGGGTCGGCCGGGTGGCGGGCGACGATCTCGTCGGCGAGTTTGGCGAGGGCGGCGCCGATGGTGGCGGCGGGGACGGCGGGGGAGGGCACGGGCGGGGAGACGGGGCGGTTTACCAGGTGGCGACCTCGCGGACAAAGGCGGCGCGGTCGGGGGATTTAAAAAACGAGGTGCCGGCGACAAAGGTGTCGGCCCCGGCGGCGCGGCACTCGCGCCCGGTGGCGGGGTCGACGCCGCCATCGACCTCGAGGCGGAAGGTCAGGCCGCGGTCGCGGCGAAGGGCGTCGAGGCGGACGAGTTTATCCAGCATGTCGCGGCGGAAGGGCTGGCCGCCGAAGCCGGGCTGAACGGTCATGACGAGAATCAGGTCGACCTCGCCCAGGAAGGGCTCGACCGCTTCGGCGGGTGTGCCGGGGTTGAGGACCAGGCCGTTTTGGCAGCCCAGGGCGCGGATACGGGCGAGCAGGGTGTGGTGATCGAGCGTGGGCTCGACGTGGAAACTCACCAACTGGGCCCCGGCCTGGATAAAGGCTTCGGCGTAGCGCTGGGGTTCTTCCAGCATCAGATGAACGTCGAAAAACAGGTCGGGCGTTTCGCGGCGCAACTCCGCCACCATCTGGGGGCCGAAGGTCAGGTTGGGGACGAAGTGTCCGTCCATGATATCGAGGTGCAGCCAGGGGGCGCCGGCGGCGGCGACTTCGGCGGCGCTTTCGGCCAGGCGGGTGTGGCGGCCGGCGAGCAGCGAGGGGGCGAGGAGGGCGGAGTGAAGGGGGGCGGGCACGGCGGCGACAGGGTGGATAGAGGGCGCGGGCGAGCGCAAGGTCGGGGGTGCGCCCGGGCATGAAAAAGCCGCGTCCGAAAACGCGGCGGATGGGGGCGGTCGAGGTGCGTTCCGGGCGGGACTCACCAGGTGTCGAGAACGGCGCCGACCAGCCGTTTGGCAAAAGGTTCGGCGAGTTGGGGCAGGAGGGCGTATTCGGCCTGGGTCTGCTGGAGCGGCTGCAAGTCGGCGGAGCCGTTGTCGGTGAAGAGTTCGCGTTCCACCGCCACGGGGCGATCGGCGAACCAGGTTTTTTCTCCGGCGGGGTCGCGGAGGGTCGCGGTGGCCTCGAGGGTGAGGCCCATCTTGCGGGCGAGGCCGGAGTCGGTGGGGAGCGAGGTGAGTTTGGCCCGGCGCAGGTTCGTGAGCGTCACGATGAGGATCGAATCGGCCTCGGCGGGGGTGTTCACCACCCGGATGCGGCCGTCACGGATAAAGGCCTCGCGGACCTGGGTGGTCAGCACGGCCGCGGCCTGGGGGTAGGCGGCGTTGGTTTCGACCGGCGGAATAAACACGCTCTCGAAATCGCGTTCCACTCCGGTGCCCAAGCGGTAGTGCGAGCAGGCGCCGGTGAAAAACAGAACGAAGGCGGCAAAGCTCGCGGCGAGGAAACGGGACATGGGGAGGGTAGGCGGACTCGGACGGGCGGCCTAGAAAATCCAGAAACGTTTGGCCCGCGGACCACCGCGGACGGTGCCCTCGGGATCGTCTTCGCCGGCCTCGATCTTCTCGATGCGGGCGAGGTGGCGACGGGCGCGTTCGGCGGTCGGGGAGTCGGGATAGGTGGTGATAGCCTCGTTGTAAAAAACCTTGGCCGCCTTATAGTTGGATCGCTTCTTGTAGTAAAAATCACCCATCGTCATCTTGCTCTCGGCGAGCAAGGCGCGGGCGTCGTCAAAGCCCTTGTTGGCGATCGTCACGTCGGCCTCGCCGGGGTAGAGGATGGTGTAGTCCTGGAAGTAGGTGAGGGCGAGTTGAGTGGAGGCCTGGTCGTAGGGCGGGCCCTGGGTGATGGACGCCTGGGCGGCGGCGAGCTTCAGGTAGGCGTCGGGGGTGAGAAAGCTGTCCGGGTAATTGTTGATCATGCGATCCAGGGCGTCGATCGCCGCATCGCGGTCGCCTGACCGAGCATAACCCTCGGCCACGTTCATCAGGGAAATGGCTGCGTATTCGCTGTAAGGCGCGTTGGCCACGACCTGCTCAAGAAACTCCAGACCTTTCTCGCGTTGTTTAAAGCCTGGGATGAAGCCCCAGTAGAGGGGGCGGGCGCCTTGCACCAGCTTATCGGCGATACGATACTCGGAACCGAGGACTTCGGTGAAAGCGGGGTAGGCGGGGTGTTCGGCGACGACGCGTTGCAGGTTGCGGAAGGCCTTGGTGTATTGGCGCCGGTTTTCGTAGATGCGGCCGGAGCGATACAGCGCCTCGGCGGCAAAGAGGGAAGTCGGGTATTTTTTATAGACCCGCTTGTAGCCGGAGAGGGCGGAGCCGGCTTTCCCGGCGTCTTCGGCGCGGCGAGCTTTGTCCATCAATGACTTGGCGGCCTGGCCGGCGGGGGTGTCGAGAAAAGGGACGGCGGCGCCGCCTTCGACGCGCCAACCGGTGCGCGGGTCCCAGACCAGGTTCGCGTGCAGGGCGGGGGCGAGTCCGAAGGCCCAGACCAGGAGCAGGGTAATTACAAAACCGATACGGCGCGGCGCGATGGGCATGATTTGAATCACCAGCGAACCAGCGCGCCTCCGTAGGTCAAGCCCGCCCCGAACGCGACCAGCAAGACGAGGTCGCCGCGGCGGAGGCGTCCGGCGCGGCAGGCCTCGTCGAGGGCGAGGGGGATCGAGGCGGCGGAGGTGTTGCCGTAGCGGTCGACGTTGGCGAAAAAGCGGTCGTAGGGCAGGCCGAGATACTCGGCGATGGCGTGGATGATGCGCAGGTTGGCCTGGTGCGGCACGACCAGGGCGACGTCCGCCGGGGTGAGACCGCGCGAGGCGAGAAGCTCGCGGGAAACCTCGTCCATGGCGCGGACGGCGAACTTAAACACCTCCCGGCCCTTCATTTGGAGGTGGCGCGGGGCGCCGGGCGCGAGCGGGGTGCTGCCGCCGCCGGGGATGAGCAGCAGGTCGCGGGTGCCGGGTATGGCGCCGAGTTTGGTGGCGACGATACCGGAGCCGGCGGGCGCGGGACCGAGGACCACCGCGCCGGCGCCATCGCCAAAGAGCACGCAGGTGGTGCGGTCGTTCCAATCCAGCACGGTGGACATTTTTTCCGCGCCGATGACCAGGGCGTGCCGGTGGCGTCCGCTGGCGAGCAGGGCCCAGGCGGTGTCGAAGGCGTAAACGAAGCCGGTGCAGGCCGCGTTGAGGTCGAAACAGGTCGTGGCGGCGGGTAGCCCGAGCTCGGCCTGCACCAGGGTGGCGGTCGCCGGCATGGGGAGGTCGGGGGTGCAGGTGGCGACGATCAGCAGATCGATCGCGGCGGGTTCGAGTCCCGCGTCGGCCAAAGCGGCGCGGGCGGCGGCGACGGCCAGGTGGGTGATCGAATCATCGTCGCCGGCGAGGCGCCGTTCGCGGATGCCGGTGCGGCTGTGGATCCACTCGTCGGAGGTGTCGACGGTTTTGGCCAACTCGTCGTTCGTGACGACGCGTTCGGGCGCGCGGGAGCCGGTGCCGAGGACGGTGAAAGCGGGGACGGTGGGCGAGGACACGGCGAAAGCGGCGGGGCTCAGGCGGCGGGAGGGGCGGTCTCGACCGTCGAAGGGGCGGGCGTGGCCTGGGCGCAGGCCTCGATCAGGGCGTTGAGCGGACCGGTATCGCGGGCGACCTGGGTGAGGAAGTCGGCCCGGACCACCTTGTCGGCGGCGAGGATGGCGGCGTGCAGGGCGTGGCGGTTGCTTGAGCCGTGGGCTTTCAGCACGTTGCCGCGCAACCCGAGGAGGGGGGCGCCGCCGTAGACGTCGGGATTCATGCGTGCCTTGAGGGCCTGGAACGCGCCGCGGGAAAGCGCGGCGCCGGCGAGCCGGAGCGGGTTGGACTTCAACTCCTTCTCCAAGGTGGCCTTGAAAAATTTGGCCAACGATTCCCAGCTCTTGAGCAGAAGATTGCCGACAAAACCGTCGCACACCGCCACGTCGCAGTGGTCGGTGAAGGCCTGAAAACCCTCGGTGGGGCCGACGTAGTGGACCACGCCTTCGGCTCCGGCGCGTTTGAGAATCTCGTGGGTCGCCTTGGTGAGGGCGTTGCCCTTGCCCTCTTCGGTGCCAACGGTCAGCAAACCTACCCGGGGTTGGGCGACCCCGAGAATCACGCGTGCGTAGTGACTGCCCAGCAAGGCGTTGTGGGCCAGATGGCGGGGCTCGGCCTCGGGATTCGCACCTGCGTCGATCAGGATAAAAAACCCGTTCGCCCGGGGAATGATGGCCGCGAGGGCGGGGCGATCGATGCCTTCGAGGGTGCGCAGGCGCAGGGTGCCGCCGGCCATCAGCGCGCCGGTGTTGCCGCAAGAGACCACGGCGCCCGCATCACCGGTCTTGATCAGCTCGATGGCACGGGCCATCGAAGAATCCTTTTTCCTCCGGAGGGCCTGGATAGGCTTGTCCTCCATGGTGATCACCTCGGAGGCGGGCAAAAGCGCGAGGCGGGGATGGGAAACGAGCCCCTGCTGTTTTAACAGAGGCTCAAGAATCTCCGGCTTGCCCACCAAGGTGAGCGCATTGACCAAACTGGCGTCGTGGAGGGCGAGTTGGACGGCGGCGACAACCTCGGCGGGCCCGAGATCGCCGCCCATCGCGTCCAAGGCGATGCGGCCTTGGGAACCGGTGGGCGTTCCCATCGGGGTGGCGTGCGTGACGCGGAGCAGGGGCGTGGTGCTTAGACGGAGACGTCGAGCACTTGGCGACCACGGTAGAGACCGTTGGCCGGATTCACCCGATGAGGGCGGAAGAGGCTGCCGTCGACCGGATCCTTGGCGAACTCGGGAGCTTGGAATGCGTTGGCGGCGCGACGGTTGGCGCTGCGGCGTTTGGATTGCTTACGTTTCGGATTGGCCATGGGAGGAGGGCGTTGAGGAGGATGCGGGGCGTGTCGCCGGGCGGGTTGTCAGGTGGGAAAAGTTGATTGGAATGAGTGCCGGACGCGGCGCGGTCAAGCGCGATGTCGGCACTTATTCACAAGCCCGTGTGCGGCGGCTGCGGCGCCGTCCTTCAGGTCACGAAAAAACCGAGGAGCACGATCCCAAGCACGATGCGGTAGATGGCGAAAGGCACGAGGCCGAGGCGGGTGAGCAGGCCGACAAAGAGTTTGACCGCCAGCGCCGCGCTCACGAAGGCGACCACCAGGCCGGCGAGCAGGTTGACCCACCCGAAGGCGGCGACCATCGCGGGGCCGCCGTCCAGGGCGTCCTTGGCGGCGGCGGCGCCGAGCAGGGGAAGGCCGAGCAAAAAGCTGAACTCGGCGGCGCGGGCCGGCTTCAGGCCCACGAAGTAACAAGAGACCATCGCGGTCATCGAACGGCTCATGCCCGGCCAGAGCGCCAAGCACTGACCGACCCCCACCAAAAGGGCGGCGAAAGGCGACAGATCGGCGCCTGACAATTCTGCGCCGGGGGATGAGGCGAGACCGGGGGAGGTCGCCGAGCCCGACCGCGCAGGCTCGGAGCGGCGGCGGCGAAACTCGGTGAACAGCATGATCCCCGCGCCGACCAGCAGCGCCCAGGCGACGGTTTGCACCGAAAACAGGTGGGCTTTGATGTAGCTCTTAAAAATCAGGGCGGTGACGACCGGGGGAAGGCAGGCGAGGATCAGGTTGCGCAGCAGGCGAAGACCGGCGGGGTTGCGTCCCGCCAGGCCGGCGATGACGGTGGCGAGTTGCGCCCAGTAGAGGAAGGCCACGGCGGCGATCGCCCCGACTTGGATCACGACGGCGTAGGTGTCGGCCGCCTCCTTTAGGGTGACGGTGCGGCCATCCTTGTCGGTGCCCACCGGTGCGTTCGAGTCGAGCCCGAGGGCGTGATTGGCGATGACCAGGTGTCCGGTGGACGAGATGGGCAAAAACTCGGTGACGCCCTCGACCAGGCCGAGGATGAGTCCGTCGGTCAGGGTGGGTCGGGGAGCGAGGTCGGACGCCGGGGGGGCGTCGGTCGGCTCGGCACCCAAGGTGGTGGCCGCGAGCAGGGCGATGAAAAGGAGGCGGAATGGACGAGGCACGCGGAAATGCGGCAGAGCGCGCGGCGGGTGTCGAGTTTTGGCTTTCCCTCGGCGCCCGGGGCGGGCCATGTCTCGCGGCCTTCGACCATGGCATCGCTCGCCGAACTTACCCAGGGATTAAAACAACATGTCGAGCTCGACGTGGCCTCCGTGGAGGCCGCCGCCGACGCCCTCGCCCACGAGGCGGTGACGGACGGCGAAAAGGCGGATTTTTTGCGCGCCTTGGCGGACAAGGGCGAGACGGCGGCGGAGCTGGCCGCATTTGCCACGGTTTTCCGGGCCCGGGCGGTGAATCCAGGGGTGGAGGACTACGCGGACCGCGCCATCGACGTGGTCGGAACCGGCGGCGACCACACCGGCGCGTTCAACATCTCCAGTCTGGTCGTGCTCACCCTGGCCTGCGCCGGCGTGCCGGTGATGAAACACGGCAACCGCGGCATCACCTCCAAGTGTGGCAGCGCGGACCTCTTGGGGCCGCAGGGCCTTGGTTTCCGGCTCGACGCTCCGCCCGCGACCTTGCGTGCGGCGCTGGCCGAGCTGGGCTACGTTTTTTTCTTCGCCCCGGCTTTTCATCCCGCCTTCAAACATATCGGCCCCGCCCGCAAGCTGCTCGCGGCCGAGGGGCGCCGGTCGGTCTTCAACGTCCTTGGTCCCCTCATCAACCCCGGTCGACCGGCCCACGCCTTACTCGGCGTGTTTTCCGAGGCCTGGACGCCCCTCCTGGCCGATACGCTCCACCGGCTCGGCGCCCGGGCGGGCCTGGCGGCCCACGGCCGGTTGGAAGCCATGCGCGGGGTCGACGAGTTGACCAGCGCGACCGACACCCGGGTGAGGGGCTTCGGGCGTCTGCACGGGCTCGACGCGGTCTGGACGCCGGAGGCGCTGGGCCTGCGGCGCGCGGATTTTTCCGAACTGGCCGGGGGCACGCTGGACGAAAACCTCGCCATCGTGGACGCCTTGCTGGCGGGCCGGGGGCCGGCGGGTCTGGCCGACACCGTCGCGCTCAACGCCGCGGTCGCGCTGTGGATCTGCGGCCGAGGCGCGACGCCGGCCGCCGGCCTGGCCGAGGCGCGCGATTTGTTGCTGGGCGGCGCGGTGCGGGCCAAGATCGCGGCTACGCGGGAATTTTTCCAGGACCACCCATGAAGCGCGAGTTTTTCGGCACCGACGGGGTGCGCGGGCCTTTTGGAGGGCCGGTCGTCAACGAGTCCTTCGCCGCCCGACTCGGCGAGGCCGCGGCGCGCTGGGCCACGTCGGTCGGCGCGGGCGGTGGCGAGGCTTTGATCGGGCGCGACACCCGCGCCTCGGGGCCGGCGTTGGAGCGGGCGCTCGCGGCCGGCCTGCGGGCGGGCGGCCTGAACCCGGTCTCGCTCGGCGTCGCACCGACCCCGGCGGTGGCGCGCCTCGTCCTCGCGCGCGGCTCCCGTCTCGGCGTGGTCGTGACGGCGTCGCACAATCCGGCGGCGGACAACGGTATCAAGTTTTTCACGACAGGCGGGCAAAAGCTGTCCGACGCCGACGAGGCCGCCATCGAGGCCCTTCTGCCGTCCGTCCCGGCCGCGCCGGTCGGCGGCGAGCCGGACCGGGCGGACGCGAACGCCGACTACATCGCGGCCTTGGCCGCGCTGTTGCCGCCGGGCGCCCTGGCGGGCTGGCGGATCGTGGTCGACTCGGGCCACGGCGCCACCTCCCGGACCACGCCCGAGGCCCTCCGGCGGGCCGGGGCGGACGTGCTTTTGCTCGGCGCTTCGCCGGACGGCACCAACATCAACGCCGGGTGCGGCAGCGAACATCCCGAGGAGCTGGCGCGTGCGGTGGTCGCGAGCGGCGCGCGGCTCGGCGTGGCCCACGACGGCGACGGCGACCGATGCGTCCTGTGCGACGAGACGGGGTCGCTGCTCGACGGCGACGAGATACTCACCCTTCTCGCCCTCGACGCCCTCGCCAAGGGTGCGCTCGCGGCCGGCACGCTGGTCGTCACGGTGCAGAGCAACCTCGGCGTGGACGCCGCGATCCGTGCGGCGGGCGGGCGGGTGGAACGGACCGACGTGGGCGACCGCCACGTGTTGGCGCGGCTGCGGGAGACCGGGGCGCGGCTCGGGGGCGAGTCCAGCGGGCATATTGTCAACCTCGACCTCTCGCCGACCGGCGACGGGCTCGGCGCGGCGCTGGGCGTCATCGCGGTCATGCGCGCCTCCGGCCGTCCGCTCTCGGCCCTGCGGTCCGGCCTGGTCAAGTTTCCACAGGGGCAGATCAACCTCGGGCTCGCGGCGAGGCGCCCGCTGGCCGACTGCGTGGCCTTGACCCGCGAACTCGACGTCTTGACCCGCGAACTTGGTTCGAGCGGCCGGGTGATGGCGCGATTTTCCGGCACGGAAGCCAAGCTGCGTCTGCTGGCCGAGGCGGGGGAGCAGGCGACGGTCGATCTCGCCTTGGCGCGTCTCGTCGCCGCGGCCCGTGTCGATTTGCAAATCCGCTGAGCCTCTCCGGGTGAGTCTAGCGTTGACCGGGGTGTGCTACGGGAGTTTTTTACACCTTACCCTTATGCAGGAAGTTCCCCTCACCTCCCTCGACGTTCGCCTGCAGAAGCAGGTGGAGAACGCGCAAGTAGCTCTGCAACGCGGCAACTTCGAATATGTCTTCGAAGTCACCTCCCAGGTTTTGAAGCAGGCGCCCGGGTGCCTGCCGGTCCGCCGTCTGCAACGTGCGGCGCTCATCCGCCAGGCCGAGTCGAAAAACATGCTCGTGGCGAAGGCGTTTGGATCCGTGACGATGGCGGGATTTATTTTCTCCAGCAAAAAGGATCCGATCAAGGCGATGGAGACGGCGGAGAAGCTGCTCCACATCGATCCGAACAACGTCGCCGCGCTCAAGAGTCTGGCCGAGGCCGCGAACTCGCTGGGGTTGATGGAGACGTCCGCTTTTGCCTGGGAGTGCATCCGCGAGGCCCAGCCCAAGGATCACGACACCCTTGTGCACCTCGCCGAGGCCTATCTCGCGGCCAAGATGAACAAGGAGGCGGTCAAGGTGGCCGACGAGCTGCTCAAACTGCGTCCCCAGGACGGCGACGCGCTGGCGCTGATGCGCAAGGCCTCGGTCGCCCAGACCATGGACAAGGGGAATTGGGAGTCGCAGGCCTCATTCCGCTCGAAGCTCAAGGACGAAAACCTCGCCACCTCCCTGGAGCAGGCGGCCAAGGTCGTCACCTCGAGCGAGATGACCGAGCGGTTGATCGAGGAAGCCAAGGCGCGCCTCGCGGCCGAGCCGGCCAACGTCAACCACTTCCGCGCCATCATCGATGGTTACCGGCGCCTCAACGATCCCGCCTCCGCGCTCGAATATGTGAAACAGGTGCGCCAGGTGCCCTCCGCGGCCGGCGACGCGACCTTCGAGAAACTGCAGAATGATCTTACGATCGCGGTGATCGAGGCCCGCCTGAAGACCGCCGAGGCCGCGCTGGCCGCCGATCCGGAGAACGCCGCGTTGAAAGACGAGGCCGCCGCGATCAAGGGCGATCTGGCCAAGGCGAAACTGGATGACGCCAAGAGCTATGTGGAGCGCTACCCCAACGACTATGCCGCGCGCTTCACCCTCGCCAACCTGCTGCTCGAGGCGGGTGACCACCAGGGGGCGATCGGCAACTTTCAGCAGGCGCAGAAATCGCCCAAGGTCCGGGTGCCCGCGCTCGCGGGCATGGGGCGGGCACTCAAGGCGCGTCGCATGTTCGACCTCGCCGTCCAACAGTTTCAAATCGCCAAGGCCGAAACGCCCAACATGGACGACCTCAAGAAGGACATCATCTATCAGCTGGCCGAGTGCTACGAAGGAATGGGCCGGCAGGAGGATGCGATCAACGAGTTCAAGCTGATTTACAGCGAGGACATCGGCTTCCGCGACGTGGCGGACAAAATCAACGCCTTCTACGCCCGCTGAGAGCGGGTGTGGGCTGGCTGGGTCGGTAGATCGCTTTCAGGACGTCGCGGGCTCGCCGCGCGAGCCGGTTGCCAGGTGCGAGAACGCGGTCGCCACGCTCCGCAACCGGACCGTCTGTCCGGAGAGTTCGCCGGCGGCGGCGCTGGTTTCCTCCGCCAGCGCGGCGTTTTGCTGGGTGAGACGATCCAGATCGTTCATCGACCCGGAAATCTGGGCGATCCCTTCGTTCTGTTCGCGGGAGGAGCCGTGGATGTGCACGACGATCTCGTCCAGGGCGCGCACGCGGCCGGCGATATCGTCCAGCAGGCCGGACACGGTGACGCTCAGGGTCGCGCCTTCGCGGCTGCGGGTGGTGGACAACTCGATCTTGGCGGCGGTCTCCTTGGCTGCCTCGGCGCTGCGACGGGCGAGGGCGCGGACCTCGTCGGCCACCACCGCGAAGCCCAGTCCGGCTTCGCCGGCGCGGGCCGCTTCTACGGCCGCGTTCAGGGCGAGCAGGTTGGTTTGAAAGGCGATCTGATCGATGGTCTTGGTGATGGCGGCGACCTCGGTGGAGGCGGCGGCGATGGCTTGCATGGCGGAACGCAGCTCGTTCATGCGTGCCGCGCCGGTGTCGGCGGCGGAGCGGGCGCCGGCCGCCTGTTCCTTGGCGGTGCCGGCGCGCTCGACGTTGCCGCGGGTGACCCCCGCCATCTGTTCAAGCGCGGCCGAACTGGTCTCGAGCGCGGCGGCGGATTTGGACGCGCCCTCGGCGAGGGAGGAGCTGGCGTCGCTGAATTGGCGGACCGACGACTGCATCGAATCCGCCTCCTTCACCAATTCGTCGGCTAGGCTGCGGACGGGACGGACGATCGAACGCCGGATGGTCCAGCCGCCGAAAACCAGGGCGGCGGCGGCGCTCGCCGCGAAGACGGCGAGATTGAGCAGGCGGCGCTGGCGACTCTCGATCTGGATTCGGGTGATTTCGGTGCGGAGGTCCGCCACCTGTCGGTCTTTGGCCGCCTCCAAAGCGGCGCGAAGGCGGGAGGTTTCCTCCCGGTTGGCGGCGAGTTGGGTCGCCACGCCCGTGTCGGCGGCGCCTGATTTTTGCACGGCCGAGAACACGGCCCGCATCGATTCGGACAGTTTGGCCAGCGCCTGGGCGGTTTGGGCAAAATCATCGTCGGTCTCCCCGAGCTTCAGGTGGTCGGCGGCCAGATCGGCGATCACGGCGGCGCAGGCGGCGTTCTCGGCGTCCACCTTGGGCAGGAGCGAGTCGTCCCCGGTCAGCAGCGCGTCGTCGAAGGCCTTGGCGGCGTTCTCAAAGTGTTGCAGGCCGGTGAGCGCGTCGAGAGCGTGGCCGACCGAATAGTCGGACATTCGGACCAGGCGCCTTTCGTCGCGCAGGGCCTGGACGGTGGAAAAGGCGGTGGTCGCGGCGTAGACCAGGAGCAGACCGGCGACGACCAGCCAGACCTTCAGGCCTATGCTGTAGTGGCGTTTTTGTGACATGGAGGCGTTTGTATCCGGACAAAAAGGGACCCCGTGCGCCGGGCCGGCGCACGGGGCGGGAGGGCGGAGATCAGCGGACGGGCAGGACCTTGACGCCGGAGGGGGCCGAGCCGGCGGTGACGTAGCCGAGGGCGCCGGGGGTCTTGGCGACGTAGGCGATCAGGGAGGCCTCGTCGTCGGCCTGCTCGGGCATCGCGCCCTTGCCGGTGAAGACGATTTTTTTCCAATACTTCTCGAACTGGTCGGCGGACCGCTCGGTGTGGGCGCGGAGCACCGCCTCGTGCACCGGGCCGGAGGTCAGCACGGCGAGCTTCAGGTTGCCGCCGCCGGACCAGGAGGTCTGGTTGCCGAGGAGAATGGCCTTCACTTCGGTGGCGGACAACGACTCGGCTTTCACGTCCGGGTGGGCGATGAACACGGCGTCGTCGGCACGGAGACCGCCGAAGGCGGCGCAGGCGAAGGCGAGGAGGGCGATAAAGCGTTTCATGGCGGGAAGGTAGCGAGGCGGTTAGAAGCTCACCGTGGTCTTCACCACCACGTAGTTGTAGGCGCTTTCGGCTCCGGGGCCGGTGAAGTTTTGGTCCGCCCCCTGGTTTACGATATCGAGGCCGATGATGTGGTGATATTCGAGTTTCAACAACCACCAGTCCGTGAGCGAATAGCTGGCGGCCAAGGCGTAGTCCTGCGACGTGTTGTTGCGGTCGGCGTCTCCCAGTTCGGGCAGATCGTTGTTGGGCGAACTGTCGGAGAACGAGGCGTAAAAGCCCAGACCGAGGCGGTCGGTGGCCTGGTAGGTGGCCATCAGGTAGTAGAACAGCAGGTCGACGTTTTGGTGAAGGGTGGCCGGGCCAAAGGCCGGGCTCGCGATATCGAAATCCAGGCTGAGCCACTGAATCTCCCCGGCGAACAACCACTTGTCCTTGGTGTATTCGACCGAGGCGGTGGTGAAATCGATCTGCATGTTGTCGTTGATCACGGGCAGGAAGCCGCCCGGACCGAAATTCCCCACGCCGGTGACGGTGCTGTCGAAAACCCGGGTGAACGAGTAGACGGTGCGCAGGCCGTCGACCGGGGTGTTCCAGGACAGGTGAACGCCGGCGACGGTATCGATGTTCCAGTTATCGTAGGTTTCGTTGCCCAGAATGCTGTAGTTCTGAAGCAGCAGCGAATCGTCCTTGACGGTGTTGGCGGTGCCCACGTGGAAGGAGTAATCGAGGCCGCCGGCGGAACCGAGGCCGACGGAACCGTAGGGGTTCAGGCCGTCGGTGTAGGACGTGATGGTGCGAAGGTAACGCGGGTAAAAGGCGAGGGGCAGATTGGCGAAGGTGCGAACCTGATCCAGATCCTGGGCGTCGCCGTAGAGGCCGAGCGGACGCTTCACGCGGCCGGCGCGAAGACCGAACTCGGGCGCGAAGGAGTAATCCAGGTTGGCCCAGTCGAGGACGATTCCGTCCTCGCGAGTATAACGGTAGGCGTAGCCCTGGGCGCCGATGCGGATGCCGTTTTCAAAGCGGTAGGTGGCGTTTAGGATCAGCTCCGCGACGTTAAGATCCACCTTCTCCTCGGTGGCGCCGTAGAAGTCGTAGTTGTCGGACGCGGCGGCCTGGAGGCTGGCCGAACCGTGGATGGAGATTCCGGCGACGTCGTAGGCGTGGGCGGTGGTGGCGAGCAGACCGGCGCCGAAGCCGGCGCGCAGCAGTTGGGGGAGGAGGCGATGGGTGGACATGGTTGCGGGTTTTGCGGGTTTGCGCATGT
>CAMCHD010000056.1 GCA_945874545.1 Akkermansia muciniphila | reverse complement strand
GGCAGGCCCCGGTAGCTGTAACCCTCGGGGCCGGGCGCCTCGGTCGGGACGGTGTTGCTGTCGGCGACATGGCCCTGGTCCATGAGGTGACGGGCGAGTTGCAGCACCTTGTCCCGGCTGGCCGTCTTCGTGGCGGAGGTGCCCCAGGCATAGTCCCGCGCGAGGGTGAGCGGCCAGCTTTCGAGGCCGGGATTGAAGGCCCCGAGCGGGACGCCCCGGATGCCATTGGCATCCTCCACGATCCCCAGGGCGGTGAACGAGGTTCCGGCGGAGGTGACCGACGACGCGCTCGGGGTGGAGGTGCCTTTGGTGGCGGCGAGCCAACGCGAGCGGATGGTGTTCAACTCCGCCAGTTCGGCTGCCGTCGGCGTCGGAGGGATCACCGGATCCAAGGCGACCCCGTAGGCGGAAAAGCAGGTCGTCAAAGCGGAGGCTCCCGTGATGTCCGGATTCTGCGCGTCGCGGATGCGCGTGAACCGGTCGCCCACCCAGGTGAAGTCATCGAGAAACAAACTGCCCGCGCCGTTGGCCTGGACGGTGATGCGGACCGACGTGAACGTGGCCGACGGGCTTGTCTTTTTGGCCATGTCGTTGGTGAAGCTGCGCACCGCCCGCCGCCAGCCGGTGTAGTCGAGGTAAAAATCGAACCAATACTGCGCGGTGGCGCCGTTCAGGAACTCGACCCGCAGTTTGCCGCCGGGCGCGGCGGTGCCGTTCCAGACCCAGAAGTCGCAGGTGTTTTTAGAAAAATCGATGACGTCGGCGGCGGTGATGCCGGGGTTGGCGACGGTGAGGACACTCCCGGCGGACCAGTCCCAGCGCAGCGACTGGGTGCCGGCCTTGTAGTGCAGCGGGGAGATCGACAGCGTGCCCCCCGTGGCGGTCCAGTTGGCGGGCACGCTTCCCTCCGGATCCACGGTGTTTTGCGCGTGGACGAGCGACGCAAGGATCAGCGCGCCGCAAACGAGCAAGCGGCGGAACTGCGGGAGGGTAATCATGGGCAGGGGTAACATGGGGCAAAGTCAGGAAGTCGGCGGATCGGGACGCTCGGAAACGAGGAACGGAAACCTCCGCGCCGCCGGATAACTGATTGCGGGGTAATGAACTGAAGCGAAGAACGGCAAATCCGTCCGCTCCTCAACTTCTCCGTCAGTGACGCCGTTGAGTGACGTTCGCCGCCGCGGAGCGGCCTGCGCTTAACGGCGTCAGCCAGCGCGCCGTTGCCCGCAGGGGACGGCTCGTGACTCGTAACGCCTCGGTCCCGCCGGGACTACTTCACCCCGCCCCGCCGTCATGCCGACCCTTGATATCAACCCGCCCGGACGAGTGGCGAACAACCTGAACACCCGGAACCAATCCACGGCGGCCTTTCTGCTGCCCGAAGATACGTTCGAGTTGCTCTACGGCCGGGAGTGCGCGGAGGAGATCGGGCGGATGGCGCGCCTGCACCCCGGGGGGGGCGTCGGGGCGGCGGAAACGATGAAGCCTCCCTACCCGGCCTGGCTGGAGGAGGTCGATGCCCTGTTCATCGGTTGGCACGGGCCGCGCCTCGATGCCGAACTGCTCCGGCATCTGCCGCGCCTGCGAGCCGTGTTTCATGGCGGAGGCTCGGTGCGTCCGCATGTGAGCGAGGCTTTCTGGGCGCGCGGCGTCACGATCAGCGCGGCCCCTCACGTGAACGCCCAGCCGGTCGCGGAGTTCACGCTCGCGGCGATCATCCTCGGTTTAAAGCGGGCCTGGCATCTCAGCGCACAGGTTCGCCGGGACCGGAGTTTTCCGACGCATCCGCCCGTGCCCGGCCTGCACCGGACCGTGGTCGGTTTGGTGTCGCTGGGCTATATCGGTCGTCTGGTCCGCGAACGACTGCGCGCCTTCGACGTGAAAGTCATCGCCTACGACCCCTACCTCCCGCCGGCGCGGTTTCGGGAGCTGGGGGTGGAATCCGTTTCCCTGCGCGACTTGATGCTTCACAGCGATGTGGTATCCCTGCATGCACCGCTCAACCGCGAGACCACGGGGCTGATCGGCGGGGAGTTGCTGGGCCTCCTGAAGCGCGACGCCACCTTCATCAACACCTCCCGTGGCGGCGTGGTTCGCGAGCCCGAGCTGGTGAATTTCCTCGCGGGTCGCCCCGACGTTCAGGCGGTCATCGATGTCACCGACCCGATGCCGCCCGCGGCCGATTCGCCGCTCTACACCTTGCCCAACGTTTTTCTCACCCCGCACATCGCGGGCTCCCTCGGGCCGGAATGCCGGCGCATGGGTTGGGCCATGGTCGAGGAGTATGGCCGTTACCTGCGCGGCGAGGCGCTGCTCCACACCGTCACGCGCGAGCAGGCTGAGGCTCAGACCTGAGCGCAGGCGCGGGGTCGCCCGCCCCGCACCGGGCTGTGCGAATGCTCCCGCTTCCCGGCGGCGCGGACCAGGCTCCCTTTCCGGCCTTGCATTATCGCCTAGCAAGGGCCCTCTGCTCGGACTAAGCCCTCATCGATGGATCAGCCCCCCCGATCCCAAGTTCGGCCAGGAGCCCTTCCTTCCCCGTCAGCGGAGCCGGCGGCCGACCGTTGCCCGACCTTGCAGGACATCGCCGATGCGGTCGGGCTGTCGCGCGCCGCCGTCTCCATGGCCTTGCGCGGCGATCGTTCCATCCCCGCCGCGACGCGGGAACGCATCGAGCGGGCGGCCAAGGACCTCGGGTATCGCCCGAACCCCCTGGTCGCTTCCCTGATGAGCCTGCAAAGGCGACGCCGCTCGGCGGCCGGGCTGCGCACCACCATCGCCTTCCTGTCCTGCCAGGATTGGCGCGGGATTCCCTCCTACCAGGCCATGTTCACCGGTGCCCGCGAACGTGCCGCCGAGGTGCATTGCGTGCTGGAGGATTTTAAGCTGCGGGCCCCGGGAATGACTCCCCTGCGAATGCGGAAGATATTGTCCACCCGGGGTGTTCACACGGCCATCGTCGCGCCCATGCCCTACGGCGAACGCACCCTCGACTTCGATTTCAGCTCGATGATCGCGGTCGGCCTCGGGATGAGTTTGACCACTCCGCTGCTCGAACGGGTGGCCAACGATCACTACCAATCGGCCATCCTCGCGGTGGAAAAATGCATCGCTCTTGGCTACAAACGGATCGGGTTGATCGTCTCGGAATCGAGCTCGCGCCGGCTCGATCATCGATGGCTGGGCGGCTACCACTTCGCCCTGCACCGGGCCGGAGTCCCCCCGCTGCCCCCGCTTTCTCCCGAAGACGTCGATGACATCCCGGGCGTGTTACCCGCCTGGCTGGCCCATCACCAACCCGAGGTCGTGATCAGCGGCCACGAGATCATCCATCGGGCGATTTTCGACCGTATACCGCGTTCGGTGGGAGTCGTGCTGCTGGCCACTCCGACCGCCGACAGCCCGTGGAGCGGCATCCACCAAAATTTCCATCTCATCGGCCGGATGGCGGCGGAACGGGCGATCAGCCGCCTTTACACCAATAATTTCGACAACCTGGAGCAGGCCTACCTCCACTTGATCGCCGGCGACTGGGTGGCCGGTCGGAGCGCGCCCGGTCCCGGGCGCTTACGCCCGCCTGCGGTCGCGTGATGCGCGCCGTCTCCACCGGTTCGGGGCGACCCACTTAACGGCGTCAGCCGCACTCCCCTTGTCCGGTGGGCTGCTCAACGGCCAAGTTTCGCCCGAGGCGCGATTCGGTTCACGAGTCGCGCCCCAACCCCTGTGCTTTAACCCCGTTTTCCTCCCCACCATGTCGCGTGTTCTCCCGTCGGCCTCCCTGGCCTTTTTTTCCGCCATTACCTCCGCCTTTGGAGCGACTTATAACTGGACCAACCTGAACGGCGGCTCCCTCGCCACCGCCGCGAACTGGAGCGGTGCGGCTTTGCCCCCGTCCGCCGCCGACCACCTGCTCGACTTTAGCACCCTGAATATCACCGCCGCGCGGACCCTGACTCTCGATGGAGATCGCACCGCCGGCTCGCTGAAGTTCGGCGACCTGACCACCATCTCCCATGCGTGGACGCTAAATGCGGGCACGGGCGGCACGCTCACGCTCTCCACCACCACCGGCACGCCCTCGATCAACGTCAACAACGCGAGCGACCTCGCCACGATCAACCTCCCGATCGCCAGCAACCAGTCGTTCAGCAAGACGGGCAACGGCCTCCTCGTCCTATCCGGCTCGGCCGGCCTGCAACGACGGACCCTTTCCCTTTCGACCGGCTATCTCTCAATCGCGAATCCCGCCGCCATGCCGGCCGGACAGCCCACGGCCAATCCGGTCGTGCCCGCCGTCAACAGCACGAGCACCAGCACGACGCTCGCCTTGCAGGTCGGCCCGAACGGCTTTGCCGAGGCCGATATCGTCGCGCTTTTCGACGGCACCTATCCGAATGTTATCCTAAACACCGCCGGTCGCGTCGGCGTGGATACGACCCAAGGCGACGTGACTCTCGCCAGCGTGCTGGCGGGCACCCGTGGCCTGGCCAAGGTCGGCGCGGGCAAGCTCATTATCACCGGCGCCAACACCTACACCGGCGGCACCCACGTCCCGGCGTTTAACGGCATCGCCTCCGTCGTCGATGTCTCGGGCGATCAGAGCGCCGCCAACGGAGGTTGGTCGGTCGGCGCGGCCGTGAGCACCACCACCGGCACGACAACGGTGAATTTCCTCGCCGGCTCCACCATCGCGGTCGCGGCGGATAAAACCATCGTGGTCGGCAACGTCGGCTCGGGCGGCAACGTTTCCCAAACCCTGAATGTCTCCGGGGCGGTGACGAATGAGGGCAAGCTCACGGTGGGGCGCCCCGGCGTCCTGAACGTGGACTCCGGCGGCACCTGGCAACAAAGCGGTGAAACGATCATCCGGGCCCAGGGCGGCTTCGACGCCAAATTCAACGTCCGCTCCGGCGGCTCCTACACGTCCACCAATGCCCTCACCGTGGTGTTGACCGGCGCACCGAACGGCGGGGCCAAAGGTCTGCTGACCATCGATGGCACGGGCGTTTTCACCACCAGCAGCGGCTTTGAACAAGTCTTCAACCCCTCGCCCACCACCGCGAGCGGCTACGGTCGTGTCACCCTCACCAACGGCGGCACCATCCGCCTGGGCGCGGCCGTCACCGACCTCACCCTGGACGTGCAATTCGAACTCGGCGCCGGCGGCGGCGTGATCGACACCAACGGTTTCTCCGCCTCGCTCTCCGGTGTATCCGGCGCCGTCGTCCCCGCCACCGCCACCGCCGGTCTTTTCGGCACCGGCGGCCTGACCAAACGCGGCGCCGGCACCCTCACCCTCACCGGCGTCAACACCTACACCGGCGCGACCACGGTCGAGGCCGGCACGCTCTCGGTCAGCAGCGCGTCCCAGTTCGGCGACAGCGTGCCTCTCGTGGTCGCCGCCGGCGCCACGCTCGACCTGAACCACTCCGGCACCGAGACGGTCGGGGCGCTCACCCTTGGCGGCGCCGCCGTGCCCAACGGCATCTACGGCAGCCTCGCGTCGAGCGCGCCGAACAAAAGCGCCTTCATCACCGGCACCGGTCTCCTGAACAACCTCGGCGTCGCCAACGTCCTCTACTGGGACGGCACCAACGGGTCCTGGGCCAATCCCGCCGCCTGGTCGCTCGATTCCACCGCGGTCACCCCCGACCCCACCGCCGTGCCCACCGCCGGGGCCACGGTCAACTTCGGTCTCGACGGCCTCGCCTCGGCCCAATCCGTCGCGCTCGGCGCCAACCAGGCCGCGACCACCTTGAATTTCCGCAGCCCGGTGGACTTTGGCCTCACCGGCGGCGGCGCGGATCGCACCCTCGGCGTCGGCACCGGCGGCATCACGCTGCAAGCCGGCGCCGGCAACGTGACCGTCGGCTCGGCCACCGTCGGCGAACGCGTGACCGTCGCCCTGAACGGGGCCCAAACCTGGACCAATCCGGGCCCCAATCTGCTCAGCGCCCTCAACGGCGTCGCCCTCGACGTGAATCCGCTCACCCTTGCCGGCGCGGGCAACATCACCCTCGGCGGCGGACTCACCGCCACGACCACCGCCGGCACCGTGCGCAAACTCGGCGCGGGCACGCTGACCCTCTCCGGCGGCTCCGACGCCTTGTCCGCCCCGGTGTTGATCGACAACGGCACCACCATCGTTTCCGGCGTCTACACCGCGCCCGTCTCCGCCAACTGGACCGTGCGCGGCAGCGGCGATACCGGCACCGCCTTCAACACCGTTCCGGCCACCGTGTTGTTGAGCGCCGGGAGCCAGCTCTCCTTCGCCTCCGGCACCACCTTACAGGTGGGCGACACCGCGTTCAACGGCAGCGCCGAACTGCTCGTCCGCTCCGCCGGCCAGGTCACTATGGATGGCTCCCTCTCCCTCAACCGCCGCGGCACGCTCACCGTCGAGAGCGGCACCTGGCAGCAGAACGGCCCCGCCAGCGTCACCTCCCGGGGCGGCGGTCTCGCCACCCTGAACGTCCTCGCCGGCGCGACGTTCACCTACGCGAACGCGGCCCCCTTCGTTCTCCGCACGAGTGTGTCCAGCGGCATCATCGCGACCAACCTCAACCTCGACGGCGGCACCTTCGTCACCGGCGTAGGCTTCGAAAATACCGAAACCACCGCGCCCAGCGTCACCACGACCTCCGGCCCCGTCTTCACCAACGCCGGCACCCTCCGCCTCACCGCCAACGTGGCCGACTTGTTCACCACCGCCGGCGGCAACCGCCACTTCATCGTCGGAACCGGCGGCGGCGTGATCGACACCAACGGCTTCGCCACCACGCTGAATGTGCCGGTGACCGGCGTCGGCGGCCTGACCAAGGCCGGAGCCGGCATCTTCACCACCACCGCCGCCAACACCTACACGGGGAACACCACCGTCACCGGCGGCACCCTCGCCTTGTCCGGCGCCGGCCTCGACGACGCCTCGACCGTCTCGGTCGGCTCCGGCGCCCTGCTCGCGTTGAACTTCACCGGCAGCGACACCGTCGCCGCCCTGTTCATCAACGGCGTGCAAATGGACGCGGGCGTTTACACGTCCTCGAACTCGTCCGGCGCCCTCACCGGCACCGGCACGCTCACCGTGACCAACGGCCCCTCCGCGGCGGACACAATCAAGCCGGTCATCACGCTGACCGGATCCGCGGCCGTCACAGTGGACTGGGGTTCCAGCTACACCGACGCCGGCGCCACCGCCACCGACAACGTGGACTCGAGCGTGACAGTGAACACCAGCGGCACGGTGAACACCGCCAAGCCCGGCAGTTACACGATCACCTACACCGCGACCGACGCCGCCGGCAACGTCGCCGATTCCGTCACCCGCACGGTCACCGTCTCCATCGCCAACGCCACCGCGCCCGGCACCGATGGTTATTCGCCGCTGCTGCGCTACGCCCTCGGCGCGAACAGCCCGACCGATACCGTCTCGGCCCCGGTGACGTCCTCGACGCCCACGACGCTCTCGCTCACCGCCGTGGTCCGCACCGACGACCCCGCCCTCACCGTCGGAGCCGAGGCCGTGAACGACCTCGCCGGCACCTGGGGCACGGGCGGCACCGTCACCGTGATCGACGCCGCCGACCAAAGCGGCGTGCCGACCGGATCCACCCGCAAAGTCTTCACCGTGGTCACCACCGGAAGCGCGCGGAAATTTCTCCGCCTCACCGCCACGCTGGCCCCTTGATGCGGTCTTCTCACTTGGGTTGAACAGCGCCAGTGCCCCGAGGCTCGCCCGGGGCACTTTTTCTTGGTATCCATCCCGTGTCTCCACGCTGCAAGCGTCATGAAAACCCCGTCCCTCCGCATCCCGCTCGCCGCCTTCACCCTCGCCGCCCTCGCCCCCGCGCTTCGCGCCCAAGACGGCGTCACCGTGGACAAAACCGGCACCGCGCCAGCCGCCACCGCCGTCGAAACGCCCGCCCAGCGCGACGCCCGCCTCGCCTGGTGGCGCGAAGCCAAGTTCGGCCTCTTCATCCACTGGGGCATCTACTCCCTCGCCGCCGGCGAGTGGCGAGGCGAAAAAAACGCCTCTGTCCCGCCCTGGTCCGGCAAGCCCTTCACCGAGTTTTTCATGCTGCAGGCACGTATTCCCGTTGCCGACTACGAGGCCTTCGCCCGCGATTTTAATCCCGTGCGTTTCGACGCCGACGTCTGGGCCCGCACCGCCCGCGACGCCGGCCTGCGCTACCTCGTTTTCACCGCCAAACACCACGACGGCTTCGCGCTCTACCACTCCGCCAGCAACCGCTTCAACATCGTCGATCACACGCCATTTAAGCGCGACCCCCTTCGCGAACTCGCCGACGCCTGCGCCCGCCACGGCTTGAAACTCGGCATCTACTACTCCCTCGGGCGCGACTGGCACGATCCCGACGTCCCCACCAACTGGCCCACCCGCGGCGGCCGCAGCAACACCTGGGATTTCCCCGACGAGGACGGCAAAGTTTTTAACCGCTATTTCCAGCGCAAGGTTCTCCCTCAAGTCCGCGAACTCCTGACCCACTACGGCCCCGTGGGCGTGCTCTGGTTCGACACGCCGGAACTCATCTCCAAAGCCGAAAGCCAGGAACTTCTCGGTCTCGTCCGCCAACTCCAGCCCGATTGTATCGTCAATGACCGCATCGGCCACCAACTCGGCGACTTCGCCACCTCGGAGCAAAAAATCCCCGACGCCGCCAACCTGCGGCCTTGGGAGGCCTGCCTGACTCTCGGTCGCAACTGGGGCTACAACCGCCACGACGACGCGTGGAAAAGCCCTGAAATGGTCGTGCGTCTCCTCACCGACACCGTCGCCAAAGGCGGCAACCTCCTCCTCAACGTCGGCCCCCGTCCCGAGGGCGATTTTCCCGCTGAGAGCCTTCCTCGCCTCGCCGCCGTCGGCCGCTGGCTCGACTTAAACGCCGAGGCGCTCCGCGGCACCCAGCCCTGGCACCACCACGGCGAGTCCGCCACCCCGTCACCTTCCGCCCCCGCCGCGAACCCCGCCGCCGGCAAACCCGCCATGGACGCCGACACCGTGCTCGACACCACGCCGAAGGGCCTTGAGCCCGATCTCCGTTTCACCCGCGACGCCACCGGTGCCATCTACCTCATCGCCCGCAGCTGGCGTGCGCCCGTCGTCAGCGCCCGCTCCCTCGGCCTCAATGCCCCCGGAGCCCCGCGCCTCGCCACCGTCACCCTGCTCGGCTCCGCCGCCCCTCTCGTCTGGCGCCAGACCGACGCCGCCCTCGAAATCACCTTCCCGCCCTCCCGCCCCGGCGAGATTCCCGTCTGGGTTTTTAAACTAGTGCTTGATTGCGGAGATAAGCGATAAAATGGCGGAGTGATTTTGACTGCGGCCAAGGCGAGGGGAAGGGAGGTGTGCCAGCGGCACATGCCCTTCCCGGCAACGCCGGCCCCGGTCAAAAGCGCCCGTTAGACTGCCGCTTGTTTCTGCCATCAGGCACTGGCTCCCGCCACATCCTCGGTCCCTTCCTTCGCCCCATCATGCGTCCCTTCCTCTCCGCCGCCTTCGCCCTCGTTTTCGGCGCTGCGCCTCTCGCCGCCCAATCGGCCCAGCCCGCCGAGCCGCCCCGCGCCCCCGCGCGCGAGGCCCTCTTGCCCACGCCCGCCGAGCGCGACGCCCGCCTCGGCTGGTGGCGCGATGCCCGCTTCGGCATGTTTATCCACTGGGGCGTTTACTCGGGCCTCAGCGGCACGTGGCGGGGCAAGGCTTACGGCGGTTACGGCGAACACATCCAACGCATGGCCAAGATCCCCATCCCGGTCTACCACCGCGAGGTCGCCGGCTCCTTTAACCCGACCGGCTTCGACGCCGATGCCTGGATCCGCCTCGCGAAGGAGGCCGGCATGGGCTACTTCGTCATCACCGCCAAGCACCACGACGGCTTCGCGATGTTCGATTCGAAAGTCAGCGACGCCACCATCGTCAAAGCCACGCCCTTCGCCCGCGATCCGATGGTCGAGCTGCGCGACGCCTGCCGCCGCCACGGGCTGAAATTCGGCTTTTACTACTCCCACGCCTTTGACTGGGGCGAGGCCGACGGCCCCGGCAACGATTGGGATTTCTCCAACCCCGGCGGCGATCGTCTCCTGGGCGGCGCCGAGTGGTGGAAAACCACCCCCGACTTTCTGCCCCGCGCCCGCCGCTACGTGGACGCCAAGTCCATCCCTCAAATCCTCGAACTCATCCGCAACTACGATCCCGACATCCTCTGGTTCGACACCCCGCACAAACTCCCGCCCGAGGAAAACCGCCGCATCCTCGCCGCCGTGCGCGCCGCCAAGCCCTTCCTCGTGATCAACGGTCGCCTCATCGGCGGCCTCGGCGACTACGTCAGCACCTGCGACCGTCCGGCCGAGTTCCCGCCGCACGCCGGCGATTGGGAAGGCATTCCCACCACCAACGAATCTTACGGCTACAACGCCAACGACCGCTCCCACAAACCCGCCGCGCACTTCATCCGCCTGCTCGCCAAATCCGCCGCGCGCGGCGGCAACGAGCTCCTGAACATCGGCCCCCGGGGCGACGGTCTCATCGACCCCGCCGACATCGCCATCCTGCGCGGCATCGGCGCCTGGTGGTCGGTCAACGGTTCTTCCATTCGCGGCACCACCCGCACCCCGCTCGCCGTCCAGGCCTGGGGCGAGTCCACCCGCAAGGGCGACGCGCTCTACCTCCACGTTTTCGAGTGGCCCAAGAGCGGTCGCCTCGTCGTCGGCGGTCTCCGCACCGAGGTCCGCCGCGCCTACCTCCTGTCCGCCCCCGACCAGCCCCTCGAAACCCGCCGCGCCGGTCTCGATGTCACCGTTTCCGTCCCCACCGCCGCGCCCGACGCCACCGACTCGGTCGTGGTTCTCGAATGCGTCGGCGAACCGCTCGCCGATCCCGCCCGACTGCTTTCCACCGAGGTCGCGGCCAACTCCCTTCACGTTTACGACGGTGCGCTTCAAGGCGGCCTGCGCTACAGCCCGGGCAAACGGGGCGACGACCGCGTGCTCAACTGGACCCGGCCGACCGACGCCGTGCTCTGGACGGTCCGCGTGACCGAGCCCGCCTCGTTCGACCTCGCCATCCACTACGACGCGCCTGCCGCCACCAAGTCCGCCAAAGTCGTCGAGGGTGATGCCGGCAAGGAACTCGCCGCCGCCCAATCCGGCGCCGGCGGCGCGTATGCCGTCGAGCTCGACGGCCGCGCGATCCACGGCACCGTCCGCCGCGGCGACCTGCTCTCGGATGCGCTGGACGTCATCACGCTCGAACCCGGCGAACACGTCCTGCGCGTCGTCGCTCGCGAGATCACCGGCCAAGAGTTGTTCCGCCTGCGCAAGCTCACCCTCATGCCCCGCGACCGCCCGGAGGTCGCCGTGAACATGCCCTGACTTGATGTGCGTTTAAGAGTATTCAACCCACCAACCGCAGTCGGATCGGGTTGTCTCGCATAATCTGTTGGTCGCTCTGCGCCCACATGCCCCGCTCCATGCACCCTCCGGGTGTGAGGCGCGTGATCGGTCGCAACCTCTTGCGCGATACTCTGCCGCCCGACTGCCGTTTCTAGGTCTTATGGAGTGCGGCGACTTGGCGCCGCTTTGGAGGGCGCACCTCGGTGCGCCGCGGTCCCCAAAATGTGTTTATCCGACAAGCAAACATCATCGGCTCCCGGAATTCGGCCCAGGGACTGGTGACGGGTCGACCCGTCTCACGGTGCGGCGGGAGACGCGAGCGGGGTAAAACGCAGGATCACCGTCCCCGCCCGAAGCGGCTCGCGAAGGCGCAGGGCCACGCGGGTGAAGGCCGGGGCGTTTTCCGCGACGCGTTGCTCCGTGAGGTCGAACGCACCGGGGCTCTCGACCTGCAAGACCACGGTCGCCCCGCGATGGGTGAACTCCAGGGTCCGTTCGCCGGTGCGTTTCCAAGTCCCATGGGTGGTCAAGCTGGTCTCGAAGCTGGCGGCCTCCGCGAAGGCAAACTCATCCCGCACCTCCAGCGCCCCCGCGCCGGCGCGGGAAAACTCGAAGGTGCGCGTCATTTTTTTCAGCCCCGGCACCTCGTAGGCGGACGTGAGGTCGAGTGCATAGCGGTCCAGCCCGGGCTGGAAAGAGGAGGCGAGCACGCGGGCGGCCGCCTGGCGTCCCGGACTCTGCTCGCGCCCCGCGAGGACCGGGACGGGGTGGTTGCGCGACCGAAACATCTCGAACTTGGTGTAACGCAGCGGGCCGAAGGTCTCGCTGGTGTAGGCGTGGGGACCGCCGGGATCGCCCACCGGCTGGCCTTCGCCCAATGCGACGGTGAAGGAACCGACGTCGTTGTGGTTGTGATGTTCGTCGTTGTGTCCGCCCTTCAGGACCGCGCCGAGCCGACCCTGCGGGCCGGGCCGGCACACCAGCACGCCGGCATCCGGAAAATAGGAACGCAACTCGCGACCGGGCCGGCTGACGGCGGCGGCCGCCGCGTTCTCGCTGGAATGCACCGGGAAAACGCCGAAGTTATACACCGCCGCCTCCGTGACGCGCGGGCCCAGGCCACCCGCCGCCGGCATCTCCAGCCCCAGACCGAGGCCCAGGGTCTGGTCGCAATAGGCCAGCAGGGCCGCGCCCGCCCTGGTCTCGAAACGGCAATCGGCGATGGCGGGAAATAGCCCGGGCAGCACCTCCATGCGTGGGCCGAAGAGGGCCATCTGCCGCACCTTGGGATCGGCGAAAAGATCCAGTTTTCCCTGCGTCGCGGAATACAGCGTCGAGCGCAGGACGAGGTAGTGGCCGAAGCCGTAGTTCCAATAACCGATTCCCTCCGAACAGTAGCCGTCGTCGGTAAAGCCATTCACAAAGTTCCGTCCGTAATGCTCGGCGGCGGCCACCAACTCCGCCCGTTCGCGGCGATCCGGGTTGGCCGCGAGGGCGGAGCCCGTCACGCCCGCCAGACAGACCGCGTTCCAGTTGTTGGTGGTCCCGAGCCACCAGTGTTTCGGCACGCCGCTCCGCAGCGTGCCGAGGACCGGGGCCCAGATGCGTTCGCGCAGGGCGGCGCGCACGGCGGCGCGGGTTTCGGGTTTTAAACGATCCCCGAGCAGGTGCAGGGATTGGGCGAGCTCGGCGGCGAAGGTCGCCGAGCCGAGGTCCACGGTGTAGGTGACGCGGTGAAAGTTCTTCAGGTCGCGATCATGGGCCGGCAGGGACCAACTCGGCTCGGCCAGGTATTCGCGGAGAGCCTCTTCGACGGCGGGCAAAAACCGGCCGCGATTTTCCAGACACTCGGCCCACACCAAGGGGGAGAGACGCCGTTGACGCGCTTTGATCATGGCCTCGCCGCGCGGGCGCTGGCCGCTGCGGCTGAAGTCGAGATAATCGTCGTCGCTCCAGGCCGGAAACGGCACGGCGACCAAGGCCTCCGCTTCGCGGATCGCCTGGGCGTTGGCCGGGCGCCGGGCCAGGTCGTCGAACGTTTTGCGGTCGCGGCTATCCGGGCCGAGGCCGGCGGGGTTCTCGGGCAGCCAGGCCTCGATTTGCGCGATGCGCCGGGCGTCGAGTCGGGCGCGGGCCTCGGTTTTGGTGGTGTCGTCGGAGCTGTGGTCCGCGCGCGGCCCGGCCGTTAGCGGGTCGGCCAGGAGGGTCAGGGCGAAGAGGGCGAATCCGATCCGGGGCCGTCGGGGTTTTCGAGCGACCGCTTTCAAAAGATGGAGGGAAACGATCACCAGGTGTCGCTCCGAAACGGCGGCAGCGGGAGGCCGAGGTCGTCTTGCAGCCACGCCACGGTGTAGTCGCGCCACCCGTAGCGGACCGCCACCGGCGCCGGCACGGCGTCGCAGGCGACGAGCAGCGTCGCGCCGTCGATGCGGGCGGTGGCGGGGTGAAAAACGCGGTCCTCGCCGGCGACCTCCAGCCCGGTCACCTCGGGCAGCGGTTGCCGAAGTTTCCCCTTCACCGGGCTGAACTTTACCCGCAAGGCGGCCGGCCGGGGTGGCTGGGCGGCGTGGTCGGCCGGCACCGACTCGATGCCGGCGAAGACCGGGCCGGAGTCCGTCAGGGTGGAGTCCCCGTAAACCCGGGCCAGGGCGAGCCGGGCGAAGCGCCGCCCGACCGGGAGCTTGTTGCGCGGATGAATATCCCAGCGATCACTCACCGCCGCGTCGGCCACGATGACCTGACCGGTCGCGGGCAGGGCCAGAGCGGCGGCCTGACTCTCACGCAGCGTTGCCCACGATAGACCATTGGGATCATCCCGGGTGAATCCGGCCAATTGCGCCCAGAAAAACGGCAAGGCCTCCTGTCCGAAGGCGCTTCGCCAGTCCCGGATCATGGAGGAAAAAAGCGGCCCGTATTCGGCCGCGCGACTCGAGTTCGACTCGCCCTGATACCAGATGACGCCGCGCAGGGCGCCGCGGGTCAGCGGGGCGATCATGCCTTGATACAAACCGGAAGGCGTATGCTGCGTTCCCGGCCCGGGCGGCGTGCGCGGCTCCGCAGTGGTGAAGGGCTTGCCCTGGCTCTGCGCTGCGGCCTTTTCCGCCTTCCAGGCCGCGAGGGCGACGTCGTATTCGGCCTTTTTGGTCGGGTAGGCCGCCACGGTGTCCGCCCAGCGTTTGGCGACGACCGCAAAGGCGGGATCCGAGGCCAGGGCGGCGGTGCTCATCCACGACTCGATCGGGGTGCCGCCCCAGGTGCTGTTGATGATGCCGACCGGAACATCCAGGGCGAGGTGGATATCCTTGGCGAAGTAGTAGGCGACCGCGCCGAAGTTTCCGACCGTATCGGGCACGGCCCGCCGCCAGGTGCCTTTCACGCCGTCGGCCGGGCTTTCGGCGACGGCGTGCTCCACCTTGATTTCGCGCACCAAAGGAAACCGGGCGACACGGGTCTCGAGATCGGCGTCATGGCTGTTCTTCACCACCCACTCCATGTTGGACTGACCGGAGGCCAACCAGACCTCGCCCACCACGATGTCGGACAGAGTCACGGTGTTCTTGCCCGTGATCGTCAGGGTGGCCGGGGTGGAGTTCGCGGGCAGGGGCGCGAGCGTGACGCTCCACTCCCCGGCGGTGTCGGCGACCGTCTCGACCCGCTGTCCCGCGAAAACCACCGCGACTTTTTCGCCGGCATCGGACCGGCCCCATACCGGCAAGGGCTTGTCGCGCTGGAGCACCGCATGGTCTTGAAAAAGCGAGGCGGGCACGACGTCGGCGCGCAGACCGAACGCCGTCCCCACCCAGAGCAGTCCCAGCGCGAAAACGTTAAGGTTTTTAGTGTGCATAAAGTGTATATAGGAGGAACCCACCGCATCCGGCCAAGCGGCGATCAAACCAGACCAAACGGCCTTGGGCTCGGACGCGATCCTCATCGGGTCGAAACGGTGGAGAAAAACAAGCCCGAGCCTTCCTGGATTTTTATGTTCCGGCTTTTGCCGTAGCTGCCGCCCGCCAGAAGCAAGGTGAACTCGCGTGCTCCGGCGAGATATTGGGGCAGGAGATCGACGATGATCGTTTCGAGGGCGGTGGTGGACTTGTTTCGCCGCACGATCAAAACCCTCCGTCCCACGGAATCCGGGCCGTATTCCTCGTTTTCGGCGACGTAAGGAAACACATCCCCGTCATTTCGCTCCTGGGCGGGGAGCCAGAGCGCGCGGTAGTTCTCCTCCGGATTTTTCGGATCTACAACCGCGGGGGCCGATGCCGGTCCGAGGCCGGCGGGCGAGAGATAAACGTCGTAAACATAGCCGTCGCCGTTGCCCGGATCGCCCTCGACGAGGCGAATTTCCAGTCGGACGGGTCGTTGCCGCGTGCTTGCGAGGTGACTGGCCAAGGGGTGGAGGTCGATATGCCAAGACAAGGTCCCGACCCGACGGAACTTATCCTTTTCGTCCGCCAGGTAGCGGCTGAGTTGCTGCACCATCGTCGCGCTTTCGTAGGTGCGCAGCGCGATGTCGTTCTCGTTGATTCCGTCGTCCGCCCGCTGGGTGGTGCCGGAAAACGTGATCGGGATGGGCGCGGGCGCGCCGGCCACGGCTCGCACCGGAAACGGTCCGAAGCCCGGATCGAAGCGGGTGAAGGCGTCGGGAAAAGCCCGGGCCGGCAGGCGCAGGTCGGCCGCTTTCACCACTTCCGCCCGGGACTGGGTGAATACCAAAGCCGAGACGAGGACGGCCAAAGGGATAAGGGGAACATTCATGGAACCGTGTGGGGAAGGCGGGATTCAACCGCCCGGCGTCGGTTTATCGGATACTGGATCTGATCCGGCGCCCTCTGGTTCGCCGAAGGGGACGGTCCCGTCTTCGCGCCCGAGCCGACGGGACACGCGCGGGGCCGTGGATCGCCGGGGCGAAATCGCAGCCTTTGGCCGCTAGCGCGCCTGCGGGATCTGCCGGACCTTGGTCCAGGAAGGGTCGACCCAGTAGCTGACGTGGCCGTCGTAGAACGCAACATTGGCACCCTGTCCGTGTATCCAGCCGCGGGTGCCTTTGACCATTTCGGTCCAGCGTTCGTCCTTGGCATAGTCGGCGGTCTGCGGGCTCTCGGCATCGACCAGAATCGGATGCAGGCTGGGGTCCATGATCTTGGACAGGTTACCCAAGACGGTCCCATTCTCGCGGAATTTTCGGTCCCGCGGAATCATATGCAAATAGGAGGTCACGCTCCAGGTCCCCAGATCGGAGTTTTGCTGAAACGCCTGGGTTTTCAGGGTGTCCGCCGGGCACTGAAACACGGGCGTGAGTTTGCCCCGGTTGGTGTTGTTGGCGTCGGTGCCCGGACGGCTGAGGAAGGGGACGATTTGATACATCCAATACGAAAACTCGGTCTGGACCGAGCTGGTCGCCCCCCAGTCCTGACGTGGCACCTCGCCCTTGTTGGCGTCGGCATAAAGGCGGCAGGCCAGGGCCAACTGGCGCATATTCGATGCGCATTTGGACTTGTTGGCCGAGGCGCGCACCTTGCCGACGGTGGGA
>CAMCHD010000055.1 GCA_945874545.1 Akkermansia muciniphila | reverse complement strand
ATCCGGCATCTGCTCGGGCTCGAGCCGGAGTCGCCGCTGGCGCGCATCGCGGAGCTGCGGCGGGCCATCGCGGCGCGTGAATTGCCGGTGGTGGAGCTGGCCAAGGCGGAGATCCTCGGCATGAACCCGGACGCCTACGAGCGCTTCATCGCGGAGGGCGGCAAGCCACGCCGGGCGGCGGCCGAGGCGGCGCTGCAACTCCATCCGCGCCCGCGTATGGGCGAGCGGGTGAGCTACTACCTGACGCCAAAATCAAAGGGGCGCACCAGCGACTGGCAACGCGCCCGCCCGCTGGCCTTGTTTGATCCCGCGAAGCCTGAGATGGGCTACGACCCGCAGGCGTATCTCGACAAACTCGACGACTGGCTCGAGCGCCATGGCGCTCTGATCGGCGCGACGCCCTCGGGGGGCACGCAGGGCGAACTGCTCTGACCCGAAAGCCGAGGCGGGAGGCACAAAAAACCGCGTCCCGGACAAGGGGACGCGGCGGCCGAGGGACTCGGTTTCGGGACCGGATCATATCCTCCACGTTTCGGGCTGAGACTTATGTTTGAGGTAGGCGCGACCGGTGGTCGGGCGTCTTTCCCCGATCACCGATCGGGGCTACAACGAGGCGGGTTTAAGTCTCAAAACGAAATGGAACCGCCTCAGGTGTTGGTCCCGTAGTATTTCTTGTAGCTGCGGTAATAACGGTAGTTCGAATAATACTCGATGCGGCGGGCGGACAAACCGTTGAGCACCACGCCGAGGATCTCGTTCTTACCTTGTTTCAGGGCTTTGATATAAAGCCGGATGTGTTTGCGCAGGGCGCGATTAAAGCGGCACACGTAAACGACCTCGTCGGTGCTGTCGGCGATCAACAGCGAGTCCGTCACGGCACCGAGGGGCGGTGAGTCGACCACCACGAGTTCATACTCGCGCTTCAGGCGGGCGATGAGTTGGCCGAAGGCGGGGCTCTCCAGAAGGCTGGTCGGGCTCTTGGAGCGGCCGCCGGAGCGCAGGAGATCAAAGTTGGGGCCGATGTTGATCACACCGAGATCGGGCAGGCTGGCGACCGGACCGGCGTCCAGACTCGCGCCGTTCTCGAACCACCGCAGCAGACCGTTATCGTTGTTCTGGCCGAAGTGGCGATGCAGCATCGGGCGGCGCAGATCGCAATCGACGAGCAGGGTGCGTTTGCCGTGGCGGGCGAAACAGCCGGCGAGGTTGGCCGAGACGAGGGTCTTGCCCTCGCCCGGGATGGTCGAGGTGACGAGGATGGCCTTGGGGAAATCCAGTTTCGAATGGATCTTTACCGAGCTGTAGACGCCGAGGAAGGACTCGGAGCCGCGCTCGTTTTGGTTATCCAGAACAAGCCGGTATTTCTCCTCGTCCTTGAGCGACGAAAGGTCGGGGATGATGCCAAGCAGGTTTGACCCGATAAAGTGCTCCACGTCCCAGGCGGACTTGATGCGGTCGTCGACGAAGGAAAGGCCGAAGGACACTCCGAAAAACACCGCCAGCCCCAGCAACACGGAAGTGCGGGTGATCGAGGAGAGGTTGGGGGAGAAGGGCGCTCCGGAGGGCAGGGCGGGATCGAGGCGGCGGACCGGGATTTTTTCCAGATTCCGGGAGGTGTTGGCCTGGTTCAGGCGATTGTTGAGTTCTGAATACTGATTGCGGTAGGTCGCGGCCTCCGCCTCAAGGGCCTTGAATTCGATACCGATGTCGCGCAGCCGAAACTGCTCCTTTTCCTGCACTTCGTATTCCCGTTGCAGGGAGCGCTCGCGGTCGCGGGATTTTTCCAGGCTGGCCTCGAGGTCGGCGATGGCCAGCTCCACCGCCTTTTGCAGCTGCCCTTGGGCCACGGCCATGGAATTGGCGAGGTCGATCATGCGGGGGTGCCGCTCCAGGTAACGCTCCGAGAGCACGGACTGGTTGCGCACCAGCTCGGACAGTTGTTCGCGCAGGCCGGGCACGCTGCCGTGGGCGGCGATGTAGGAGAGTTCGAGCAGATTTTTGCCTTCCTTGCGGAAGGTATCGACCTGACGGAACAGATCCTCGGTGGACAGGCGGGCGAGGCGGGCCTCCTGGAGGGCTCCGTTCACGCTCTTCAGCCGGTCCGAGACGATGTTCACGCTGCTATCGAGCGAGACCAGGTTGTTTTTCTCCATGTAGGCGAGCAGCTTCTGGTCGGCGATGGCGGAGGCCTCGCGCAGCTCCTTGACCCGGATCTGGAGAAACTCGACCGCGTCCTCGTTTTTCCCGCTCACGCTATCGATCAGATAGGCCATGAACTGGTCCACGTAGCGGTTGGCGATCAGGGCGGCGGCCTCGGGGTCGCGGTGGGTGGCGCTCACGTTGACCAGAAAGCTGTTGCGGACCGCCTGGACGGTGATGCCGCCCACCAGCGCGCCCACGGGAGGCGGTTGCTGACCGGGGAGGAGTTCGGGCAGGTAGGGTTTTTGCAGGAGCTTCGTTTCTTCGGGGGTGAAGGACGCCACCACCTTGTTGCGCAAGGTCGCGGAACTCATGATCTGCAGGTAGGTGTTGAGTTCGATATCGCTGTTGATCGACGTATCGACGACCTGCTGGCTGGTCACGACGGTCTCGGGTTTCTCGATCCGCATCGAGGCCGTGCTCTGATACATGGGCACGGCGCGAGACTTGTAATAGGCGAAACCGATCGCGCAAAGCAGGGCGAGGGGCAGGGCGATCCAGACGCGCTCGCGCAGAATGATATAATAATCCCGGATCGAACGGCGCTCGATCACGTCCTCGTCGAGGGCGGGATTGGGCCGGTTGGGGGGCGGGGAGGAGGGTTGGGCGTCGGCCATCGGGAGCGGTGGAATGGGGGCGTTAAATGATCCGCTCGGGCACGAAGACGATGTCGCCGGGCTCGAGGATAAGGGCATTGTCCCGGACGCTGGCGCCCTTGCGGCCCTTGATCATGCTCTCCACGTCGATGTCGAAGTTTTTCTTGGAGCCATCGGGGAGGATGCGGGTGACCCGCACGGCGGTGCCTTTGGCGGTGTCGGTGAAACCGCCGGCCCGGGTGACGAGTTCGACGATGCTCATGCTCGCCTCGATCGGCAGGGGATAGCGGCCGGGGTTGCGGATCTGGCCCTGGATGGAGACCTCGCGGGAGGAGTATTCCTCGACCGTGATCGTGACGCGGGGGGAGCGCAGAAAACGTCCGTCCTGGTAGGCCCGCTCGATCGCGGTCTGGGCGTCGCCGACTTTCAGGCCGGCGACGGCGACCTCGCCGACCAGGGGCAGGTTGATCCGGCCTTGGGAATCGATGCGAGCGATGCGCGAGAGGTCCTCCTCCTGGTAAATCGTCACGCTGATGCGGTCCGTGTTGGTGAGGACGTAGGCGGGCGAGGTGCTCGTGCCGGAGGCGGGTTTGGGCGCCGAGATCGAAGTGGACGCGACCTCGGCGGGGCTGTCTTCGGCGGCGCGGAGGCCGCCCCACGCGAGCAGCACGGCGAAGAGGAGGCGGAGGCAAGCGGAGGTCATGACGGCGAAGGGCGGATATTACCAGCGGGTGGACAGGGACAAACCGATGGAGTGTCGCGAGAAAGTAAAGTCCGAGAGGTTGGACCAGTTCTCATAATAGCTGTAATTGGCCGAGAGGGTGAAGTGATTGCTGATGACGTAGGATGCGCCCACGCCCGCCGTCACGTAATAATCTTCGCGATCACCGCCCCGAAAGCCTGGCGTGAAAACCGGCGTGTTGTTGACGAAGCCGCTGATGTAGTTCGTGTAGCCCGCGCCGACATTCGCCGACGTGGAGAATTTCACGGTGTGGGAAAATTTTCCCACCAGATCGGCGGTCCCGGTCTCGGTCTGGAAATTGGTCGAGGTGGTGCTGAAATCCTGGGACAGCGAGAGGGTGAAGTTGATCTTGCGGGTCGCCGGCCAGGTGCCGGACAGCGAGACATACAGACCGTCCGACGTGTCCTCGGTTATGCTGGTGGCGAGGTCCGGCAGCGTGGTGGCGGCCGGATAGGTGTTTTTGTGAAAGGTCCAACCGACCCGGGCCGAGCCGCTCAATTTGCTCAGGATGCGGCCGCTGACCCCGACGTAGAAGCTATGGTCTCGTCCTTCGGAGGTCGCGGAGGATTCGGACAGGCGGTAACGATAACCGGCGAGCAGGTCGCGATCCGAACGCCAGTTGTAAAACAAGTCGGTGCCGATGGTGTAGGAATCCAAGTCGACGAAGGTCACGCCCTCGTCCTGATAGTCGATTCGATCCCAACCCAGATTGCCTGCGATCGAATAACGATCCATGACCGGGTAGCGGTAGTTCAGATTGATTCCATAATTCCAGGAATCGGTGCGCAGGCCGACGGTGGGGTCGGCCCGCGAAACGCGGCGGGCGTTGAGTTGCACCGCGCCGGTGGTGCGGCCGGTGCCCTTGGAAAACTCGAGCGAGGCGGAGGGATTGAGAAAGTCCTCGGTGGAAAAGGTATCAAAGGAGCCGAAGTCCCAGCCCAGCGAGGCATTGACGCCGATCAGGCCTGCTTTGCGGGCGTATTCCATGCCGGCGCCGCCGGTGAAAACCACGTCGCTGCTGGCGGCCTTGTTGGCGAAGACATTCGAATCGTAGCCGGTGCCGACGTAGGCGGTGACGTAGACCTGATCTCGACCGTCGTTGAACCGAAACAGAGCGTGGGCGGGAAGCGGGATCAGCAACCCGGCAAGACCGGCGAGAAGGTGGCGGCGATTCCGGGGCGAGAGAGGATGAGGCATCGTCTGGAGCGAGGAAGGGACTTAGAATCGTCGCCGCGACGGGCTCACGATGGTGCCGATCTCGCCCGGCGCGGGCGGGGCGAGATCGATGGGCACCAGATCACTGCTGGCTCCGTCGATGCCGAGTTCGCGTTCCGCCACGTCGAAATATACTTTTTTGCGCGCCTGGCACGCGCCGTTCACCATGTCCTCGATGCGTTCCCGCTGATCGTCCGGGATCGTGCCGATGGTGATCTCGGGCGGCTGGTTCAGTCCGCGGGAGCGGATCACCGCCTGCTGGCCGGGTTGGAGGGACTCGCCGCCGGCCATGTTGTCGCCGCGGAGGGTCACGGAGCCTTCGAACAGAGTGATGGTGGTGGTGGTGTCGCTGATCTCGATGGCGAGTTTCTGGGTGTTCTGGCTCAGGATGTTGATGCTGCCGTGGGGCGTGTCGTAGATCATCGAGCTACCGGCCACCAGCTTGCCCGAGCAGAGGCCCACCGACCCGCGCGAGAGCATGGTCTTGGTCTGGGACATCGAGGGCTCGGACTCCAGATCGGTGCGGTTCGGGGTGAACGGCTCCTGCAGGAAACGTTTCACCGCGAGTTTGGTATCCGGGGCGAAATAAATGCCCGTGCCATTCGACATCACCAAAGCGTTATCCGACTCGAGCTTGGTCTCGATCACCGTGCCCTCGGCGTCAAAAACGGACTTCTCGGTCAGGTCCTCGATCTTCTCCCCGGTGTTGACCTGGGAAAAGCCCTTCACCTCGGCCACATAGAACTTACTTGTCGGGCTTTTGCGTTTCGACGTTGTTTGGGCAAACGCCACTCCGGTCGAAAGGACGAGGAGGGCGGAGAACCGGGCAAGAACCATGGCTTTCATGTTTGTTGGGATGGGCTTCGGCGGGCCCTTATACAAGGCCAAGGCCGGTTTCACGCAAACATACGTATCGGCGCTGTGCGTAATAGGGTATTTCCCTATTTTGCACGCGGAGGTTCAAGCCACGACGATGTTTAAGATTTTTCCGGGAACGTAAATAATTCGTTTTACCGACTTTCCGGCAAGATAAGGAAGTGTATCCGGATGGGCTTGCGCGGCGAGGGTGGCGTCGGCCTCGGAGGCGCCGGCGGGCAGCAGGATTTCCGCGCGTTTTTTCCCGTTTATCTGCACCACGACCTTTTGTTCGGTGGCGACGAGTTTGGCCGGATCGAAGGTCGGCCAGGCGGCGAGGCCGAGGGTGGGGGCGAAGGTGGCGCCGCCGAGACGGGTCCAAAGCTCCTCGGCGATGTGCGGCGCGAGGGGGGCGAGGAGTTGAAGGAAGGCGAGGGCGTCGCGCCGGGCGATGCGTTCCGCTTTTTGCCACGCGTTCACAAAAATCATCAGCGTCGAGACGGCGGTGTTGTAACGCAGGCCCTCGATGTCGTCGCCGACTTTTTTGATCGTCTCGTGCAGGAGGCGGACGAGTTCGGGCGGGGTGGCGTCGTCGGCGTCGGTGATTTTTGGGTGGGGCGCGCCGGTGTCGCGCTCCAAGCACTCGCGCCAGACTTTTTGCAGGAAGCGGTGCACCCCCTCGATGCCGGAAGGGTTCCAGGGTTTCATGGCCTCGAGCGGGCCGAGGAACATCAGGTAGAGCCGGAGGGTGTCGGTGCCGTGGCTGTGGATGATGTCGTCGGGGTTGGCGACGTTGCCGCGGGATTTGGACATCTTTTCGCCGTCCTCGCCGAGGATGATGCCTTGGTGGAAAAGGCGGGTGAAGGGCTCGGGGGTGGGGACGACGCCGAGGTCGAAGAGGACCTTGTGCCAGAAGCGGGCGTAGAGCAGGTGGAGCACGGCGTGCTCGGCGCCGCCGACGTAGATGTCCGGGCCTTTCCAGTAATCGAGGGCTTCGCGGGCCGCGAGGGCGTCGGGGTTTTGCGGGTCGAGGTAGCGCAGGTAATACCAACAGCTACCCGCCCACTGCGGCATGGTGTTGGTCTCGCGCCGGGCGCGCACCCAGTGGGCGGCGGGGCGAGGTTCCGTGGCGGGCACGGCCGCGCCGGTGGCGGCGTTATACCAGATGTCGACCCACTCGGGGATCGACGCCAGCGGGCTCTCGCCGGTGCCGGTGGGCTGGTAGCTTTTTACCTCGGGCAGGGTGAGGGGCAGGGACCGCTCGGGCACGGGGAGCGCGAAGCGTGTCGCGCCGTCGATCACGCAGGTGACGGGCTCGGCCGGGAGCGGGAGGGCGACGCCGGAGGCCAAGGCGTGGGCGGTGGCGGCCGCGTAGTCGGCGGTGTCGACCCAGACGATGGGGAAGGGCTCTCCCCAGTAGCGCTGGCGGGAGAAGAGCCAGTCGCGCAGCTTAAAGTTTACCGTGGCCTGGCCGCGGCCGCGGGAGGCGAGGTCGGCGGTGATCTTCGCTTTGGCCTCGGCCCAAGGCAGGCCGGAATAGCCCTCCGAGTGCACCAGGCGGCCGTCCCCGGTGTAGGGCAGTTTGACCGCGCCGTCGCCGTTGCGACCCTCGCCATGATCGGGCTCGATGACCTGGATGACCGGGATGGCGAACTTCTGCGCAAACGCGTAATCGCGCTCGTCGTGGGCGGGCACGGCCATGATCGCGCCGGTGCCGTAGCCCATGATCACGTAGTCGGCGATCCAGACGGGGATCTTTTGGCCGTTGGCGGGATTGATTGCGAAGGAACCCGACCAGACGCCGGTCTTTTCGCCCTTGGCGAGGTCGGTGCGCTCGAGGTCGCTCTTGGCGGCGGCTTGTTTGCGGTAGGCGGCCACGGCCTCGCGCTGACCGGGCGTGGTCAGGGCGTCGGCCAGCGGGTGCTCGGGGGCGATGACCATGAAGGTGACGCCAAAGACGGTGTCGGGCCGGGTGGTGAACACCTTGAGTTCTCCGAGGGCGGGGTTCTCGAGGGCGAAGAGCAGTTCCGCACCCTCGCTACGGCCGATCCAGGCGGCCTGCATACGTTTGGTCGAATCGGGCCAATCGACCAATTTAAGGTCCGAAAGCAGGCGGTCGGCGTAGGCCGTGATGCGCAGCACCCACTGGCGCAGGGGGCGGCGCTCGACCGGGTGTTTGCCGACCTCGGACAGGCCGTCGATGACCTCCTCGTTGGCCAGCACGGTGCCAAGCGCGGGACACCACCAGACGGGCTTCTCCTCGACGTAGGCCAGGCCCTTTTTGAACAACTGGAGCCAGATCCACTGGGTCCAGCGGAAATAGCGCGGATCGGTGGTGTCCACCTCGCGCTCGAAGTCGTAGGACACGCCGATGGCCTTCAGCTGGCGGCGGAAAGTGGCCACGTTTTCCACCGTGACCTCGCGGGGGTGGCGGCCGGTTTTCACCGCGTAGTTCTCGGTCGGCAGGCCGAAGGCGTCCCAGCCTATGGGGTAGAGCACGTTCCTGCCCTTGGCGCGGTGGTAACGGGCAAGCACGTCGGTGATGGTGTAGTTCTCGCAATGCCCGAGGTGGAGCCCGGCGCCGGAGGGGTAGGGGAACATGTCCAGCACGTAGTATTTCGGCTTCGCCGGATCGACCGCGGGGGTGCGAAACGCGGCGGTATCGGCCCAGACCTTTTGCCAGTGGGGTTCGATTTGGAGGAAGTCGTAGTCGGTGCAGGTCGTGGGCATGGGCGGAAAAACCGTGAGCAAAACGCGACGGGGGCCGGGCGGTCAAGGGGGCGGTGCGGGCGGGGCGGACGGGACGGGAGACGGGACGAGCCGCGCCGCGGGCTTGCACCCGACGGGGCGCCCGCCCTTCTGTTGACCTTTTGCCAACCCCGTCCCGACTCTCCGTTTTCCGGTTCGACAAGCCCCGTCCGTCCCCGCCCGCTTCCCGTTTCCCGCGACTCCATGCATCTAAAAGCGCTCAAGCTTCACGGTTTTAAATCGTTCGCCGACCCCAGCACCCTGCGCTTCGAACCGGGCGTCACCGCCATCGTGGGCCCCAACGGCTGCGGCAAATCCAACGTCGCCGACGCCATCCGCTGGGTGCTCGGCGAACAGTCGGCCAAGGCCCTCCGCGGCGGCAAGATGCAGGACGTGATCTTCGAGGGCGCCGACACCCGCAAGCCCGCCCAGCTGTGCGAGGTCTCCCTGCTCCTCACCGATTGCGAAAAACAGCTCGGGAGCGAGTTTCACGAGATCGAGATCATGCGCCGGGTCTACCGCGACGGCGGCGGCGAGTATTTTTTCAACGGCCAGCCCTGCCGCCTGAAGGACATCCAAAAACTCTTCATGGACACCGGCATCGGCCGGACGAGTTACTCCATCATGGCGCAGGGGCAGATCGACCAGATCCTGTCCTCAAAACCGGAGGAGCGCCGGGCGGTTTTTGAGGAGGCGGCGGGCATCACCAAATACAAATCCCAGCGCAAGGAGGCCCTGCAAAAACTCGCGTTGACCGAGACCAACCTGACCCGCGTGGCCGACGTGGTGGCGGAGGTCGGACGCCAGATCGGGTCGCTGAAGCGCCAGGCCCAAAAGGCCCTGCGCTACAAAAAACTCTCCTGGCGCCTGCGCCACCTCGTGCTCGCCCACCACGGCCATAACCACGCCCAGCTCGCCGCCCAGCTCGCGGCCCTGGAGGAGAGTCTGATCAAGCTTCGCGCCGCGGCCGAGACGCGCCGGGCCCACCTGCACCAGCAGCAACACGCGTTGGAGGAAAAAAAATCCGCCCGTTCCCGCCTGAATCAACGGGTGCAGGAAGCCCAGCAGTCGGTCTTCGACCTGCGCTCGGAAAAGGAGCAGGCGGAGAACGCGGCCAACCTCGCCCAGATCAAACGCGGCGGCCTGGCCGAGCGTCTCGTCTCCTCGCGTGAGAATCTCGACGAACTGGAGATGCAGTTGCGCGAACTTGCCGCCCAGGCCGACACCGGCGCGCAGGACAAACAAATGCAGCTTACCCTGCTCGGCAGCTCCGACGCCGTGTTTCAGGACCGCAATCGTGAATTGACCGTGCTCGACGCCGAGCTGGCGAAGCTCGAGCAGGAGCTTTCCCAGACCCGTTTCCAAGTCCTGCAATTCGAGAGCCACGTGGCCCGCCTGCGCACCGACGCCACCGGCTACGAGGTGGACCAAAAGACCTCGGCGCAGCGCCACGAATCGCTCGCCGCCGACGTCGAGGGCGTGCGGGTGCAGCAGGCCGAGGCCTCCGCGCAGCACGCCGAGATCGGCGCGCGCGCCGAGGAGGCCCAGGTCGCGAAGGCCCGCGCCCAATCCGAAAGCCAGGACCTCCAGATCCAGATCGGCGAGTTGACCAAGGAGTTTCGCGAGGCGCAGAAAAAGCTCCAGGAGATCGATCGCAACCTCGCCCAGCGCACCGCGCGGCTGCGCTTGCTCCAGCAGATGGCGGAGAAATTCGAGGGCTTTGGCGAGGGCGCGAAGGCGGTGTTGCAGGGCCGCTTCTCTCCGCTCTTCGCCGCCGATGGAGCGGGCGCGACCTTCAAGCCCCGCCCGGTGACCGAGGGGCTGCGCGCCCGCCCCGAGTGGGCGCGTGCCGTCGAGGCCCTGCTGGGTGCCGCCGGCGAGGCCGTCGTGGTGGCCGATCTCGACGTCGCCCGCCGCATCCTCGCCGAGCTGGAGGGGCAGCAGATCGGCGGCGCCGCGTTGCAGATTCCGAATCTCCACGCCCCGCTCCAAGCCGATGTCGTCGCGTTGCCGCCGGGGCTACGGCCGGCCACCGCCGCGCTCGACGGCCACGATGCCCACCACCCGGCCCTCGCCCTGCTGGGGAGTTGTTACCTCGCCGACGATTTGAACGCGTTTCTCGAGTTCTGGCGGGCGCAGCCGGACTTCCGTTTCCTCGCCGTCGCCACCGCCAAGGGCGAGCTGGTCGACGCGCGTGGGGTGGTTTTCGGCGGCTTCCGCAAGAAGGGCGGAAACAGCCTCGTGCAACGCGAGATCGACCTGCGCGAGACCGCGGCCGCCCTGGCGGACGACCAGATCGCGCACGACGCCCAGCGCCAGGTCATCGACGCGCTCCAGCTGCGCCTCACCGAGGCCGAGCACGGCTTGGAGGAGAAACGCGGCGAGGTCCTGGAGGCCTCCCAAAATCTCGCCACCGTGCAACAGGAGGAGCGCAACGCCTTGCGCGCGGTCGAGGAGCTGGCCCAGCGGGTCGATCGTATGGACCGCGAGCTGCAGCAGCTCGAGGCCGCCCGGCAGGAGACCCATTCGCGTTTCGAGCGTGCCCGCGAGCAACTGATCGACGCCGAGCAGTCGGTCGTCGCCGGCCGCTCGCGCATCCAAGAATTGGAGACGAGCATCACGACGCTGCGGACCGAGCGCGACGTGAAGCGCGACACCCTCGCCCAGGCCCGGCTGGAGCTCGCCGAGCGCCGCCAGAAGGTCGAGGTGCTGGATCGCGGCCTGGCCGACATGCAACGCCGCCGCGCCCAGCTGGCCGAGATCCTCGTCCAGCGCCAACGCGAGATCGAGACCTGGACCGACCAGACCGCCGCGCTCGATCAGGAGGCCGACGCCCAGCGCGCCCGCGCCGCGCAGCTGGCGGAGACCCTCGTGGTCGCCGCCGGGCAGGTGGAGGCCATCCGCAACGAGCTCTTCGAGGTCGAGCGCGCCATCAACCACGTGGAGAGTTCGCAGGATGGCATCCGCACCGACGCGGAAAAATCCGCCGCCGATCTCAGCCGGTGCGAAGTCGAGTTCGCCCAGACCCAGAGCCGCGTCCAGTTCATCGTCGAGGACGTGAAGCGCGAGTTTCAGCTCCCGGTCGGAAGCTACGACTGGCGAGGGCTGCTTTATCGCGCCGACGAGCCTCCGCCGGACTTGAAGGACCTGGACCTTGACGACGATGAGGATGGCGAAGCGGTGGAAGTCAGAAGTCAGGAGTCAGAAGTCGGAGGCCCGGTCCCGGAAGAAGGGGCGGTTGTTGGCGGCGAGCCCGCCCCCGCGCCGGTGAAGCGCCGCCGCAAGACCGGTCCCAAGCCCGATCCGACCGAGGAAGAGCTGGCCGCGCTCGCCGCCGCCGCCGATTGGTCCGCGATCCGCACCGAGATCGAGGCCCTGCGCGCCCGTCTGGCCGGCATGGGCGCGGTCAACACCGGCGCGATCGAGGAATACGCCGAGCTGAAGCAGCGCTTCGACTTCCTCAAGGGCCAGAGCGACGACCTCGCGACCGCGAAAGCGGACCTTGTCCGCACCATCGACGAGATCAACCAGACCTCGCTGTCGCAGTTCCAGATCACCTTCGATCAGATCAAGAAAAACTTCGTCTACACGTTCCAGACCCTCTTCGGCGGCGGCATCGCCAACCTCGAGTTGGTGGTCACGGACGACGTGCTCGAGTCCGGTATCGAGATCACCGCCCAGCCTCCCGGCACCAAACTCAAGGGCATCACGCTGCTCTCGGGCGGACAAAAAACCCTCACCGCGGTCGCCCTGCTCTTCGCCCTCTACATGGTGAAGCCGTCACCGTTTTGTTTACTTGATGAGCTCGACGCCCCGCTGGACGAGTCGAACATCGGGCGCTTCACCGACCTCTTGAAGAAATTCGTGCACGAATCGCAATTCATCATCATCACGCACAACAAGCGCACCGTCTCGGCGGCGCAGGCCATCTACGGTGTGACGATGGAGGAGCGGGGCGTGTCCAAGACCGTTTCGATGCGTTTTAACCAAGCCCGCGGCGAGCCCGAGGGGCAGCCGGAAAACATCGCCGAATCCGTGCGCGGAGCACGGGCGCGAACCGCTGCCGGCGCGTAGGCCTCTTTCTTATTTTCCCCGCCGAATGATCAAAATACCCCGCATCAAACTTCAATGGGCCGCCGCCGCCACCACCCCGGGCGACTGGTATCTCGGACTTTTCGGACGTTATGAACGTCCCGGCGGCCGCGGCCGCGGCCTCGCCATCAGCCTGCGGGGGGTGGCGCTCTGGTCTCTCGCGTGCGCCGTGGCGGGTTATTTCACCGTCGCCGGTTACGTGTTCTACAAACTGGAGCAAAAGCCCTACAATTTTGTCCGTTACACCGACATTCTTTTGTATCCGGTCCGGCACAAACAGGTGAACGAGCTCCGTGGTCAGGCCATGATCGCGATGGGGTTCGACGCGTTGAAAAAGAATCAATGGCAGGAGGGCGTCATGATGCTCCGCGTCGGCCTGGACAAGTATCCCCGCGACCTGAAGGCCCGGCTCGAGATCGCGCGGTTCTTTATCGCGGCCAAAATCCGCAACAAAGCCCAGGAGACCCTGCTGGGCGGCCTCGACTACGGCTACCCGGGACGGGTTTACCTCGAATCCGCCATCGCGGTGGTCGGGGCGGGCGAGGATTACGAGCTGGTGATCAGCATTTGTGATCGCGCCCTGGCCTTGATCAAAAGCTCCACCCCTCCGGCGGACCGGCGCTGGCTGGTGGAGCAGAAGGTGCGGGCGCTTCTGGCCGAGCAGCGCAGCGACGACGCCCTGGCCTACGCCGAGGCCCAGTCGTCCTCGGTCGACAGCGCGACCCTGAGCGAACTGCGCACCCTCGCGTTGTTGCAGTCGAAGCGGATCGGCGAGGCGGTCACGTTCGTCGAGGCGTGGCGTGAGCGCTCGCCCAAGGAGGCCCAGGCCATGCGGCTGCAGGCGCGGGTCTACCGCGAGGCGGAGCGGCCGGCGGACATGAACCGGGTCCTCGATGAGTTGCGCGATCAGAATCCCTCCGATCCCCGGGTCCGGGCCTACGGCATCGTGCAAAACCTGCTCGCGGGCGAGCACGCCAAGGGTCGGGAGTTGATCGACGACTACATTTTCCGTTTTGGCGGCACGCCGGCGAACCTCATTCTGCTCGCCGAGCCGCTCGCCGAGGCCAAGCAACCCGACGCGCTCGAGCTCGTGCTCGCCGCCGCCGCCGAGCGCGGGGTGCGCGACGTGCGCCTCGGCACGGCCAAACTCCAGTTGGCCTTGAACGAACGCCGTTGGGTCGAGGCCGGGCGCCTGATCGACGAATTGCGCGAGCAGTTGAAAAACGACACCAGCGGGCGCGGCGCCCTGTTGGATTTTTTCGGCGCCCTCGTGACCGCCGCCTCCGACCCCGCCGAGGGGGCGCAGACCACCCTCACCAACTACATGGCGGTGCGGCAGCTGCCGATGTCGATGTATCGCCAGTGCATCGTCATCCTGCGTCTCGCCGGACGGACCTCGACCGCCCGCGAGGTGGTGCGTCTGGCCCAGGGCGTTTTCCCCTCCAATCGTTACCTGACCACCACCCGCGACGAGCTCGACACCGAGCTGGCGGCGGCCCGCGCGGCGGCCGAGGCCGCTCGCCCGGAGAAACAGCTGGCGGCGGATTTCTCCACTCCGGCCCGGTTTTATGAAGCTCTGGACCGCCTTGTCGCGGCGGAGGGCGGCGAACGCGGGCTCCTGCTCCTGCGCGATCTGCGCAAGGCCGCGCCCGACTGGGTGGCCGGGGAGGGCGAGCCGCTGGCCCGGCGTGAGCTCGACCTCCATGCCCAGGGCGACGATCCGGTGGCCTTGCAGTCCTCGGCGCGTCGCTATGTGAACGACGACAAGGTGCGCCTCGCAAACGCCATCGCCACCGCCACGCGGCTGCATGGCGCCGGCCGCCTTTCCGAGGCCCGGATCGTGCTCGACGAGGTCCTCCGCCGCGTGCCCGCGCACCCCGCGGCGACGGCGTTGAAGGCGAAGTGGTTTCCGCCCGCGCCGCCCGACCAGCCCTGAGTCGCTCCGGCGAACCGATCCCCGCCCATGTCCGTCTGGTGCCAGACCCTCCGGTCCGCCGGTTTGTTGCTCCTCCTCTCGGCTTCGCCCGCCCGTTCCGACGTGGTCGGCGACGCGCGGGCCCTGATCGAAGGCCACCGGCTGCCCGAGGCGCGGGAACCCTTGGAAAAACTCCTGGAGCAGGAGCCGGAGAATCTGGAGGCCCGGTTGCTTCTGGCCCGGGTCTACAACGGGGTCGGTCGGCGCGACGAGGGCATCGCGTTGCTCGAGCCCGCGATCGCGGCCCATCCCGAGGATCCGCGGGTGCTGGGCCTCTACGGCGGGCAATGCCTGCTCCGCGCCGGCGAGCTCGGACTCGGGCTGCGGGCGCTGCGCCTGGCCCGGCGGGGACGCGACTTTATGGAGCGCGCGGTGGCGCTGGCGCCGCAGGACATTTCCTACCGCGAGGGCCTGGTCGATTTTTACCGCCAGGCTCCGGTGATGGCCGGCGGCAGCCTCGAAAAGGCCCGGGCCCACGCCGAGGCGATCAGCCGGCTCGATCCGGTGCGGGGCGGGGCCTGGCAGGCGGCCATCCTGGTTCAGGAAAAACGTTTCGCCGAGGCGTTGGCCGTCTGCGATCAGGCCCTCGCGGCGCGGCCCGACGACTACGCCGCGCTCTTCGCCCTCGGCCGCACCGTCTCCGAGAGCGGCCTGCGGCTCGACGACGGCGAGCGGGCGCTGCGACTCTGCCTGGCCAAGGTGCCGGCACCGAGCGAGCCCAGCCACGCCGGCGTCTACTATCGCCTCGGGTTGATCGCCGAGTTGCGGGGCGACGAGGCCGCCGCGCGCGGCCTGCACCGTGAGTCCTTGAAACTGGAGCCCACGTTTAATCGCCCGGCCGAGGCGTTGGAGCGGCTGGGGCCGCCCTGAATCTGAAACGTGGCCCGGCGCCGGAGCGTCCGTCTACTCGAAGCGCAGGGCCTCGATCGGATCGAGCTGGGCGGCCTTGTGCGCGGGATAGAAACCGAAGGCCACGCCGATGAAGGCGGAAAAACCGACCGCGAGCAGGATGGAGTCGGTCGAGACCAGCACGGGCCAGCCGTTGAGCTGGGATAGCAGCTGCGAAATCCCCACCCCGAGCAGCACCCCGGCCACGCCGCCGAAGATGCTCAGCACCATCGCCTCGATCAGGAACTGCACGCGGATGTCCCGATCGTGCGCGCCGATGGCGAGCCGGATGCCGATCTCGCGGGTGCGCTCCGTCACCGAGACGAGCATGATGTTCATGATGCCTATGCCTCCCACCAGCAGCGACACCCCGGCGATGGCGCCGAGCAGGCCGGTCATCACGCGGGTGGTCGCGGTGGCGGTCTCCGCCAGTTCCAGCTGGTTGCGCACGGTGAAATCCGGCTCCCGGCCGCCCCGGCGCTGTTGCAGCAGGGCGGTCATGTCCTCCTGGATACGCGGCATCGACTCCGGGTCGCTGGCCTCGACCAGGATGGAATTGACGGTGGTGCGGCGGTTCAGCCGGCGCATGTGGGTGGTGTAGGGCACCAGCACGGTGTCGTCCTGGTCCTGGCCGAAAAAATTGAAGCCCTTGCTTTGCAGGATGCCGCGCACGACGAAGGGGATGTTGCGCACCCGCAGGGTCTGGCCGAGGGGATCGACGTCGGGGAAAAGCTGTTTCGCCACGGTCGTGCCGATCACGCACACCTTGGCCGCGCTGGTCACGTCGGCCTCGGAAAACATCACCCCCTCGGTCACGTCCCACGCGCGGATGCTGAGGAAATCCACGTCCACGCCGCGGATCTCGGTGTTCCAGTTGAGTCCGTTGGCCAGCACCTGGTTGCGGTCACGCACCTCGGCGGAGACGGACACGGCCCCGGCGACGTCCCGGCGGACCGCTTCGGCGTCCTCGGGCGTCAGGGTGGAGGCCGAGCCCCAGCCTCCGCGGGCGCCGCCGGAGGAGAAGGACCCGGGGAAAACGGTCACGACGTTCCGTCCGAGCGAGGCGACCTGGGCCTCGACCTGGGACTTGGCGCCGTTGCCGATGCCGACCATGGCGATCACGGCGGCGACCCCGATGATGATGCCCAGGGCGGTGAGGGCGGAGCGCAGCTTGTTGCGGCGCAGGGCGCGCAGGGCGATGACGGTGGTGGCGAGAAGGCGCATGGGCGGTCAGGGGGCGGACGCGGTCAGTTTGGCGGCGGATTCGGCGGCGCGGAGCCTGGAGAGTTCCTCGGCCGCGTTCAGGCGGTTCGCCACCGGCTCGTCGCGCACCACCAGGCCGTCGCGGACCACGAGGATGCGTTTGCAGTAGCTGGCGACGTCGAGCTCGTGCGTCACCATCACGATCGTGATGCCCTGTTCGTTCAGCCGTTGGAACACCCCCATCACCTCGACCGAGGTTTTGGAATCAAGGTTGCCGGTCGGCTCGTCGGCGAGGAGCAGGCGGGGCTCGTTGACCAAGGCGCGGGCGATGGCGACGCGCTGCTGCTGTCCGCCGGAGAGCTGGGAGGGCAGGTGGTCGGCCCGTTCGGCCAGGCCGACGATGCCGAGCGCGGCCAGGGCGCGGCGGCGCATCTCGGCGGCGG
>CAMCHD010000054.1 GCA_945874545.1 Akkermansia muciniphila | reverse complement strand
CGAGAGGGCGCGGACGACTTCCTTGCGTTTTTCGAGATCGGGTTCGTCGAGCAGGGTGGCCAGCGCGGCGGTGGCGGCGGGGTCTTTGACCAGGGTGAGCGCACCGATGAGCACGGGGCGTTCGAGGGCGGAGGGTGAGGCGAGGGCGGTGGCGAGCAGGCGGGCGGCGGCGGGACCGTCGGGTTCGGTCGCCGCGGTGGAGAAAAGGGCGCGGCGCCACTCGCGGCGGTCGGTCGATTTCTGGACCAGGGGGACGAGGGCGGCGACCGCGGCGAGGTCGCCCGGGCGGACGAGGGTGGCCACGGCCTCGAAGGCGGCGGCACGGACGGCGGCGTCGGTCGATGCGCAGGCGGCGGTGGCGGGTGCGAACGCCTCGCGGTCCTGGCGTGCGGCGAGGGTGCGGAGGAGGGCGGCGGCGATCTCGGGCGTCGCGGAGGCGAGGCGGGTGCGGAGCACGGCGTCGGTCGCGGGGGCGGGGAGTCGGCCCAGCGCCTCGCGGGCGGCCTCGGCCAGCGGGCCGGCTGGGCTGAGCAGCGGCAGGAGCACATCCACGACCGAGGCGTCGGCGCAACGACCGAGGGCGAGGGCGGCGACCGGGCGGGCGGGGTCCTCGGCGCGGGTGAGCGCGGTGGTGAGCAGCGGCACGGCGAGGGCCGAGCCGCGCTCGCCGGCGGCGGCGTAGAGGGCGGTCCGCGCGGCTTCGCCCAGGGAGGGCGCGGCGGAGGAGAGTTGGGTGAGAACGCGGGCGTCGGCCACGAGCAGGAGGGCGCGTGCGATGTCGGCGGAGAGAGCGGGGTCGGAGAGCAGCGGAAGGAGAATCGGGGCGGCGGCGGCGCCCTCGGCGGCGAGGAGCAGGCGGGCGGCGGAGAGGCGGTCGGGGGTGGTGGTGAATTCCTCGAGCAGGCGGGTGGCGACCTGGGCGGCGGCGCGGCGATTGGCGGCGGATGGATCAAGCCGGAGGAGGCGGTCGGAAGCGGCGAGCAGGGCGGTGCGGACCTCCGCGGAGGCGGGCAGACGGGCCAGGGTGCCGACCGCTCCCGGCGTGGCGAAAGCGGCGAGCGCGGAGATGGCGGCGGGGCCGACCGGGGCGGGCGCGGCGGCGAGGACGGCGATGGGTTCGAACGCGGCGGGGGCCGGGCGGGACGCGAACGAGTTCAACACCGACACGCGGTCGGCCGGTGTGGCGGCGGAGGCCAGCAGGCGCAGGCGGGCGGCGTCGGCCTCGGGGGTCGGGTAGGCGGCGAGCGTGGAGACGGCGTCGACAAAAAGGGCGGCGGTCGCGGAGGCGTTTTCCAAGGCGGGCACGATGGCGGGGCTGCCGGTGACGAGGAGCAGACGCAGGGCCTCGCGGCGGGCCTCGATGTCGGCGGCGGAATCGGCGAGCAGGGCGATCAGGCGCGGCTCGTGGACAAGGCGCTCGGCGGGCGGGAGGGCGCGGAGCAGGCGGGCCACGGCGCGGGGACCGGAGTCCGGCTGGCGCGCGGCGGTGAAGGCGGCGAGGGCCGCCCAGGGGTCGGCCGGCGCGGTGGCGGCGGGGGGCGCGGCGGCGGAAGAGACGGCCGGGGCGGGCTTACGATTTTGGATGGGGGTCGGGTCGTCCGGGGCGAGGGCGGGGACGGGTTTCACCGCGAGGGAGGCGGACGGGACGGCGTCGGCGGGCAGATCGCCGAGGGCAAACTGCAGGCCGTCGAGAAAGTGCTGGAGCAGTTCGGGAGTGGAGAAGACGTTCTTGTTGTGCCCGAGGGAGGAGTAAAAAACGCGGCCGGCACCGTGGGTCTTTATCCAGCTGATGGGAAAATCGTTGTCGGTGCGTTTGATCTTGTCGGCCGGGCGGGCGTTCTCGGGCCGGCTCATGTCGAGGCTGAGCAGCACGCGTTGCCGGTCGCGGCCGTAGGGGCCGCCGATCTGGTAGATCTCGTCGCGCACCCAGAAGCCCCGGCCTTCGAAGGCGGAATTCAGCACGTGGGCGGGTTCGTCGACTTTGACGGCGGACACATCGTTGGCGTTCCAGGGGTGGCCGTGGAAAACGCCCCCGATCAGGGCCTGGCCCTCGGGCCAGGTGGGGAAGTTGTCGGTGGCGGCGTGGATGCCGGCGACGCCCTTGCCGGAGGCGACGAACTCGAGCAGGGCGCGGCGATGGGCGGGGTTGTTGAACGCGAGGCGGGTGGTGTTGTTGAACACGACGGCGTCGAACGCGGCGAGATTCGCGGCGGAGAAGGCGGTGATGTCGTCGGTCACGGTCGCGCCGAACGCACCGGTCTTTTCGCCGAGGCGGCGGAGCGCTTCGTCGCCGTGCGGGATGGAGGCATGCACGAAGCCGCCGGTGCGATTAAACACGAGGACACGGCGCGGGCGGGCGGGCACGGCGCGGGCGCGGGCGGGCACGGCGGCGTCGATGGCGGCGAGCTCGGCGGTGGTCAGGGCGGGGAAATCGCGCGGTTTTTGCGCGGGCTCCTCGAGCGGGTCCGCGGCGGGGGCGGGGGCGGGCGAGGCGGGCGGGGTTTGCGCGCAGAGCGAAGCGGCGAGCAGGGCGAAAACGGGGAGGAGGCGGGGAAAATTCATGGGGTGGGGCGCGCGGAACGATTTTTCAGACGGGCAGGACGTAGGGGGCGCGGTAGGTGCGGCGGAGGAAGCGTTCGGCCTCGGGACGATCGACGAGGGACTCGGTGGCGGGGTTCCACCGCAGATCTGGGACGCCGGAGCGCAGGGCGGCGTTCGCGAGGTGGGCGACGGCGGCGATATTGTGGCCCTCGAGGACGGGGTAGCGGGGGTTGGCGCGGGTTTTGATCGCGGCGAGGAAATCGTCCATGTGGCTGCCGGTGCCGCCGGAGATCCGATAGCCATGGGACGGGATGATCACGCGGCGCAGCGCCTCCGAGCTGTGCTCGAGGGCGCCGCGGTTGGCGTAGACCCAGCCCCCGGAACCCTCCACGCGCACCCCGCTGCGGTTGGACGAGGCGGTATCCAGGGCGATGCCGTTCGCGTAGCGGGCGGTGAACGAGTAGGCGGTGGCGGTCTCGACGAAGGCGCCGGGGTTTTCGAATTTGCCGGTGATGTTTTCGAGGGCGACGGGCTGGAGGTGGGTGACGTTGGCCGCCAGGGCGCCGATATCGTAATGGTGGCCGATCCAATCCGCCACCTGGCCGCCGCCGAAGGCGAACTGCCAGCGCCACTGGTAATGGGTGCGCTCGGCGCGATAGGGCAGGGCGGGCGCGGGGCCGAGCCAGCGCTCGTAGTCGAGGGTCGGAGGCGGGGCGGGCCAGGTTTGCAGATCCTTGTCGGGGACGGGGCGGGCGCCGGGGCCGGAGGGGAGGCCGACGGTGATCTTTTGGATGTCGCCGAGGAAGCCGTTGCGGGCCAGCTCGACCACCCGCTGGAACTCGCCGGCGGAGCGCTGCATGCTGCCGATCTGGCCGACCACGCCGGCGCGGAGAACGGCGTCCGCCATGGCGCGGCCCTCGGCGATGGAGGTGGCGGCGGGCTTCTCGCAGTAGATGTGTTTACCGGCGCGGGCGGCATGGATGGTTTGCAGCGCGTGCCAGTGGTCGGGAGTGGCGATCACCACGGCGTCGAGGCCGGGGTGGGCGAGCAGTTCGAGGTAGACGCCGTAGGCGGCGCAGTTCCCGGCGGGCTGCTTGTAGTGATCGTCCACGCGCCGGCGGGCGACGTCCAGGCGGACGGAATCCACTTCGCACACCGCGACCACGCGCGCGCCGGCGTTGTTCAGCGCGTTTCGCATCAGCCCGAGACCCTGCCCGCCGAGACCGATGAAGCCCACGTTGATGAGGCTGGACGGGGCGGGTGCTCCGAGGCCGACGGTCTGGGCGCGCACCAGCGAAGGGAAGGCGGCGGCGCCGACGGAGCCGGCGGCGAGAAGTTTGAGAAAGGAACGGCGGGGCAGGGGGGCGGACGGTTTCATGCGGGGGCGCGGAGGGTCTCCGCGAGGGAAGGGGGAGGCGTGACGGGGCTTTGCTGAAGCGGGGGCGGCGATCGGGGGACGGCGTCGGGTAACGCAGACGGGGCAAAAACGAGTCGTCACCGTATACCAAAGAAGGCCGCGGGTAAATGGCCGGGGGAATCAATTGCTATGCCGAATTCGTCACGACAAGGTGATCGCGCATATGACACGTCCGATGAAGCCAAGCTCCGAGACGCTCGCGGCCGCGGCGGCCTGGGCGCCATTGCTGGATACCCTGGAGAACGTCATGGGCTGGGTGAAGGATGCCGCCGGGCGCTTCGTCGCGGTGAACACCGGTTTGGCGGCGTCGGCCGGGCTCGAGCGGGACGAGGTGGAGGGGCAGACGGACGCGGATCTTTACGCGCCGGAGTTTGCGGCGGTCTACCAGCGCGATGACGCGGCGGTGCTGGCGAGCGGGCGGTCCTTGTTGAACAAGCCCGAGTTGATCAACATGGCGGGAGGAGAGGTCGAGTGGCGGCTGACCTCGAAGGTGGCGCTGCGGGATGGGGCGGGCCGGATCGTGGGGACGGCGGGTGTTTCCAGGCGTATGGCGAGCGACGTGCGGGGGGCGGAGGGGGGAGACCCTTTGGCCAATCTCATCCGGCATGCGCGGGAAAACATGGCGCGGGGCCCCGGAGTCGCGGAGTTGGCGAAGCGGGCGGGTGTGTCGGTGGCGACCCTCGAACGGCGCATCCGGCAGAATTTTGGCACGACACCGCGCAGCTTTCTGGCCGAGATTCGCATCAACGAGGCGGCGAAGCTGCTCAAGGAGTCCAATCTCAATGTGTCCGAGATCGCGGATCGGACCGGTTATGAAAGCGCGGCCTCCTTCACCCGCGCCTTTCGCCGGCGCCAGGGCGTGGCACCCGGAGAATTTCGCCGGCGTTTCCGGCGGACCTGAGGGCGAGGTGCGGGCCCAAACCGATCGGGCGTTTACCGCGTGCGAAACCGTGGGGGATCCGGAGGCCATGGGGCTCGTGCGCGGCGAGCGGACGGGCGGTTTGGTTCTCCGGCTCGTCTCGGCCCGCGGTTTTTGGTTAAGCCAGAGTAAAGAGACCTGCCTTTCTGTCGGAGAGTTGATTGGTTCAGGCGATGGAAGCCGAGTCTACCTTTCCCGGTCGCATCGCGGTGCTGATGATCGATGACGATCGAAAACTGTGCCGGCTCGTCGCCGACTATCTCTCGCCCCTCGGATTTGACGTGACCGCCGAGCATGACGGTGCCGCCGGAGCCGTTCGTGCGGTCGAGGCGGGCGCGTCCTGGCAGGCGGTGATTCTTGATGTAATGCTGCCGAGTCTTGATGGTTTCGAGGTCTTGCGGCGTATCCGCCGCGCCAGTGAGGTGCCGGTGCTCATGTTGACCGCGCGAGGCGATGAAACGGATCGCATCGTGGGACTGGAGGTAGGGGCTGATGATTATTTGCCCAAAACATTTTCCTCGAGGGAGTTGCTTGCCAGGCTACGCGCCGTGCTCCGCCGTAGTGCTTCCCGTTCGGTCTCGGGCTTGCCGCCCATGGTCGAGATCGTGGTCGGTCCGCTCCGGGTTCGCCCGGAGGCGAGGCTCGCTCTTCTTCGGGATCAGGCCTTGGCGCTGACCCCGGTGGAGTTCGATTTGCTCGCCAGTCTAGCCCGGGCCCATGGACGCGTCCGCACCCGTGAGGCGTTGTTGGATGAGATCCGAGATCGGCATTATGACGTGTTTGATCGTTCGATTGACGTGCATATCTCGGCCCTGCGCAAAAAGCTCGGCGATGATGCCCGGCAGCCGCGATTTATCCGCACTTTGCGTTCGGCCGGCTACATGCTCGTCGACCCGGAGTCCCCCTGAGGTGCCTTGGTCATGCGTATCCCTCTGAAGTTCAAGGTATCCTTTTGGTTATTGTTGAATCTTCTTCTGCTGGCCGCACTGGGAGGCTTCGCGGTTTTCCGCAAGGGTGACGGCATTGCTTGGGACTCGTTGGTGGCGGGGGATCTTGGGCGTCCGGTCCAGGCTTGGGCCGAGCTCACCGTTCGCGACCTGCGTTCACGTCCCCGGGCGCAGTGGAACGAAGCGCTTGCCGAAGCCTCCCGGATACCGGGTGTCAGCCTAGCCTACTACGGGTCAAATCTCCGGCGTCTCGCAGGGGACGAGCGTAAGCCGCCTTCCCCGCTGCGGGACTGGATGACTTTGCCGCTGAGGGCACGGGAGGAGGGCGGGCGTGCGGGTCCGAGGGATTGGGAGGAGCGCGGCGGGCCTCCCCCGCGTCCGCCCTTTGGGTTGGAGGACGACCACCCGCCGCCTGCCCCCGCCGCGCGTCCCCCGCCGCGGGTGCTGCTGCCGGCCACGGACGAGGCGGGTTACTGGGTCGGGGTGCTGCTCGTGCAGCCGGGCCGGATGCGCGAGTATATGTTGATTTATGTGCCCTCGTTCTGGGTCCTGCTCGACGTCCTGGAGTTAAAAAACGCTCTCTGGATCGCGTTTGGGGCGGTGGTGTTGTCCATCCTCATCTGGTTGCCCTTTGTCAGTGGTGTCACGCGAGCCTTGCGGAATCTTTCCCAGGCCACCGAACGCATCGCGGACGGTCGTTTTGATACGCGGGTGCCGGGTGAACGTCATGACGAAATCGGCGAATTGGGGGTGGCCATCAATCGCATGAGTTCGCGGCTCGAACTGCTGGTCGGGGGGCAGAAGCGTTTTTTGGGTGACATCGCCCACGAGCTTGGTTCGCCGCTCGGGCGCATGCAAATGGGCGTGGGCATCCTGGAGGAGCGCGTGCCGCCCGAACTGCGTCCCGCCGTGGCCGATGTGCGCGAGGAAGTGGCCCACATGGGGGATCTGGTGGCCGAGTTGCTCGCCTTCACCCGGGCCGGTCTCCTGCCTCGGGCCGCGGCGCAGGTGAGGGTGGAACTGGAGCCGTTGGTCGCGCGTGTCCTCGGGCGGGAGGCCGCCGCCGACGCCATCGTGGTCGATCTGCCCGCCGGCCTGGCGGTCCGGGCCGACGCGGATCTGCTGGCCCGGGCGTTGGGGAATCTGATCCGCAACGCACTTCGCTATGCGGGGCGCGACGCCGAAATCACCTTGCGGGCTCGCCAGGCCGACAAGGACGTGGAGTTGGTGGTGGAGGACAGGGGGCCGGGCGTGCCGCTCGAGGCCCTGGCCCGGCTGGGCGAACCTTTTTTCCGTCCGGAGGTCGCCCGGCGTCGGGAGACGGGCGGCGCCGGCCTGGGGCTGGCCATCGTCCGTGCCTGCGTCGAGGCCTGCGGCGGCACGGTGCGTTTCACCAACCGCGAGCCCCAGGGTTTCCGTGCCGCGCTACGTCTTGCTGGCCCCGAGTGAAGGCGTCGCCGGGCCGGCCGTCCCGCTTGTTTCGCGGAATCTTTACCTCTCCTTAACGATTCTGCGTCCGGGGCACACAGGAGGTTTACTCGCGTGGTTTCTATTGGGGTGACGACCAAACCCCATGCAACATCTTCGCCTGTTTCTTCGCGTCCTTTTGATTTCACACGCCAGCTTCGCACTGGCCGCGCGTGCCGCCGCCGACGACGGGGTCGCGCCCGCCGCCCCGGGTCCGCGCGGGGGGGCGCCGGCCGAGATGCGCGGGCCACCTCCGCCGCATCCTTTGCTCCGCCTCTTTGACACCGATCGGGATGGCGGTATCTCGGCGACCGAGCGCGCGGCGGCCGCTGCCGTCCTTGGCGCCTTGGACCGGAACGCGGATGGCGTCGTCACGCGCGACGAGTTGCCCGCGCCGCCCCGACCGCCCCGTCCGCCGCATCCACCCCGTCCGCCGCTTGGGGAACGGGACGCGGGCGACGCGTTTGCTCGGCCCGAGCACGCGCCTTTTGACGAACAAGCGCCCTGAGCGGCTTGGTTGTTTTGTGCGGCCGCCATTTTTCGGTGGCGACGGCCGCCGGGTTTTGGCGGGCTGGACGGACGCATGGAAATCATCGTCCTAGGCTCCGGCACTTCCCATGGCGTCCCCATGATCGCTTGTGATTGCGAGGTGTGCCGCTCGACCGATTTGCGCGACCGGCGCTCGCGCGCCTCGGTCCACGTGGTGATGAACGGCCTTCGTATCCAGATCGATGCGACGCCGGAGTTTCGTGTCCAGGTGCTTCGCGAGGCCGTTCCGGCGATCGACCTTTTTATCCTCACCCACGGGCACGCCGACCACATCCTCGGCATGGACGACCTGCGGCGCTACTGCGATCTCCGGCCCGACGGAACCCTACCGGTCTTTTGTAGCGAGGAAGGGGAGGGAAGGGTGCGCGCCATCTATCCCTACGCCCTCAAGCCACGCGGCGAGGCGCCCGACGGCTACGCTCGCTTCGATCTTCGCCGCCTGCCCGCGCGCTTGGAACTTCCCGAGGGTGTTATCGAGTCCACCCCCCTGCCGCATGGCCGCGTCGACACGCTCGGCCTGGTGTTTACCGAGGCCGGCTCGGCTCGTCGTTTCGCCTACTACACCGACTGCAAAACCGTGCCGTCGGCCGCCCGTGAACTCGCCCGCGGAGTCGATTTGTTGTTTCTGGATGGCTTGAGGCCCACGCCGCACCCGACCCACCTCAGCATCCCGGAGGCCCTCGCCGTGGTGACCGATCTTTGCCCTCGTCAGGCCTATCTGACCCATCTCACCCACGCCGTGGCACACGACGACGAGTTGATATATCTCAATAATGGCGTTAGATTTGCATACGATGGAATGCGGATTTTAATCTAGTTTTCATATCCCACTGATTTTATAGGAAAACACGCTTGCGGATTTTAATCCCACTCTTTTTGTAGGGATTAAATTCGCGCATGAAGCTTTCCAAAAAAGGTGAATACGCGCTCCGCGCCCTGATCGATCTAGGCATCGCCGGGGAGGTGGGGCGGGACTTGGTGCAGGTCACCGAGCTTTCGGCCAAGGAATCCATCCCCACGAAGTTCCTCGAGCAAATCATGCAGGAGCTCAAGACCGCCGGCATCGTGGTCGCCCAGCGCGGCAAGTTCGGCGGTTACCACCTCGCCCGGCCCGCCTCCGAGATCACCATCGGCTCGGTCGTGCGCCTGATCGACGGCCCGCTCGCCCCCATCGGCTGCGTCAGCCACACCGCCTACGAAAAGTGCAGCTGCCCCGACGAGGAGCACTGCGGCCTGCGTATGTTGATGCTCGACGTGCGCAACGCCATCGCCGGCATCCTCGATCGCTACACGTTGGCTGACGTGGTGGAGGTGACGCTCCGTAAACTCCGCCGCGACTCGCTGCCGCTCCCCTTTTCCGCCCCGCGCCCCGCCGTCCGCGGTAAACCCGTCAAGTCCACCGTGGCATCCCGTCGCGCCGACCGCGCCGCCGTGCCCCGCCGCCTCGCCCCGGTCGAGGGCCTGCTCTCCCAGCTGCTCCCCGACTACACCATCTGAACCCGCCCGCATTTTTTCTGCCCCTCGTCTACCCCGCCATGAGCTCCCTTTCCTCCTCTCTTTCCGCCTCCGCGAACAATCTCCCAGACTGGCTCGCCCTCGTCCGCGCCAAGGTCGAAGGCCTTCGTTTCGGCGTGGTCCAGATCGTCGTCCACGACGGCAAGGTCACCCAGATCGAGCGCACCGAAAAAACCCGCCTCGGCGGCCCCGGCGGCGCGACCTCCCGCGACGAATAAGCGCCCCGTCGCATTCCCCCTTTCCGCCCACCGCCCACCCGGCGACGGCGAGTTTCCTCCACTCAAAACCCACCCGCCCCGCCACCCGTCCACGGGAGCTTCCGCGATTCGACCGACCAGCTCAAATCCCGATCATGAAGTCCCTCCGTTCCCTCCGCGCCGCCGCCTCCGCCGCCGCGCTCACCACCCTCGCCCTCGCGCCGCTCGTCGGCCGAGCCCAGACCACGCCGGCCGCCACGTCCGACGACATCTCCGCGCTCCGCGAGCAGATCCGCCAGCTCGACCAGAAACTCCGCGTGCTCGAGCGCAACATCGAGCTGAAGGACGAGGCCGCGACCGCCGCCGCCACCAAGACCCCGGTCGTCAACGCCGACGCCAAGGGCTTCAGCCTGACCTCGCCGGATAAAAAATACTCCCTCCGCATTCGCGCCAACATCCAGGCCGACGGACGCTATTACTTCGAGGACCGCGACGCCGGCATCGACACGCCCGACGCCTTCGTGCTCCGCCGCGTCCGCCCCAGCTTCGAGGGCGCCGTCGCCGAGAAATACGGCTACCGCCTGATGTTCGATCTGGCGAACAACCAGGTGCAACTGCTCGACGCCTACGCGACCTACAAACACTCCGACGCCTTCTCCGCCCTCTTCGGCAAGACCAAGTCGCCCTTCGACCTCGAGCGCCTCGTCTCCCAGACCAACCTGCTCTTCATCGAGCGCTCCTTCCCGACCCTCCTCGGGCCCAATCGCGACACCGGCGTCCAGTTTTACGGTGATTTCCTGACCGGCCGCCTGAGTTACCAGGCCGCCTACCTGAACGGTGCCAGCGACGGCGCCAACATCGAGACCGAGTCCGGCGGCAACGACGGCAAGGACACCGTCGTCCGGCTCTTCGCCCATCCGTTCAAAAACGACCAGGACTCCTTCCTCAAGGGCCTCGGCCTCGGCTTCGCCTACAGCACCGGCACCCGCGAGGTCAGCGCCGGCGCCATCCGCCCCTACACCAGCAACGCCTTAGTCAACTTCTTCCAATACGGCGGCACCGTCCGCCCCGACGGCTCCCACGACCGCGTCTCGCCCCAGCTCTATTATTACCAGGGGCCCTTTGGCGTGATGGCCTCCTACACCGAGTCCATCCAGGAGCTCGTCACCACCACCGTGGTCGGCGGCGTGAACACCATCACCCCCACCAGCAAGCGCGCCGACCTGACCAACCGCGCCTGGGCCGTGAACGTGAACTACGTGCTCACCGGCGAGGACGCCGCCTACAACACCAACCCCAAGCCCGCCCAGGATTTTAACTTCGAGGCCGGCACCTGGGGCGCTTGGGAAGTCGCCGCCCGCCTGAGCCAGCTCTCGGTTGACGAGGCCGCCTTCGCGGGTGCCGGCACCGGCGACTTCGCCAACCGCAACACCCAGGCCCAGCGCATCGACGCTTACTCGCTTGGCGTGAATTGGTATCTGAACCGCAACGTGAAAGCCTCGCTCAACTTCGAGCACTCCGAGTTCCAGGAAGCCGACGCCTCCACCGCCGACTTTGAAAACGAGAACGCCGTCCTCAGCCGCGTGCAGCTCTCGTTCTAAACCCCGCCACCCATCCGCCCTCCATCTCCCTCCCGTCCGTTTTTCCCATGAACTTTTCCCACCTCCCCCGCCTGGCCGCCGCCGCCCTTGCCGCGCTCGCCCTCGCCGGCTCCGCCGCCGCCACGAGCATCGAGCTGCTCAACGTTTCCTACGACCCGACCCGCGAGTTCTACTTCGAATACAACGCCGCCTTCGCCACCCACTGGAAGGCCAAGACCAGCGATGACGTCGTCGTGAAACAGTCCCACGGCGGCTCCGGTAAACAGGCCCGCTCCGTGATCGACGGCCTCCGCGCCGATGTCGTCACCCTCGCCCTCGCCGACGATATCGATGCCATCGCCAAACACGCCCGCGCCCTGCCAGTCGACTGGCAAACGCGTTTCCCGCACAACTCCGCCCCCTACACCTCCACCATCGTGTTCCTCGTGCGCAAAGGAAACCCGAAGGGCATCAAGGATTGGGCCGACCTCGTGAAGCCCGGCGTCGCCATCATCACCCCCAACCCCAAGACCTCCGGCGGCGCCCGCTGGAACTACCTCGCCGCTTGGGAATTCGCCAAACGCAAGCTCGGCTCCGACGAGGCCGCCAAGGCCTTCGTCGCGAAACTCTACAAGAACGTCCCCGTGCTCGATTCCGGCGCGCGCGGTTCCACCACCACCTTCGTGCAGCGCGGTATCGGCGACGTGTTCCTGTCCTGGGAAAACGAGGCCTTCCTCGCGGTGAAGGAATTCGGCGCCAATAAGTTCGAGATCGTCGTCCCTTCGCTCAGCATCCTCGCCGAGCCGCCCGTCGCCGTGGTGGACAAAGTCGCCAAGCGCAAGGGCACCGCCGAGGTCGCCAAGGCCTACCTCGAGTATCTCTATTCCCCCAAGGGCCAGGACCTCGCCGGCAAACACTTCTATCGGCCCGTCGACCCCGCCGCCGCCGCGAAATACGCCAGCCAGTTCACGAAAGTGGAGCTGTTCACCATCGACCAGGCCTTCGGCGGCTGGTCCAAGGCGCATCAGACGCATTTCGCGGACGGCGGCACCTTCGACCAGATTTACCTGAAAAACTAAGCGGCTCGGAGCGCGACGACGCTCGACACCCCACCCGCCTCGTCGCGACTCTTTACCTCCCCCTTCCCGCTCCGCATGTCCCGCTCCCACCGCTCCGTCATACCCGGCTTCGGATTGTCGCTCGGTCTCACGCTCACCTACCTGAGCCTGATCGTGCTGCTGCCGCTATCGGCCGCGTTTATCAAGACGCTCGGCATGTCGTGGGACGACTTCTGGACCGCCGTCGCCAGCCCGCGCGTGGTCGCTTCCTATCGTATCAGTTTCCTTGCTTCCCTCGCCGCCGCGTCGGTCAACTGCGTCTTCGGCCTGATCGTCGCCTGGGTGCTCGTCCGCTACCCCTTCCCGGGCCGACGTATCGTGGACGCCCTGGTTGACCTGCCCTTCGCCCTGCCGACGGCCGTGGCCGGCATCGCTCTCACCGCCCTCTACGCACCCAACGGATGGATAGGCTCCCTCGCGGCGCCCTACGGCGTGAAAATCGCATTCACCGAAGTGGGGATCTTTATCGCGCTCACCTTTATCGGTCTGCCCTTTGTCGTGCGCACCCTCCAGCCCATCATCGAGGAACTGGAGCCCGAGTTTGAGGAGGCCTCCGCCAGCCTCGGGGCGAACCGCTGGCAAACCCTGCGGCGGGTGATTTTCCCCCAGCTGGTTCCCGCGCTCCTGACCGGCTTCGCCATGGCCTTCGCCCGCGCCCTCGGCGAATACGGCTCGGTCGTTTTTATCTCGGGCAACATGCCCATGCGCACCGAAATCACCCCGCTCCTGATCATCACCAAGCTGGAGCAATACGACTACGCCGGAGCCACCGCCATCGCCGTCGTCATGCTCGGAGCCTCCTTCCTGATGCTCCTGGTGATCAATCTGCTCCAAAAGTGGAGCCGCCGCCACCACGCGGTCTGAGCGCGGAGCGCTCAGACCGCGTGAGGTGAAGACCCAAGATTAAGATTACGCCCGATCCCGCCGCCGCTCCGCCCCCTTCAACTTAAACTTTCCCCTTAACCTGCCTTCATGGCCGCCTCCGCCGTCTCATCTCTTGCCCGCTCCGCCGGTGTCACCGCCCGGCCGCTCGCCACCCGTGACGCGCCTTGGCTGCGCTACACCCTGACCGCCGTCGCGCTCGGGTTTCTCGCCCTCTTCCTCGTGCTGCCGCTGGTCGCGGTTTTCGCGGAGGCGTTCCGGCGCGGCATCGGAGCCTATTTCGCCGCGCTGAACGACCCCGACGGCCTCCACGCGTTGAAGCTCACCCTGCTCACCGCCGGCCTGGCCGTGCCGGCCAATCTCGTTTTCGGCGTCGCCGCCGCGTGGTGCATCGCGAAGTTCACCTTCCCCGGCAAGAGCCTGCTCATCACCCTCATCGACCTGCCCTTCGCGGTCTCGCCCGTCATCTCCGGCCTCATCTACGTGCTGCTGTTTGGCGCTCAGGGCTGGTATGGACTCTACCTCAACGCCGAGAACCCTTGGCTGCCCGGGCTGCAAGCCTGGCTCTACGAGCAGGACTTCAAAATCATCTTCGCCGTGCCCGGCATCGTGCTCGCGACCACCTTTGTCACCTTCCCCTTCATCGCCCGCGAACTCATCCCGCTGATGCAGACCCAGGGCAACGATGAGGAATACGCCGCCATCACCCTCGGCGCGAACGGCTGGCAGACCTTCTGGAAAGTCACCCTGCCCAACATCAAGTGGGGCCTGTTCTACGGCGTCATCCTCTGCAACGCCCGCGCCATGGGCGAATTCGGCGCCGTATCCGTGGTGTCGGGACACATCCGCGGCGAGACCAACACGCTTCCTCTGCACGTCGAGATTCTCTACAACGAATACCAGTTTGTCGGCGCCTTCGCCGCCGCCTCGATCCTTGCGCTGCTCGCCCTCGTCACCCTCGTCCTGAAGTCCCTTGTCGAGTGGGCCCACGCCCGCCGCCACGCCGCATCGGCGGCGAGTTGACGCTCCATGTCTGAGTTTTTCGCCCGCCCGCCGGGGTGTCGCCGGCCTCGCCCCAATTTCCACTTCCTCTTTGATCTTCATCTCGCGAACCCATGAGCATCCTCGCCCGCAACCTTACCAAGACCTTTGGCGCCTACACCGCCCTGCGTGACGTCAGCGTGGAGATCCCCGAGGGCAGGCTTGTCGCCCTCCTCGGCCCGTCCGGATCGGGCAAGACCACGTTGCTGCGCATCATCGCCGGGCTGGAGTTCGCCGACCCCGGCTCCGGCCGCATCGATTTCCACGGGGCGGACGTGACCGACGTGCCCGCCGGCAAACGAGGGGTCGGATTTGTTTTCCAGCACTACGCGTTGTTCAAACACATGACGGTGGCGGAGAACATCGCCTTCGGCCTGACCGTGCGCCCCCGCGCCGAGCGGCCCGACCGCGCCGCGATCGACGCCCGGGTGAAGGAGCTGTTAAAACTCATCCAGCTCGACGACCTCGGTGCGCGTTACCCCGCCCAGCTCTCCGGCGGACAGCGCCAGCGCATTGCCCTCGCCCGCGCCCTCGCCGTCCAGCCGAAGGTTCTCCTGCTCGACGAGCCCTTCGGCGCGCTCGACGCCCGCGTGCGCAAGGAGCTCCGCCGCTGGCTCCGCCATTTCCAGCGCGAGATCGGCGTCACCACGCTCTTCGTCACCCACGACCAGGAGGAGGCCCTCGAACTCGCCGACGAAGTGGTGGTGATGAACAACGCCAAGATCGAGCAGGTGGGCACCCCGCAGGAAGTCTACGACCGTCCCGCCTCCCCCTTCGTGATCGAGTTCCTGGGCAACGTAAACCGCTTCGCCACAAAGGCCAATCCTCTGCCTGGTGCCGGCTCGGACGTGCTCTACGTTCGTCCGCATGACGTGGACATCCTTCGCGAATATCACGGCGAGCACGGAGTGCGGGTGCGCGTTCAACACGTCTTTTCCGCCGGCAACACCGGCCGCGTCGCCCTGATTCGGGTCGACAACGGCGATCCCCTCGACGCCGAACTCTCCCGAGTGCGGCTGGCTGAGTTGAATCTTTCGGCGGGCGACGATGCGTGGGTGGTTTTCCGCCACATTCGACTTTTTCCCGCCGGCGGGTTCACCGAACGCGATGTCGCCGCGGAGGATGCCTCCCCTGCGGTGGCCGACCCTGGACAGGGTATTTGACGAATACTTCGGTGCCGCGCCGATAATTCTGCATGGAAGGCGGAGTGGCCCACGCCGATCCCATCCGCTACACCCCAAGACTGCACCTCACGATTCAAAAGGAGCGGGAGTAGCGAGTGGCGCGGAGGCATCTGGGCGACGACGACGGCGCCCCACCTCGCTGCTTTCACCGGCGGTGCGTCGCGGCAAGGCTGCGCAGGACGTGGAGGATTGTGGTAGCCCTGCGTAGAGTCGTAGAGCGCGGCGCCGGGCGGTCCTGTGACCGGGAGGCAGAATGATCCGAGAGCATAAAGGCAGCGAGTTTGAGAATCGGCCACAGCGGTCGTGCAAGGCGCAGGCCGCGATCAATCCAATCCACCGGCGGACGAAGAACTGCAGCTGCATCGACACAAACCCGGCGTCGCTCATGGATCCGAACCCGGAGCGCGTTTTTGTGCGCCGCGAGCCGGTTCAATTCTTCGGACGGATACATTCCCGATCCTCCCGGATTTCCGCCAGACTGGCGGCAAATGGTTTGGGCTGCCGGGCCAGGAAACGTCGAAAAGTTGCAGCGGTGACCGCTAGGCAGGTCCCGGAGAACAGGGTCAAACCGCCCAGCGCCGCCAGTCGGGTGTCCTTGGGCAACGAATACACGAGGGTGAGGCTTCCGAAGGCGACAGTCATCAACCCCGCCAGAAACCCCGCGCTGCTCCAGATAAACATTTGAATCAGCCGAAGTTGCTCCTCCCTGAGCTCGGTGGAGACTAATTGCAGGCGGTCGTGCAGCGTGCCGACCGCCGCATCGGCAAAGCCCCGTAGCGCTTCCAAAAGTCCCGGTTGGGAGGGGGCCGGTGTGGGCATTGCGCGTGCCTCACTTCGAACAGCGCCGGGTCAGCAGGACGCCGGCTAGCAGGCCAACTCCGACGGCGACCGCGATCGCCTGGTAGGGGTTCTCGCGAATGTTTTCGTCCGTGCGCTTCGCACCATCCGCGACGCATCTTTTAGCTTTGCCGTAGGCTTCGCTGAGGCGCTCCTGCGCCGCATCGTAGCGGGTGCGAAGAGATTCCACCGCGTCGTTTGCGCGGTCGCCGACCGATGATTCGAGCAGTTTTTCGGCCTCCGCGACCAAGTCCTTGAGATCGGTAAGCAGATCGGAGGGCGACTGATTGTCGGAACTAAGACGTTGTTTCATATAAGTTTGGAGAGCGAGATAATTTTTTAACTTAGGGCGGCGGGAGCGCTGCCCGGAATGATTTATCTCGGCGCAAATCTTATGCTGATGTTCTGGCGCGCGATATGGGGTCTACAGGGCACTCAGACAAAACCGTGATCTTGCCTCAAACCGCAGCAACTAAACCGGAAATCTTTGCAACGCAGGGCCATATTCGGCTGTCGATGCGAATTCGTGCGACGTTTGGTCTTATCGGTTGCGACGTTGAAGTCTTCGGTAAAAGTGATAGTCAAACACCTTGAATATAGGGATTTACTGAATTTTGTAAAATCGGATAAAAACAAGCTTGTCGAAAGTGGCTGGGGTTGCATGTTCCCGCCTCCCGCCGACTAGCCGGAGCGAATCTGTGAGTCGGAGGGAGTTCTTTGACGAAGAGCCTCTGAACCTTTTTCGCTGACTTCAAAAAAAGTCATTGACCGAGGGTAGAAGGTTTGGTTGTTTTGAACTCTTTCCCCTAAATCGGGAAGCGATCTTTGAAAGATACATTGTGCGATTGATTGGGACCCCCAATCAAAACTTATTAAACAATGGTTCTTTTGCCTTCGGGCAAAACGAACCAGTAGTTCATGAATCACTAGGTTCTGAACT
>CAMCHD010000053.1 GCA_945874545.1 Akkermansia muciniphila | reverse complement strand
GGCCGGGTCGTCGCCGAGGGCGTCGAGGGCGAGGTCGCCGTCTCCGCTGAAGCCTAGGCCGTTGGATTTGGCGATGCGGTTGGCCACCGCGACGACCGCCACGATGGCGCGGTGCTCGGGCGGGGCGAGGTCGGGGGCGCCGTGGTGGGAGATGGCGCTGATGATGACGGGAGGGAGTTGGGCGGATTCGCCGAAAAGCCGGCCGGCGTCGCGGTGGTCGAGACCGAGGGCGGCGTGTTCGAGGGGCGGGAGCGGCTGCCAACGCGACCAGGCTCGGACCAGCACGGCGCGGTAGGCGTCGGGGGCGACGGCGGAGAGGGCGATCTTGCCGATGTCATGCAGCAGGGCGGCGAGGTGCAATTCGGGCCCGGAGTGCTGGCCGGCCCAGGCGTCGAGGCGGGTGGCGAGGGAGGCGGTGGCGGCGGAGTGGAGCCAAAGGTGGCTCCAGTCGAAGCCGGGGGCGACGCCGCGGGCGTCGTGCAGGGCGGCGAGGAGCTGGGCGAGCACGCGCACGCGAACCACGCCGAGCATCTGCAGCGCGGTGGGCAGGTCGACGATGCGTTCGCGGGACGAGACCTCCACGGTGTTGGCGAGGCGGAGCACGTTGACGGTCAGCACCGGATCGCGGGCGACCTCGGCCACGATCTCGTCCAGCGGGCAATACTCGCGGGCGAGGGCGATGGCGAAACGCTGCGCCTGGCGTTGCAGGGCGGGCAGCTCGCGCAGGTCCTGCAGGGCGATCGCGACCGGAGCCGGGTCGGCGGTCGGTGCGTCGGCGAGCGCGGTGGGTGCGAGGCCCACGGTGGCGGCCAGGGCGCGGGCATCGGGCGCGGGACGGGCGGTGGCGGGTGCGGGTGTCAGGGACGGCGGGAATTCGGGCGGAGGCATGGCGGCGTGCGGGATCAGTGGTTGGAAATTTTCCAGGAGGCGGCGGTGGTGGGCAGATCGACGACGGACACGCGGGTGGTGCCGTTCATCAGCCAGAGGGAGCGGCGGCCGTCGGCGGTGTTCTCAAAGAGGATGTCGGTCTGGCCGTCGGCGTTCATATCGTGTGCGCCGACGATGCGCCACGTGACCAGTCCCGGGGTGAAATCGACGATGGACTGGCGGGTGATGCCGTCCATCAGCCACAGGGAGCGGCGGCCGTCGGCCACGTTTTGAAACAGGATGTCGGGTTTTCCGTCGGCGTTAAAATCGCCCGACGCGGCGATGTGCCACGACGGGATGCCGGTGGGCAGATCGACGACGGACACGCGGGTGGTGCCGTTCATCAGCCAGAGGGAGCGGCGGCCGTCGGCGGTGTTGTGGAAAATCAGATCGACCTGGCCGTCGGCGTTAAAATCGGCGGCGGTGCCGATGCGCCAGGTGGTGAGCCCGACCGGGAGCTCCACGATGGACTGGCGGGCGGGGCCGTTCATCAGCCAGATGGTGCGGCCGCCGGTGGTGAAGTTTTGGAAAATCAGGTCGGCGTGGCCGTCGGCGTTGAAATCGGCGGTGGTCATGATCTGCCAGGCGCTCGACCCGGTGGGCAGGGCGGACACGGCGGTGCGGGTGGTGCCGTCCATGGCCCAAAGCGAGCGGGCGCCGGTCGACGCGTTCCACAGGATGAGGTCGGGTTTGCCGTCCCCGGTGAAGTCGCCGCGCACGCCGCTGCCGGAGGGGGTGGTGGCGGCGCGGAACGCGGCGGTGCCGGCGGCGCTGGTCTCGTGCAGCAGGGCGTTGTCGGCGGCGGTGGCGGAGGGCAGGGCGACGCCGGTGGGCTGCCCTTGGTAAAGGATGGACGGGTTGGAAAAGTAGGGGATGCGGGTGCCGGGCTGGTAGGCCATCACGGTGATGTATTGCGTGCCGTTGTTGCCGTAGAAGCGCCAGCCGTAGGCGTAGGCGTGGGTGGCGCCGGAGGAGTTCTGGCGGTCATGCCACGAGCCGTAGTTGTGACCCAGCTCGTGGGGAAACGCGAGGTTCCCGCTCGCCCAGACGTCGGCGGTCACGCTGAAGGCGTAGGGTCCGAAGGAAGGGGTGGCGTTGCCCACGTAGGCGAGGCCGGCGACGCCGGCGGCGGCGTCGCGCCGGATGAGCGCCACGAGGTCGGCGCCGTAGGCGTCGCGCAGGGTGCCGACCTCGTCGATGTAGCCGTCGCCCAGGTTTTGCAGGCGGGTGAGGTCGGTGTTGAAACTGCCGGTCTCGGTGTAGTTCACCTCGGCGGTGCCCACCAGCCGGAGGGTGATCGCGATATCGCTGTTGGTGTAGCAGGTGTTGGTCAGGGCGACGTAGGAATTGATCGCGGCGACCATGCCGTTGACCCCGCCGGCGTAGGCCCGGGCGGCGGGGGTGTAGGCGACAAAGATATCCACGGTCGTCGCGGCGGGCGCGGCGGCGGGGAGGAGGAATGCGGCGGCGGCGGCGAGGCGGCGAAGGAGCGGGGACGGACGGGCGGGCGTGGTCATGGCGCGGAGGGGCACGGTTAAAGGGCGGCGACGGGCGGGCGGGGGAGCTCCTCGGCGCAGCCCGGGGCGGCGGCGAGGTCGGTCGTGGTGACGCGGATACGGCCGTCGTCGCCGCCGTTGATCACGTAGGAGCGGCCCTCGTCCGGCAGGTAGATCACTCCGGCCTGGGCGGCGCCGACGTAGCTGAGCACCACCGTGGCGCCCGGATGGCCGGGAACCTCGCCGCTGAACACGCCGGCGTCCGGACCGGTGAAATCGTATCGGGACAACCGGACCGGGATGCGGCGGGATGCGTCCACGGGAATGGAGACGGTGACGGGCAGCTCGAGATCCCGGGTCGGCGCGGGGCCGAGCGCGCGCAACGGAGCCTCCAGGCGCCCGTGCCAGACCGCGACGATGCCCTGCCCGAATGCTTCGGCGGGAGGGGAGGGGGCGTCGAACGGCGGCGGTCCGGGGTCGGGCGGGTTTGTCAGCGGGCCGGCGGTCGGCGTTTCCCGCGGGGTCGGCTCGAACGCGGGCCGGGAGAACGGAAACGGGTCCGACCGGATGGAGCGCACCCACGCTCCTCCCGCGAGGAGGCCGGCGGCGACGACAAGGTGGGCAACGCGCATCTGCACGCCGGGTTTATCGGCGCAGGCGGCGGGCGGCTTGAGGGAAAGTCCGTGAATCGCCCCGTTGACCGCGCTAGTCCCTGGCGGAAAGGTAGGTAGGCAAATAGGGAGTTTACCCCACCAGGACCCGGCAAGATCCGGTGGAGCCCCGGGGCGGCGGGGCCGGTTCGGGGCGTCGGAGGAAGGGCCCGATCGATTCCGCGATCAGCGCGGCATAGCGCCCGGGCGCGTAGTGGTGGTCCCGTGGGTCCGGGTTGAGCAGATCGGGCCGGACCAGGCCGTCGGGGCCGAGCGAGGCGGCGTCGAGCAGCAGGTGGGAGACGCCCAGGCCCAGGGCGGCGTCGCGCACGCGGCGGTTGAACTCCAGGGTCAGGGCGGTGCGGGCGCGCTGCGAGGCGCGCACTTCGCGGCGCTGGTTTGCCACGACGCCCCAGTGGACGTCGTCGGGGATGGTGGGCAGGGCGGCGCTGACGCAAAGCACGTCGAAGGTCGCCGCGATCCCGGCCAGGAAGCCGGTGTAGGCCGCGACCGCGCGGTCGAGCATGGCGAAGACGGACTCCCGGTATTTGGCGGCTCGATACCAAATCACGAAGCCGGTGTCGACCTCGCCCAGGGTCACGACCACGCGGCGGGCGGCGGTGGCGTCGAGCGCCCGGCGGAAGGTCGGGTAGGCCCGGGTGCGGGAGTCGTTGGGATTCTCCAGACCGGACGCGGTGGCGCCGGGCACGACCACGGTTTCCCAGGCCAGGTCGGGGAAGCGGGCGGCGAAGAGCGGATCCCGGAACACGGCGCCGTGGGAGTCGCCGAGGGTGAGGACGGCGTTGGGCATCGGAAGGGCGTCCCGGGCGGCGGCATCCGTGCTCAGGCGGCCTTTTGGGCCACCGCGATCCACCACTCCGCGTCGCGGCGGTCCTCCTCGGTCGGGGCGAGGTCGGGGATGACGCGGAGCACGCGGGGTTGGGGGCGTTTCCAGCCGCCGCCCGCGTTCTGGCGGTAAAGGATGCGCCACTCCAGGTAACGGGCGATCTGGTCGTGCAACTGCGCGTGGTCGTAGATGTGGAGGTGGTAGGGCACGGGGTTGTGGCCATGCTCGTTTATCCAGAGGTTCGGCACGGAGCCGATGAAGACGCCGCCGGGCTTCAGCACCCGGGTGAACTCGCGCAGGAGCGCCTCCGGGTTGGGCAGGTGTTCCAGGGTCTCGAAGCTCACCACGACATCGACGGAAGCGTCCGCCAGCTGGGGCAAGCGGGTGGCGTCCTGGGCGGCGAAAACGAGATTGGGCAGGCTGGCACCGTAAAGATCGCGGGCGTAGGCGACGGCATTTTCACCCAGGTCCACGCCCAGGACGCGGGCGGCTCCGGTGCCGGTGGCGAGCACGGCGGCGCCGTAGCCGAGGCCGCAGGCGGCGTCCAGGACGACGTGGCCGGGGCGGACGTGTTCGCGGGCGAGGATATAGCGGGCGAGGTGGGCGTCGGAGCGCACGCCGGCCTCGCGCAGCATATCCATGTGCAGGTCGCGCTCGGCGCGCAGCACGGCCAGCGGGCGGGCGTGCAGGGTGCGCGGCGGGATGACGTCGAGCAGCAGCAGGATCCCGGTGGAAAGGTCCTCGAGCTCCTCGTAACCGGTCACGCACTGGGCGAGAGCGTGTTTGCGGAAACCCGCCTCGATAAAACGACTTTCCCACCAGGCGCGGTCGCGGCCGGGGGTGTTTTCCAGCGCGATCCAGAGGTGGCGGCGGGTGACGCGGCGCAGTTCCGGCAACCAGCTCGCAAGCGCGAAATCGTCCAGGGCGGCGAGGGAGCCGAGGTTGAACAGGGTGTCGATCGCGCCGTCGGCCAGGGGCAGCCGGGGGAAGGCGCCGGGGGCCGGCACGACCTCGGAGAGGGCGCAGGCGGCGCCGGCCTGGAAGGCGTTGAGCACGATCGCGTCGGAATCGGGGAAGTCGATCTGCACCGGGGCGGGGGTGCCGAAAAACCGGCCGAGCTGGTCGATGAACGCCCGCAGATCCGGGCCGGGCTCGAACTCGACGGGGTCCGCCCTCTCCCGCTCGGGCGCGGGCCGGCGGAGCGGGCGGGGGCGGGCGGGAAAGGTCGGGTCGTAGCCGAGCCGCTCGACCAGGGCCTCGCCGCCGTGCTCGACAAAAAGGTGACGGTGGCGGTCGTTGAACACCTTTTCCCAGTCCGAGGCGGGGCCGGTGTGGAAAGTGGCCGAGGCGGGGTTGCAGACCAGGCCGGAGACGCGGGCGATGTCGGTGTGGTCGAAGGGGAGGGCGAGGCGGCGGAAGACGCGCTCGATGGCCGCGAACTGCGCCGGCACGCCGCGCATCCCGGAGATGTCCTCGTAGGCCAGCACCTCGCACCCCGGGGCGTCGAGCCAGGCGGTGAGCGCGGCGTAACGGCCGGGCAGGGGCAGGTCCCAGCGCACGGCGCGGTCGGCGTCGAAGGGCGCGAGCACGGGCAGGCCGGTGATGATGTGCTCGAGCTGGGTGTCCGCGTCGAGCGGGGCCAGATGACGGCTGATCGCCCAACCGGGGCGGAGGTCCCGCAGCCAGCGCCAGGTCGAGCACAGCACCTCGCGCGGATCGCGCACCGCGAACAGGTGCGCGAACTCCTCGGCGTCCAGAAACGCCTCGATCGCCGGGGTGCGCCCGAAGTGACCCTTGATCGCGAGAGAACGCCCGTGGTGACGGCCCAGGCGTTCGGCGGCGAGGGCGGTGAACTCGTCGTCGCCGCGCGGATACTTGATGTCGGGGTCCTTATACCACGCGCCGTCGCCGAGGATGAGGCGGGCGATCTCCAGCAGCACGTGGGTGCCCGCCTTGGGCCAGCTGTTGCACAGCACGCGGCGGAGCGGGGCGGCGGGGACGGGGTGGGTGGCGGGCGCGGTGGCGAGGTGGAGCATGGCGGGTAGGGTGGTCGGCGACGGTTCAGGCGACGGTGCGGCCGGGGACGTAGAAATCGGCGCCGGCGGCGAGGCGGGGGCGGAAACCGGGGTTGGCGTCGGGCGCGTCCTCGGTCTCCCGCCAGTGAAAAAGGGGCGCGCGCCACACCGCCGCGCGGTCGGCGTCGTCCTCCACGCCCTCGGTCTGGAGCACCAGGGTGTGGGCTCCGTGGGCGGAGGCGGGCACGTCGAGATCGAACCACCACCACTTGCGGTCTTCGGGCGAAAAACGCAGGTCGAGGGTGGCGTCGAGCAGCGCGACCTCGTCGGCCCGGACGACCAGGCGGCAGGGGCCGGAGGCGGGCGCGTCCCAGCACCGGGGGTGCAGGCACACGGCGAGGCTGAGGCGGCCGGGCCGGCCGCAGGGGATCGCGAAGGTCAGGCGGGTCGGAGCGGGGGTGACGAGCGCGCGCACCGCGCGGCCTCCGATCGCCACGTGTTCGACGGTGGCGGCGCCCTCGAGGCCGGCGCCGGGCAGTTGGTCGAGCAGCGCGAACACCCGCGTCTGGCGGATGTCGCCCCCGCAGAAGGCCTCGTTCAACTCCAGCGCGTCGCGTTGCAGGAAGCCCTTTTCGTGGCGGGTGTGGCGCAGCAGGTGATGGGCGGCGGACAGTTCGTATTGCAGCAACGGGAGCGAGCCGAGCGAGAAGGCGCTCAACTCGGAGTGGACCTGTCGGAAATCCAGGCGCCCGTCGGGACGATCGGGGGCGGGTGGCGTGGTGGCATCGGGGGCGGCGCGGGGACGCTCGATCGCGGCGCGAAGGACGGCGGCGAGGGTCGCGGTGGCGTCGCCCGGCTCCAGTTCGTCGGCCAGGCAGGCGTCCTGCCAGGCGAGTTTTGGCGGCGGCGGGTAGAGCAATTCCTGGATGACGCCGGGGATGTGTTCGGCGCAGCGGATTTCCCAGGCCGCGGCGACATACAGCGGGACGGCGCGGTAGTCGACCACCGCGACGGGCAGGCCCTTGTGCATGCCCTCGAGCAGGCAGGTGGAGGTGAAGGAAACGAGCCCGGCGGAGGTGGCCAACACCTCGGAAAAGCCTCCGGCGACGTCGGCGCACACCCCGATATCCTCCGCGAGGTCGGCGGCGATGCGCCAGACGGGCTCGATCTGGGGCGCGGTGTCGAGGAAGGCCTTCAGGTCGCGCAGGGCGCGGCGGGTCATCACCTGTTGTTCCACGTCGTGGCCGGCGGTGCGTGCGGTGGCGATCAGCAGGCGGGGACGCGACCCGGGGCGCAGCACGCGTTCGCGCGGAACGCAGTCGAAACGAGGCAGCCCGACCACGTGGATGCGGTCGGCGAGGCCGAACGAGGCCAGGATGCGGGCGGGGTGTCGGCCGATCACGCACAGATCGCTCGCGATCAGGGGCTGGAGCATCGTGCCCCAGGGGCGGATAAAGCTGAGATTGTTCCAGACGTAGGACCACTCGATCACGCCATCCATCACGTAGACCACGGGCACGCCGGCGCGGCGGGCGGCGGCGGCGATGAGGCGCCACTCGTGGGTCCACTCGCTGCTCAGCAGGATAAGGGCGGGGTCGAGGGCGAGCACGGCTTCGGTGTCGCGTTCACCGGCGTGGACCACCGGACGACCGAGGCGATGGGGTGCGGCCCCGTGGATCTCGGCCGCGCGGCCGGGGGCGTCGAGGATGACGACGGGCCGTGCGTCGGGCGGGGGGCTGGCGGGCCTCGGGCTCATGCGGCGGCGCGGGCGAGGGTCGCGCGGGTGGTCAGGCTGCGGTAGACCGCCAGCAATTGGGCGGCGACCGCATCCGGGTGGCAAAGGTCGGCGAGGCGGGCGGACAGGGCCTGGCGGCGGGCGAGGTTGAGCGGATGTGAACGGTGGGCGGCCAGCACGGCGGCGCGGATCGAGGCCACGTCGGCGGGGTTGCAGTGGTAGGCGACCGAGCCGAAGAGCTCCACCTCCGCCGGGCGCTGGGCCACCACCAGCGAGCAGCCCGCGATGGCGGCGGCGATGGCCGGGGCGAGGCGGGACTCCTGCCAGCTCGGGGTGGCGTGCACCCGGGCGGCCTGGTAGACCGAGGCCAGCTGGTCCGGTTCGAGGTGCTCGATAAACAGCGTCTCGGGGGTGGCGTGGCGGCGGCACAGCTCGGTGTAGTCGCTGTTGCGCCAGCGGCCCGCGAGCACCACGGGGAGGCCGGTGCCGCGCAGCGCCTGCAGCAGCAGCAGCTGGTTTTTTTGCGGATCCAGGTCGCCCACGCAGAGCACAAAATCCCGGGCGGCGCAGCGGGCGTGGAACCAGTCGGCGGAGGCGCCGCGCAGCGTGGCCACCGGCAGCGGGGGGAGGAGCGGGGTATGCGGGCGTTGCACGCCGAGTTCGCGTTGCAGGTCGGTCTGCTCGGCGGCGGTGAAGGGAAGCAGGTGGTCGGCGAGCGACGCGATGCGTCGCTGGCAGGTCTCGGCCGGGGTGCGGTAGAGGTGTGCGTTTCGCGGGGCGGGGCGGGCCTCGCCCGACACCGGGGTGACGCCGCGGGCGAGGGCGCGGAGCGATTGCTCGATCTGCGCGGGCGTCTGGGACGGCGGGAAAATCTCCGAGAGGGCGGACACGCTCCATGTCGTCTCGCGTTTATCCTCGTAGAGCGGGGTCAGGCAGATCGGCAAACCGGGGGCGGCGACGCGCAGGGCGTTCACCTGGGAGAGGGTTTGGTAGGGGAAATCGAGGTTCCAGACGTGGGCGAGGTCGAAGCCGGTCGGGTCGGGGCGGGCGGTGGTGGCGATCTCGACCTCCACGCCGCGGGCGCGCAGGGCGGCGGCGGTGGTGTGCATCAGGCCGAGGTCGTCGTCGGGCAGGCGGGGCTGGAACGCGTTCACCATCAGCACGCGCAGGGTGTCGGCGGGGCGGACGGGGGCGGGGCGACGGGGGGCGGCGACGGCCGGCGCGGCGGGGCCGCGATCCGCGAGTTCGGCGAGGGCGGCGTCGTCCGGGGCGAGGTGCAGTCCGCGGCGGGCGGCGGCGCGGGCCTGGTCGACGTAACCGAGCCGGTGATACGCGTCGGCCAGGCCGGCGAAGGCCTCGGGCCGGAAGGGATGAAAATTCACCGTGGTCAGAAACACGTCGAGGGCGTCCATAAAGAAGCCCTTGGCGAGCAGCTGGCGGCCGCGCTCGAGGTGGGCGCGGGCGAAGGCGAGCAGCGAACCGTCGGCGCCGTCGGGGGCGGCGAGCGACAGGTAGAGGTCGTCGAGGATCTTGCGGTGGCCGGCGCCGAGCGTCGGGGCGGCGTGGCGGGGGAACTCGTCCGCGCGGGGGCCGGTGGCGAGCCAGGCGGAGGTGTCGCCGTCGTCGGGCAGGTAGCGGCCCTCGCGGGAAAGCACGATGGCGGAGTCGAGGCGCTCGAAGATGTCGCGGCCCCATTTGCCATACATTTTGGACCCGTTCGCGGAGGCGCTGGCCAGGCCGGCGAAGGAGCGGTCGAGGCCGGTGCTGATCTTGTGCACCACGTGGGTGCGGCCGTCGTAGAGCACCTCGTAGCCGGCGTGGATGAGGGCGAAGTTGTGATCGATGTCGTCGTATTGGGTCGGGCTGTAGCGGATGTCGAAGAGCCCGCAGCGCGCGAAGGTATCGCGCCGGTAGAGGATGCAGCACCCGTGGATCGCCGCGACGCGGGCGAGGTAGTCGGCCTGGCCGAGGTTCGCTTCGTCGCGGTAATTGTAGCCGTTCGGGTAGCTGTGGGGGCAGGCCCACTGAAGCGTGCGGGCGGGGGTGTCGTTGATCGTCTTCGTGCCCACGCAGCCGGCGAAGGGGCGGTGGCGGAGGTCGGCCACGAAGGTCTTCAGCCAGCCGGGTTCCAGGGCGATATCGTCGTCCAGGCGCGCGACCAGCCCGGCCGAGCCGGCGAGGATGGCGGCGTTGATGCCGGCGGCCACGCCGGTGTTGAGCGGGAGGGTGATGGCTTGAAGGGCAAAGGGGTAATCGGCGGCGAGGGCGGCGAGATACGCCCCGGTCCCGTCGGTGCTGCCGTTGTCGGCGACGTAGACGCGGATTTTTTCGGCCGGGTAGTCGGTGGCGGCGAGGGTCTCGAGGGTGCGGCGGAGGAGTTTGAGCGAATTCCACGTCACCAGGGCGCAGTCCACGGCGGGGAAATCCTCGGCGGGGGTATAGCGCAGGGTCTCGCCGATGCGCCAGGCGATCTCGGTGTGACCGTGCAGGCGGCGGATCTCGTTTGTATCCGGGTGGTGGGGATCCCAGCCCCACTTCGCCTCCCACTGCGCGGCCTGGACCTGGTTCGCGGTTTCCTTCAGTTGGCCGGTGACCTGGTGCAGGGGCTTTTCCGAGCCGGCGACCTTGGGGGCGAAGGCCGGGCCGGCGCAGCGGGTGTAGTGGACGGCGCGGACGGCGGGTTGGACAAAGACCTTAAAACCGCGGTGGCGGGCGCCGATGCAGAAATCGTCGTCCTCGAGCCAGGCGGGGCCGTAGCGATCATCCAGGCCGCCGACGGCGTCGAGCGCGGTGCGGCGGTAATAAGCCAGGGCGCCGGCGACCGCGTCGACCTCGGCGACCGGGCCGGCGGGACCGTCGGCGAGGTAGGCGCGCAGGTTGCAGTGGCGGGGGTGGAGGCCGAGGCCGGTGACCAGGGCGCGGCCTTCGGACTGGATGCGGCCGTCCGGGTAGACCAGCCGAGCGCCGATCACGCCGGCGGCGGGGCGCGCGGCGGCGGTCTCGGCGAGTTGACGGAGCCAGCCGGGCGTCTCGATCACGACGTCGGCGTGCAGGCGGACGACGTCGCGTCCGGCGGCGAGGGGGTGGGCGAAGCCGGCGTTCAGCGCGCGGGCGACGCCTCCTCGCGCCGGCAGGTGCAGAATGGGCAGTTCGGGAAAGGCGGCGCGAAGCGTGGCGGGGCCGCCATCGGTCGACGCGTCGTCGACCACGAGCACGTTGACGTCGTCGAGGCCGGGCTCGCGCAGCGCGGCGCGAACGCACGCGAGCAGGGTGGGGGCATCGTTGTGGACCGGGATGACGAGGGTGACGGCGGGCATGGCGGGAAAACGAGCGCGGGGCGCGGAGTTTGGAGCGAGGGTCGGGCAGCCGCGCATCGCGCGGGATCAGGCGGCGGAGCGGGCGACGGGCGAGGCGTGGGCGGCGATCCAGTCCGCGCGGATGGTCGCGAAAAGATCAAGGGACGCGTCCACGATCTGGTCCATGTTCAGGTAGCGGTAGGTCGCGAGGCGGCCGGCGAAGTAGGTGTTCTTCTCGGACCGGGCGATCTCGGCGTAGGCGGCGTAGGCGCGTTTCGACTCCTCGGTGGGGACGGGGTAGTAGGCCTCGCCGCCGCGCACGTAGTCGGCGGGGTATTCGCGCACGATGGTGGTGTTGGCGCAGAGCTGCCCGGTGGCGTGTTTCACCTCCACGATGCGGGTGAAGTCGAACTCGTTGGGGTAGTTGACCTGGAGGGCGGGCTGCCAAAAGCCGGGGTGGCCGGAGATCGGCTCGCGTTCGCGCAGTTGCTCGGGGGTGAAGCTCTCCGGTTCGAAACGCAGCGAGCGGTAGGGCAGCACGCCGGCGCGGTAGTCGTAAAACTCGTCGATCGCGCCGGTGTAGATCAGTTTGTCGTGGCCGACCTCGCGCATCACGTCGCGGTAGTCGGCCCGGAGCAGCACCTGCACGCGGGGCGACGCGGCGAGCAAACGCTCGAACATCCGGGTGTAGCCGGCGGCGGGCAGGGCCTGGAATTTCTCGCGCAGGTAGGCGTCGTCGCGGTTGGTGCGGAGGGGGATGCGGGCGCAGACCGAGGCGTCGAGCTCGGCGGGGGATTTGCGCCATTGTTTCTGGGTGTAGCCCTTGAAGAACTTCTCGTAGAGCTCCCAGCCGATCTGGGAAACGATGACCTCCTCCGAATTGGCGGGATGGGCGATGGGCACGCGGACTTTTTCCAGGTGGGCCTTGAACTCCTCCTCGGTGGAGGGGCGGCCGAGCATCTGCTCGAACGTGTTCAGGTTGACGGGAAACTTCCAGTAGCGCTGCCGGGTCCAGGAGAGGATCTGGTAGTTGACCGGTCGCCAGGTGGTGAAGCGCGACAGGTAATCCAGCACGCGCGGGCTGTCGGTGCGGAAATAGTGCGGGCCGTATTTGTGCACCAGCACGCCGTGGTCGTCGTATTCGTCGGCGGCGTTGCCGCCGATGTGGGCGCGGCGGTCGACCACCAGGCAGGTGGCGCCGAGTTCGTTTGAAAGACGTTCGGCCAGGACGAGGCCGGAGAAGCCGGCGCCGACGATGAGATAATCGTAGTGCATGGTGGGGTGGGGTTCAGGCGGCGATGCGGGCGCGCAGGGCGGGCAGGCGGTCGTCGCCGGGGCGGAGCTCGGCGGCAAGGGCGAGGGCCTCGCGGGCGAAATCGAGCGAACCGACGTCGGCCGCGAGTTCGCAGATGGCGATCCAGGCGGCGGCGTTTTGATCGTCGAGGCGAAGGCTGGCCTCCAGGGACTCCAGGGCGGACCGCGGCTGGCCGGCGGCGCGGTAGGCGAGGGCGAGGTCGAACCACAACGAAGCGTCTTCGCCGGCGCGTTGCAGGGCGGAGAGCAGGCAGGGGATGGCGCGGGCGGGACGGCCCCGGGCGATCAGGACTCGGCCCTCGGCCTGGAGATCGCCGGGGTGGGGCGAGTGCGGCGAGGCGGAGCGCAGGGGGGCGCGTTGCCGCCGGAAACGTGCCGCGCCGAGGGTGAGCATCTCGTCCCAGGCGGCCTCGAGCAAGGCGGTGAAATCCTGGGCGGCGCCGTAGGTGTCGGCGTGGGCGGGCAGCTGGGCCTGGGCGGCCTCGATCCGGCGGCGGAACTCGGTCGGGGCGGCGAGGCGGGCGGCGAGCGCGCGGCGCCAGTCCTCCTCGTTGGCGTTGAGGTCGGCGGCCAGACCGGCCGCGCGGAAAAGCGCTGCGGCGGGAGCCGAGGCGAGGGAGACGGCCGGGAGTCCGGCGTCGCAGGCCAGGGCGGCGGCGAAGGGCGAGGGGTCGAGGCAGACGTCGGCGAGGGCGATCAGACGCGGCAGATCGGCGAAGCCGTCGTCGGTGTCGATCAGATGCAAACGCGAGGGGTCGGCGCCGGCGTCGGTCAGGCGGCGCAGCAGCGCGACCCGTGCCGGACGGTGTTCGCCGGACTCGAGGGCGAGGACCAGCTCGGTTCCCGGATGATCGGCAAGTGCGCGGACCCAGCGGTTCAGCGTGGCGGCATCGGGCCGGGCGGCGCCCAGGACCACGATCAGCAGCGGGGAATTTTGGGCGAGCCCGAGCAGGGCGCGGCTGACCGCGGGGGCGTCGGGCGTCGCGAGGCCGGTCAGATCGAAGGTATGGGCGGTGGCGGGCAGGAGGGCGAGGCGTTCGGTGCCTTCGGTCGGCCGCGCCTGGTCGGTGGCGCCGCCGACACGCAGATCGACGGCGGGCAGCGCGCAGCAGCCGGTCGCGCCGGCGTCCAGGACTTGCAGCGGGGCGACGCGATGCAGGGCGATCCAGGCCAGCGGCGCGGGGTGCTCGGCGAGATCCTCGGCGAACACCAGGACGTCCAGGGTTTCGGCGCGGAGGGCCTCGACCTGCTGGGCGAGCGTCGGTGGCAGGAGCCGGAACTCGCGTTCCGACCCGGTGAAGACGGGCGCGCAGCCTTCGGTATCGAGGGCGAGGAGAACGCACTCGACCCGTTGTTCGTCGAGGTGGGCGAGGCGGGCCAGCAGGCGGCAGCCGTCGGCATCGAGGGCGTGGTGGTGGCGCAGGAAGCCGACCCGCAGCGGGCGTTCGCGGCGGTCGCGCGCCAGCGGGTTGCGCGGGGCGGTGGCGCGGCCGTGGAGCCGGACGAGGATGCGGGCGCGGGCGGTTTGCAGAGCGGGCAGGTGTTCCGGGGGCAGGCGGTCGAGGGCGGAAAAATCCGCCCGGCCGTAGGCCGCGGCGGCGGCGAGCACGGCGGGCGCGGCGAGATTGCGATCCATCCAATCGGCGATCTCGGACACCCGGCGGATCAATTGCCGGGCCAGCGCGGCGTTCTCGACCGGATCGATCACGCGGGTGGGTCGGGCGAGGAACCAGTCCACGCAATCCCCCCAATGGGCGTCCGGCACCTCGGAGAGGGGCGGAGCCTCGGGCAGGGACCAGGCGGGGGCGAGCAGGGCGGCGGCGGCGAGGCCGGGCCAACCGCGTTCCAGATGGGCGCGGGCGGAGGCGAGTTCGGCCGGGGTGGAGGGGCGGGTGGCCTCGCGTGCCCGGCGGGCGGCTTCGGCGAAGGTGGCGCGAATGTTGTCCCCGGAACCCGGGGCCGGCGATGACGCGATGGAAATGGTATCGGGCAAAAGCATGTCGCCTGCGTCTGCAGTGTTTGCGCCAGTGTGCGCTTCGATTTTATAAAACTATATTTTAAATGAAGATAAAAATTTATTTTTCGCGCGAAACCCGGCTCGGCCTGCGCCGGGGCCTTGGGCCGCCCGCACCGGCAGAAAATGCCCGGGGCGGGTTTCGGGGGTGAATTCCGGGTCCCGGCGGCGGGTCTTTTTTTGCCCACCGGCGCGGGTTTGCGGCGCGGTTTTTGGTCCCTGGCGCGGAGGTCGCCGGAGATTTTGGCCGCTTCCTAAACTCGGGGGGCGCTTGTGCCGTCTTGAAGGGTCAGCGTGTCCTCCTCCTCCCTTTCTCCTTCCGTGCCCATGAACAGCAACCCGGCGGCCCTCACTCCTTATGCGGACGACGAGGTGCGGCATCGCATCGAGCGCTGCCCCAAACTCGCCTCCCTGCAGAGCATCAACCGCAAGCTCGCCGGCCTGGTGAATTCGGAGCAGAGCTACACCGCGCAGATCGCCGAGACGATACGCCGCGACCCGTCCCTGACCGCCCGGTTGTTGCGCATGGTCAACAGCGTCTATTTCGGTCTGAGCGCCAAGGTGAACAACATCGAGGAGGCGGTGCTGTATCTCGGGCTGAGGCAGATCCGCGAGCTCTCCATGGCCACGCCGGTGATCGAGGATCTGGAGCGCATCAGCACGACGTCCCTGCGCCTGCCCTGGCGCGAGCTTTGGCAACACTCCATCGGCACGGCGATCATGACGCGGGAAATCCTCGCCACCACCAACCTGCTCATCGACGACGACACCGACTACATCGTCGGCCTCCTCCACAACGTCGGCAAGGTGGTGCTGGCGACGGCCTGGCCGGACGATTTTAAACAACTGGTGGGCAAGCCGCACGCCAGCGCGGCGGAGGTCTGCGCGGCGGAGCGGCAGGCGATCGGCTGGGATCACGCCCAGGTCGGCGGCTACTACCTCGAGCGGCATCAACTGGCGCCGGAGATCGTCGAGGCGGTGCGGCACCACTCGCATCCCCGGGAGGCGGGCGATTACGCCATGTATGCCGCCGCCGTCCAGGTCGGCGACCTGATCGTGCGCGAGGTGGGCATCCCGAGCGGTTTTGAAAAGGTGCCCGCCCTGCCCCGCGGAGCCTGGCGCGAGACCGAGGGGTGGAGCATCCTTTTCCCCGACAACGACCGGGAGGCCTCCCTGGCGGTGGCGGCTTTGGAAAACATTACTTCCAAGCTTCCGGCCATGTTGAGTGGCATGGTATGACACCACAGATGGAAATCTCACCGCACGTTCCGGCGCCGGAGGTTCCGCCCCGGCTCGCGCCGTGGGCGGACAGCCTCGAGCTGGCGGTGGTCTACGAGTTGGAGACCCTGCGCCTGGTCGAGGTCAACCGCGCCTTCGCGCGAAAATTCGGCCAGCCCGGTCCGGCCTGGCGCGGGCAGTCGATGCAGGCCCTGCTCCACCCCGAGGACACCGCCGACTGGCAAGGCTACGCCGGCCGGGTGGCGCGGCCGCCCTTTCACATCGCGCGGGAACACCGTTGGCAAACCGCCCAGGGCTGGCGCTGGATCGCGTGGGAGGAGACGGCTCTACGCGAGGCGGACGGCCGGGTGCTGGAGGTGCGCGCGGTCGGGCGCGACGTCACCAAACATCGGCTCGCCGAGGAGCATTTCCGCAAGCTCGCCCAGGCGGTGGAGCAGGCGCCGGTCTCGATCGTCATCACCACGCCCGGCGGCACGCCCCAATACGTCAATTCGCGCTACACCGAGGTGACGGGTTACACGCTCGAGGAGATTTTCGAGCAGCAGATCCCGCTCCTGCGCGAGGGCCACGCGAGCGACGCCGCCTACCGGCATTTTTGCGCCCTGGTGGCCTCGGGCCACAAATGGTCGGGCGAGTTGCGCTCGGGCCGGAAAGACGGCTCGGAGGCGTGGGAGTTCGTGCAGGTCTCGCCGATTCGCAACCACCTCGACGAGGTCACCTACCTGCTCTGCCTGCGCGAGGACATCAGCGAGCGCAAGGCGTTGGAGGAGCAGCTGCGTCAGGCGCAAAAGATGGAGAGCCTGGGCACGCTGGCGGGCGGCATCGCGCACGATTTCAACAACATCATCGCGATCATCCGGGGCTTCACCGAGCTCTCGGTCGCGTTGCCGGCCGGCGACCCGCGGCTGGGCCGCTACCTCGCCACGGTGCACGACGCCGCCATCCGCGCGGCCTCGCTGGTCGGCCAGATCCTCGCCTTCAGCCGGAAGACCGAGGTCACCTACCGGCCGGTGCGGATCAACCAGGTGGTCGACGAGTTGGTCGGATTGCTGGCCGAGACCTTTCCCCGCGATATCGAGCTGGTGCGCGATCTCGACGAGAGCATCGAGGCCTTCGCCGCCGATCCCAACCAGGTGCGCCAGATCCTGATGAACCTCTGCGTGAACGCCCGCGACGCCATGACCGGCGGCGGCGTGCTCACCCTCGCGACCCGCCGCGTCGCGGGCGGGAGTCTGGGCAACCTGAAGGCGGACCCGACCCAGGACTACGCCCACATCCGGGTCGCCGACACCGGCGCGGGCATGACCCCCGAGATCCGCGCGCGCATTTTCGAACCCTTTTTCACCACCAAGCAGGAGTCGGGCGGCACCGGGCTCGGCCTCGCGGTGGTCTACGGCATCGTCGCCTCGCATCAGGGTCTTATCGACCTGACCAGCGAGCCGGGGCGCGGCACGGTTTTCCATGTATATCTGCCGCTCAAGACCCGCGGCGACGAGGCCCCGGCGGCGGGCGCCGCCGCGACCCCGGGCAACATCCCGCGCGGCACCGAGCGTTTGTTGCTGGTCGAGGACGAGGTCGCTATCCAGGAGATGCTCGCGACGGTCCTGCGCCAGGTCGGCTACCACGTCTCCACCGCCAACGACGGCGCGGTGGCGATCGAAACCATCATGACGCGCGGGGACAAACTCGACGCGGTCGTGCTCGACCTGAACATGCCGCGGCTCGGCGGGGTCGAGGTGCTGAAGGTGCTGCGCCAGCGCTGGCCGAATCTTCCGGTGTTGATCATGAGCGGCCATCTGACCGAGTCGGTGCTCACGGAGCTGCGCCAGCTCGGCCAGTCGCATGAACACATCATCGAAAAGCCCTTCGATTTCCTGACCTTCGGCCGCGCCTTGCGCCGGGTGATCGAGACGAGGAAAAAAGCCTGAACGGCGGCGGCGGGACGGGATGCGGGGCGGGTCGAACCGGGCTTGCGGGCGGCGCCGGGTGGCGGTTTGTTCAACCGACATGTTTACCGGCATCATCGAGGAGACGGGACGGGTGGAGCGTTTTGAGCGCGGCGGCGACGCGTGGAAACTGCGCGTCTCGGCCCGGGCCGCCCTGGTCGACGTCGCGCTGGGCGACAGCATCGCGGTCAACGGCTGTTGTCTCACGGTGGTCAAGGCCGACGCGGGCGGTCTCGAATTTGATGTTTTGGAGGAGACGCGGCGGGTCACCAGTCTGGCGGCGGTCGGCGTGGGCGGGGTGGTCAATC
>CAMCHD010000052.1 GCA_945874545.1 Akkermansia muciniphila | reverse complement strand
GCCGCAGGCGGCGGCGTAGGCGGCGCGCAGGTGGGCGATGATCTCGCGGGTCTCGTTGACCAGCAGGGTGGTCTGGTTGACCACCGCCACGCGCTCGAGATCGCGGGCGACGGTGAAGTGGTCGGTGAAGCGGCCGGCGAAGGTTTGCTCGAACGCGGTCTGGGCGGCGGCCTCGTGGCGGCGGGGCAGGAGGTCGGCGAGGGCGGCGGCCTCGGCGAGATTGCGCACGATCACGGCGGGGGCGTGGCGGCGGGTGTTGGCGAAGGTGGCCTTGGTCTCCTCGTGTTCGTGTTTGCCGTGGATGACCACGGTGTAGCCCTCGCGGCCGTAGGCGCGGGCGGCCTTCCAGACTTTCTCCACCAGCATGCAGGTGGCGTCGTGGGCGCAGACGGCGAGGCCGCGGCGGACGAGGCGGCGCTTGTCGTCGTCGGTCGCGCCGAAGGCCGGAATGATGACGATGTCCTCCGGGTGCAGGACGTCCCAGCGAAGCGGATCGTCCGGCGTGGCGGGCGCGGCGGCGCAGACCTTGCGGCCGGAAACGGTGAACGGCACGCCGCGGTCGGATTGCAGGTAGCGCAGGCCGCGGCGCAGGAGGTCCTCGTTGACGAAGGGATTGTGGATCAGCTCGGAGAGCATGAACACGCGGCGGCCGGGGTTTTCGGCCAGGGTCTCGTAGGCGCGTTCGATGGCGTTCTTCACCCCGAGGCAGAAGCCGAAGTGGCTGGGCAGGATGTAGCGCACGGCGCCGAAATCGAGCGGCACGGGGGCGGCGGCGGAGCGTTCGTGGCGGCGGGCGAGGGCCTTGATGGCGGCGCAGAGGGTGGACTGGTAGAGGGCGCGGGAGGCGGCGTCCTGGGCGTAGATGGCGGCGTTGCGCTCGTGGGCGGGGCGGAATTTGTAGATAAAATCGTTTTCCCCGAGGTGGAGGTAGGGCAGCTCCACCAGCAGCGGTTCGAGGGCGGGCAGGAGGGCGGCGAGCAGCGGGGTGTTCGCACCGGGGGTGGCGGCGAGGGCGTCGAGGGAGTGGAAAACCACCCCGGTATCGTCCGCCGTCGGGGCGGCGGCGGGGGTGTCCGCGCTGGCGCGGTCGGGCAGCGAGGCGATGCGCACGCGGAGCGGGCCGGCGGGAGCGGCGACGGTAAATCCGAGGTCGGAGAGGCGGGCGCCGGGCAGGGCGGCGCCGTCGGCGGGGGCGCGGCCTTGGGGCGTGAGGCGTATCGCGAGGCGGTTGTGGGCGTCGAAGGCGATGACCAGGTCGACGGGGGCGGCGGGCACGGGGCGGGAGGGCAAGGGAAGGAAGGAGGGTCAGGTCTCGTCGCTCTCGGACGCGTCCTGGTCGGCGTCGAAGCTATCGACAAAGCGGGTGGCGAAAAAATCCTCGTCCTCGAGGATGGCCATCACGTGGTCGGTGACGATTTTCCGGTCGGCGGCGGGCAGGCGCGGGTGTTCCAGGTCAAGGAACTCGGCGAGGGCGGCGCGGGCCTGGGTGCGGTCGGTGCAGCCGGCGAGGAGGTCGTCGGCCTGGCCGGCGATATCGTCGATGATGGGGCGCAGGTTCATGGCGGAGGGGGCGGAGGCTGGGGGAAATCGCGCCGAAGCGCACATGAATTTTTTTCGCGCGCGGGCCGGCGCCGGCCGTTTTCAAGCGAGCAGGGTGAAGGTGGTCTCGGCCAGGCGGCGGCCGTTGACCTGGAGCTCGACCCGATGCCGGCCCGGGTGGTGTTTGCGGGTCGAGAAATCGCGGAAGGTCTGGCGGCGGGTCAGGGTCTCGGTCGCGCCCGGGGCGAGGGACAGCGTGGTCCACTTGAACACCTTCGCCGAGTCGCGGCCGGAGGGGCGGACGTAGTGGACGACGTAATCGACGGCCAGGGTCTGGGGGCGGGGCGAGGTCGATGCCAGCGTGGCGGAAAACTCGATCGTAGCGCCCAGCCGGATACGCGCGGGGCCGGCGCGCAGCGTGGCGGCGAGGCGCGGGGCGGCCCCGACCCCCAGCAGGGCGAGGGCGCGGGGGTGGCCTTTTTTGATGAGCGTGCGCAGGGCGTGTTTCACGATCCAGGCGGTGCGGGGATCGCGGCGATCCCACGCGGCGAGGAGATCCAGGACGACCTCGGGGTGGTCCTTGGCGATGTCGTTGAGGTGGTTGGCGACGGATTTGCGCACGTAGAGGCTGGGGTCGGCGCGCAGGGTGGTCAGCAGGGGAAGGGTGGGGGACGGGTCCGCGATGAGGGCGCGCAGGCTCTGGCCCCAGGGCAGGCGGGGTCGGGAGCCCTCGCTGGCGAGGCGGCGCACGTGCTCGTCGGGGTCGGTCGCCCAGGCGGCCAACCGGGCGAGCGTGCCGGGCGGATCCCTTTCCAGAAACGGGCGGATCGCGAACTCGGCCGAACCGAAGGGGGTGAGATCGCGCAGGGCGGGCAGGGCGAGGTCGGGCCGGTCGAGGCCGCGCCGGGCGACGTGCTCGCACGGCCAGATGGCGACGAAGTTGTGCCCGATCTGCGGCGCGTGGGCGCGCAGGACCGCGACTTGGTCGGCGAAGGGCAGGGGCAGGGCCCGATCAAAGGCCTCGGCGGTGCGGCGCAGGCGATCCATCAGTTCGAGCGTGTCGAGATCGCGCAGCGCGTGGTCGAGGAAGGCGTCGGCGTCGAAACGCGGGTGCAGGCCGGCGAGTTGGCGGGCGGTCAGGCGCAGGCGGTCGGCGTTGAACAGGTTTTTCATCGGCGCGGGGTGATCCGCCGGCGGCTCAATAGAACACCTTGCGGTCGAGCGAGCGGTATTGGATGGCTTCGAGCAGATGCGGGGCCTCGACCCGTTCGCTGGCGGCGAGGTCGGCGATGGTGCGGGCGACCTTCAGGATGCGGTCGTAGGCGCGGGCGGACAGGCCGAGTTGTTCCATGGCCTGCTGGAGCAGATCGCCGAGGGTGGAGTCCAGCGGGATGTGGGCGCGGATCTGGGCGTGCGACATCCGGGCGTTGGCGGTGGCGGGGGAGCCGCGCAGGCGGGCGAGTTGCCGGTCGCGCGCGGCGCGCACCCGGGCGGCGATCGTGGCGGAGTTTTCGCCCGGCGCGGCGGAGCGGAGCTCGGCCACGGTCACGGCCGGGGCCTCGACGTGCAGGTCGATGCGGTCGAGCAGGGGGCCGCTGATGCGGGCGCGGTAGCGCTGGATCTGCGGGGGCGTGCAGCGGCACTCGTGTTTGCTGTCGCCAAGGTAACCGCAGGGGCAGGGGTTCATCGCGGCCACGAGCATGAACGCGCAGGGCAGGGTGATCTTGCCGGCGCTGCGCGAGATCGTGACCACCGAGTCCTCCAGCGGCTGGCGCAGCACCTCGAGCGCGGAGCGTTTGAACTCGGGCAACTCGTCGAGAAACAGGATCCCCTGGTGGGCGAGGGAAATCTCCCCCGGGCCGGGCACGGTGCCGCCGCCGATCAGGCCCACGTCCGAGATGGTGTGGTGCGGGGAGCGCACCGGGCGCTGGCCGAAGGGGTGGCGCTGCGCGAGGGTCTGGCCGGCGGCCGAGTGGATGGCGAGGATCTCGAGTGCCTCGTCCAGCGTCGGCGCGGGCATGATCGACGGGATGCGTTTGGCGATCATCGACTTTCCCGAGCCGGGCGGGCCGATCATCAGCAGGTTGTGCCCGCCGGCCACGGCGACCTCCACCGCGCGGCGCAGGGAGTGCTGGCCTTTGACCTCGGAAAAATCGCCGGCCGGGGCCAGGGCGGGATCGGTTTCGACCACGCGTTGGGGTGGAAGCGGCGCGAGGGTCAGGCGGCCGGATAGAAAACGGGCGGCCTGGTCGAGGGACTCGATCGCATACACCGCGATTCCCTCGACCAGGGCGGCCTCGGCGGCGCAGGCGGCGGGCAGCAGCACGCCCCGGCAGCCGAGGGATTTGGCCAGGCGGGCGTAGGCGAGGGCGCCGCGCACGGGGCGGGTCGCGCCGGAAAGTCCGAGTTCGCCCGCGATCAAGTATTCGCCGATGGCGGGCGCGGCGATCTGGCCGGTGGCCACGAGGATGCCGAGGGCGATGGGCAGGTCGTAAAGCGGACCCTCCTTGCGCAGGTCGCCCGGGGCGAGGTTGATGGTGGTGCGGGTGCGGAGCAGCCCGTAGCCGGAATTGGCCAGGGCGGAAAAGACCCGGTCGTCGGACTCCTTCACCGCGGCGTCCGGGAGGCCGACGAGGATGAGTTTAAAATCTCCCGATTCGCCGTGGTTCACCTCCACGTGGACCGGAAGGGCCTGGATGCCCTGCAAGGCGGCGGACAACAGGGTGGCGAGCATCGCGGCGGCGGGGACGGCGGGCGGGTGGGGGACGAGCCCCGGGGCTCAGGCGCCGCGCGCCGAGATGAGGACCACGTTGCGCTCGATCGCCTCGATGTAGCGGTTGCGGGCGGGCTGCCCGGGGGAAGCGAGGTGGCGATAGACGCCGACGAACTCGTTATCCAACTTTGGCAGCACGAAGCCGCGCCAGAAAGCGCCGGTGGCCGCCAGCAGGTGGTTGATCGAGGTGAACATCCTTTTCTCCCGCGGCACGTTGCTAAAATCGTCCGCCTCCTCGAACTCGCCGAAGAGGAAGGGCAGTTTTTCCGGGTATTCCGGGGCGGCCATCTGGCCGATGTAGTCGGCCGAGGCGACCATGCAGGCCACGAGGCGGCGGCCTTCGCTGGAGAAATTGGTTTTATCCGGCCTGCCGGCGAGCCCGGTGCAGCGAATCATGCCGAGCACATCATCGACCTCGTCGCGGCGCAGGCCGAGGGTGGGCAGCAGGGAGGCGGCGAGAGCGCAGCTGCGCAGCACATGGGAGTGGGTGTATTTCGCGCCGGTGCCGGCCTCGTCTCCGCGGGCCTTGAGAAACCCGGAATCGTGCAACACGATGGCGGCCAAACCCAATTCCAAATCACGAATAGTCAGAGGGTTGACATTGGCCCGGCGTTGGCCGTCGCCGAGGGCGAGCAGGCACAGGCTGGCCTGGGCGGTGTGTTGTAGATCGTGGTAACGGACGTCGATGGGCAGAAAACTCCAGAGGCGCCCGGCAAAGAGGGCTTCGGTCAGCTGCACCAACTTGGTAACGAGCTTAGGATCCAATCCAAGGGTCAGCGCAAAACGTTCCACCGGTGCCAAATCACTCACTCCGGCCAGAGGGGGCTCCTCGGCACGGCCGGCGTGTTGGAAAGGCGTCAGCGATTGCACCATGCCACGGCGTAATGATTTGCGCAAGGGGCGGGCAAGCCCAATCTCCCGGTAGCTTATATTATGGTGATCGGACTCACAGGCGGCATCGGGTGCGGCAAGTCGACCGCTACGGCCGCGTTTGCCGCGCGGGGGTATCGCACCGCCGACGCGGATCGTATCGTGCGGGAGGAGGTTTTGACCGACCCGGGAGTCCTGGCGCTCGCGGCGGAACGGTGGGGTGGTCGGGTGCTGGCGCACGATGGGGCTTTGGTGCGTCCGGCGGTGGCCGAGATCGTCTTTGGGTCCGAAATGGAGCGGCTTTGGTGGGAGTCGGTCATCCATCCCCGGGTGAGGGCGATCTGGCGCGGCCGGGTCGAGGCCGCGCCGCGGGGCGATTGGGTGGTCGAGGTGCCCCTCCTGTTTGAGGCTGGTTTGGAAAAAGGGTTTGATTTCATCGTATGTGTCGGCGCTAGTCGTGCCGTCCAAGTGGCCCGAGTAACCGCGCGCGGGATGTCGCAAGCGCAGGCCGGGCTTCGAATCGCTTCCCAATATCCTTTGGAAAAAAAACTTAAGTTATCCCACGCCGTTCTATGGAACGACGGAGCGCACTCCTTTCTCGACGCCCAGGTCGAGATGGTGGCGCAACAGCTCCATCCGGCGCGACGGGGTCCCGCCCGGTGAGCGCGGGCCGGGTCGTAACCGATCCGGCGACGCGCCCAGGTTTCTCTCTTTTTCACCCACCCTCTTTATTCATGGATTCCCCGGACCCATCCGCAGTTTCGTCGGTCGATCTCACGACCAAAAAGCCCCGCAAGTCGCCCGGCCGCCGGCCTCGTTCTGTCGCCGGTCCGGATGTGGCCGCGATGGTGGCGGAGGCGGAGTCGCTGGTCGCCGAACTGGTCGGCGGCACCGCCAAGCGCGGCCGGCCGCGTCGGGCCCGGGTGGAAACCACCGCCTCAGCCGACGCCGGGCCCGAGTTGTTCGCCGCTGCTCCGGTGGTGGAGGCGGTCCCGGCCGGCCCGGTGGCGGCGGCGGAGCCTTCCGCTTCGGTCGAGGCGGTTCCCTCCGAGGCCAGGCCCTATTCGGGATCGTTTTCCCCCGACGATGATGCGCCCGTTCCGGATGCGGCGACGGAGCGGCCGGTGTTTGTGCCCTCCGGCCTGGCCGCGGCGGAAGGGGTGGCGGGCCCGTCCGACTTCGAGGCGACGGCGGGCGATTCCGTGGCGGCACCGGGCGAAGGGGAGGGCGGTGCGCCCGGCGGCGGGGCGGCGCCAGGCTCAGGTGGTGCGGTCGGCCCCGACGGGCAACCGCGCCGCGAGGAGCGCAAAACCTGGTGGGAGCGGAAAAAAGAAAAAAAGCGTCTGAAGTGGCTGGAGCGTCAACAAGGCGGTCCGGGTGCGCGCTTTCCGGGCGCGGGCGGTCCGCCGGCGCCGGACGACCGTGGTCCGGCCCCCGGGGCGGAGTCTTTTCCGGCCGCCCCCGGCCGCCCGTTCCGCGACCGTCCGCCGATTCAGCCGCCCCCGCCGGTTTTGAGCGCGCCGATCGGCGGTTTGCCGGATCCGTCGCGGTTCTCCGACCTGGCGGCGGTGGACGCCCTCGCCGCGGAATTGTCGGCCGATGGTGATCCGCTGGACCTCGCCGCGATCCACGCCGCGCCCGCGATCGAGCTCACCGCCCACCTGCGTTCGCTCGGGGAAACGGTGTCGGGCATGCCGGCCCGCCGGGCCCTGGTCGAACAACTCTTCGCCTGGGCCGCCCGGGAGCGCCGGGCCTTCCGCGAACGCGGCGTCCTGGATCTCACCGACGCGGGCCACGGCTTTGTCGTTCATCTTTGCAACAGCTACCGTCTGTATCCGGAGAGCACCTACATCTCGGCCGCGCTGGTCCGTCGCCACGGGCTGCGCCGGGGCCAGGAGGTCGATGTGCTGGCCCAACCGCCCCGGCCGGGCGAGCGTTGCCCCTCGGCGGTGCTGATCGTCTCCGTCATGGGCCTCGCCCCGGAGGAGGCGGCCTCGGTGACGGCGTTCGAGGAGCTGATCCCGTATTATCCCACCAGTCGCATTCTTTTGGAGGCGAATGAGATCCATAAGGATATCTCGATGCGGGCGGTGGATCTGCTCACCCCGGTGGGCTTTGGTCAGCGCGGCCTGATCGTCGCGCCGCCGCGCACCGGCAAGACCGTTTTGTTGCAGAACATCGCCAACTCGATCTCGCGCAACTTCCCCGAGGCGACGCTCATCCTGCTGCTCATCGACGAGCGGCCCGAGGAGGTCACCGATTTCCGCCGCCATACCAAGGGCGACGTGGTGTCCTCCACCTTTGACGAGACGCCCGAGAGCCATGCGCACGCGGCGGAGATGGTGATCGAGCGCGCCCGCCGGCTGGTCGAGCTGGGCAAGCACGTGGTCATCCTGCTCGACTCCATCACCCGCCTGGCCCGCGCCTACAACGCCCTCGCCGGCAACGGCGGCAAAACCATGTCCGGCGGCATCGAGTCCAACGCGCTCCAGCGGCCGAAGCGGTTTTTCGGCTCGGCCCGCAACATCGAGGGCGGCGGCTCGCTCACCATCCTGGGCACCGCGCTGGTCGACACCAACTCGCGCATGGACGAGGTCATCTTCGAGGAGTTCAAGGGCACCGGCAACATGGAGCTGCACCTCGACCGCGGCCTCTCCGACAAGCGTATCTTCCCCGCGATCAACATCGATCGCTCGGGCACGCGCAAGGAGGAGCTCATCTATCATCCCGACGAGATGCTCCGGGTCTACGGTCTGCGCCGGGCCATGCAGGGAATTCCCCCGGTCGAAGCGATGGACATGTTTATCCAGCGGCTTAAGAAAACCAAGACCAACACGGAATTTTTGTTGAGTCTAAATCGCTAAACTCGCGCACTCAAACTCCACGTCCGCGCGCCCCGCGCCGAACGGTCCTCCCCGCCTCCCCCTCGTGACCCCCGCCGACGACTTCGTCATCCAACTCGCCCTGGACAAGGGCATCCTCCAAGCCGACCAAGTCGAGGCGGCCCGCGCCCGGGTGGCCGAGCACACCGACCTCACCACCGAGCCCCCGCGCCTGATCGACGTGCTCATCGCGGAGCATGACTTCACCTCCAAGCAGGCCGCCCGGCTGCTGGCCGACGAGTTTGGCATGCCGATGATCGAGATGGCCAACGTCCGGGCCAACAGCGATCTGCTCGCGCTGCTACCCCGCAATCTGGCGGTGAAATACACCGTGTTTCCGGTCGCCCGCGAGGGCAACACCCTGCGCGTCGCGATCAGCGATCCGCTCGATGTCGACGGCATCGACAGCATCAGCCATTTCCTGAAGCTCACCCTGGAGCCGGTCGTCGCGCCGGTGGACGAGATCAAGGCCCACATCGACCGCTTCTACGGCAAGGACGAGGAGTCGATGGAGAAGTTGCTCAACAGCCTTTCCGGCGACGAGGCCCAGGTGGTCACCGGCGTGGCCGGCGGCGCGGGCGGGGCGGAGAACGACGACAACGACGCGCCGATCATCAAACTCGTCTACCAGATCATCCTCGAGGCGATCGCGCGTCGCGCGTCGGACATCCATCTGGAACCGATGGAAAAACGGTTTCGTGTGCGTTACCGCATCGACGGTGTGCTGGTCGAGGTGGACAACCCGCCCAAGCGCCTCCAGCTCGCGATGATTTCCCGCCTGAAAATCATGGCGAACATCTCCATCGCGGAGAAACGCATCCCGCAGGACGGCCGTATCCAGGTGACCGCCGGCGTGAAGCCCATCGACCTGCGCGTCTCCTCGCTCCCTACCTCCTATGGCGAGTCGATCGTGATGCGTATCCTCGACAAGGAAGGTTTGCAGCTCGGATTGCCCGAGCTGGGCTTCCTGAGCGACGATCAGGCCGTGATGGAACGCATCATCACCCTGCCCGACGGGCTTTTCCTCGTCACCGGGCCGACCGGCTCGGGCAAGACCACCACGCTCTACTCCTGCCTCCACTTCATCAACAAACCGGACCGCAAACTCATCACGGTCGAGGACCCGGTGGAGTATCAGCTCTCCGGCATCAACCAGGTCCCGGTCCGCACCGAGGTCGGCATGACCTTCGCCAACGCCCTGCGCTCGATGTTGCGCCAGGCGCCCAACATCATCATGGTGGGCGAGATTCGTGACCTGGAGACCGCCGAGATCTCGATCAACGCCTCCCTCACCGGCCACATGGTGTTCTCCACCCTGCATACCAACGACGCGCCCGGCGCGGTGACCCGTATGATCGACATCGGGGTAAAGCCCTTCCTGGTATCGACCTCGGTGCGCGCCATCATGGCCCAGCGCCTGACCCGTAAGATCTGCAAGAAGTGCAAACATGCCTACACCCCGGACCCCCGGGAGTTGCGCTCGCTCAACATCACCGCCCAGCAGGCGGTGAACGCCAACTTCGCCAAGGGCTCCGGCTGTGAAAACTGCCACGGCTCGGGCTACCGCGGCCGCGCCGGGATTTTCGAGATTTTTGTCTCCAACGACGAGCTCCAGCGAATGATCTACGAAAACGCCGGCACCGCGAAGCTGCGTGATCGCGCCCGCGCCCTCGGCATGCGCACCATGCGTGAGGACGGCCTGCGCAAGGTCCTCGCCGGCATCACCACCATCGAGGAGGTCGTCTCCATCACCGTCGGCGACGCCAGCTAAGCCCGCGCGCCTTTTCCCGCCACCCCTTTCCGACCATGAGCTACGAGATGAACGACCTGCTCGACCTGGTGGTCGACCAAAACGCGTCCGACCTGCACTGTCAGGTCGGTCAACCGCCGACTTTGCGCATCAGCGGGTCCATGGTGCCGATCGAGGGCCCCAGCCTCGGCCCCAAGGACACCGAGCACCTGGTGTTGTCCATCACCCCGGATGCCCACGTGCAGAACCTCAAGATGCACGGCGGTTCGGACTTCGGTTTCGCCTTCCTGGAGAAGGCCCGTTTCCGCGTCTCGGTGATGAAGGCCAAGGGAAACTACGGCCTCGTTTTGCGTCAGATTCCGAACAAGATGTATGGCCTGCGCGATATCGGCCTGCCCGACAAGGTGCGCGAGCTGCTTTACCGGCCCCGCGGGTTGATCCTGGTCACCGGCCCGACCGGCTCCGGCAAATCGACCACGCTCGCGTCGATGGTGAACTACATCAACGAGAACCGGGAGGGTCACATCATCACGATCGAGGATCCCATCGAGTATTACCACCCGCACAAACGTTGCATCGTGACCCAGCGCGAGATCGGCGCCGACGTGCCGAGCTTCGCCGAGGCGATCAAACGCGCGCTCCGCCAGGACCCGGACATCATTCTGGTGGGTGAAATGCGCGACCTGGAGACGATCGAGGCCGCCATCTCGGCGGCCGAAACCGGTCACTTGGTGTTTGGCACGCTGCACACCAACTCCGCCGCCAAGACGGTCGATCGCATCGTGGACGCCTTCCCCGCCAACATGAAGGAGATGATCCGCACCCAGCTGGCCTCCTCGCTGGTCGCGGTGATTTCCCAGGTGTTGTGCAAAAAAATCGGCGGCGGTCGCGTCGCCGGCTACGAGATCATGATCAACACCACCTCGATCTCGGCCATGATTCGCGAAAACAAGACTTTCCGCATCACGTCCGACATCCAGACCGGCGGCAACCTCGGCATGATCACGATGGACGCCCACCTGCTCAGCCTGGTGAACCGCCAGCTGGTCACCCCCGACGAGGCCCTGGAAAAGGCCCAGGACCAGATCGGCATGCGCGAGAAACTCAGCCAGCTCGGGGCCACGCTGAAGACCATCTGAACCCTTCCCGCCCTTTTTTTCGGTCCCCGATTCCCGCCCCTTCCCCATGTTCGAAGCCCACACCCAGGCCATTCTCGAGCTCTGTCGCGAGCACCACCTGCTCGACGAAAAGACCCTCGCCGAGCTACAGGAGGAGCACCGCGCCACCGGTGTTTCCATCGCCGCGATCATCGTGGAGCAAAAGTTGGTCGAGAAGGCCGAGTTTTTTGCCAAGATAGCCCAAACCCTAGGCCTCGAATACGCGGAGGAGTTGCCCGCTTCCATCTCGGGCGACATCGCCAGCCTGGTCACCTCCCACCACGCCCGGAATTACGGGGTCGTGCCGCTGCGCGCCGATGCGCATTCGATCGACTTGCTGGCGCTGGACCCGTTCAACGCCCAGGTCATCGACGACCTGACCTTCGCCTTGCGCAAAGACGTGCGCCTGGTCGTGGCCGACCCGGAACGCATCCAGACCCTGCTGAAGAACCACTACGCCGAGGAGGACGCCTCCCTGGACGAGATTCTCAGCAAGATGGGCGCGGAGGAGATCGGCGCCCCGACCGCGAATCCGGACGAGCTCAACGCCAACGATATCGAGGCGATGGCCGGGCAGGGCCCGATCATCAAGCTGGTCAACGTGATTCTCGCCGAGGCGATTCGGAACAAGGCGTCCGACATCCACTTCGAACCCTTCGAGCACGAATTCAAGATCCGCTACCGCATCGACGGCTCCCTCTACGAGATGTCGCCCCCGGGCAAGAATCTCGCCCTGCCCATCACGTCGCGTATCAAGGTCTTGGCCAATCTCAACATCGCCGAGCGCCGCATCCCGCAGGACGGGCGCATCAAGCTCACCATCGGCGGCCGCCCGGTCGATTTGCGCGTCTCGTCGCTGCCCACCCAGTTCGGCGAGTCGGTGGTGCTCCGCGTGCTCGACCAAGGCGCGGTGCAGCTCGACATCAGCCAGCTCGGTATGCCCGAGGACGTGCTCGAGGGCATCGCCGAGATCGTAAAACGCCCCAACGGTATTTTTATCGTCACCGGTCCCACCGGCTCGGGTAAGACCACCACCCTCTACTCCGCGCTTCGCATCGTCAACACGCCGGACATCAAGCTTTTGACCGCCGAAGACCCGGTGGAATACGAAATCGAGGGCATCATGCAGGTGCCGGTCAACCACGCCGTCGGCCTCACGTTCGCCGCCGCCCTGCGCTCCTTCCTGCGGCAGGACCCCGACGTGATCATGGTGGGGGAGATCCGCGACCTGGAGACCGCGCAAATCTCGATCCAGGCCTCGCTTACGGGACACTTGGTGTTGTCCACCCTGCATACCAACGATGCGCCCGGCGCGGTGACACGACTGGTCGACATGGGCGTGGAGCCTTTCCTCATCGCCTCCTCGCTCGAAGCCGTCCTTGCCCAGCGTCTGGTGCGTCGCATCTGCAAGGATTGCCGCACCGCCTACGAGCCCCCCGCGACCCTGCTGCAGCAACTCGGCATCGACCCGGTGGATATCGGCAATCGCGAATTTTTCTACGGCAAGGGCTGCCCGACCTGCAATAACTCCGGCTACAAGGGACGTTTGGGTATTTACGAGTGGTTGCGTATGTCCGAGTCCATCCGCGACCTGGTGGTGCAGCGCGCGCCGACCCTGGTGGTGAAACAAAAAGCCCTCGAGCAGGGCATGCGGACCTTGCGTGACGACGGTCTGCGCGCCATCTTCGACGGCATCACCTCCATCGAGGAAGTGGTCAAATACACCTGATGCCGGTTTTTCGCGCGTGATGAATCGATGCCCCCGTCTGTCTAAACAATAAACGCATCCGTTTACGCCACCCGGTGACTCCGGCGCTCCCCCGACACCCGCTCATCCCAAATCCACCGAATGCCGTTCCGAATTCGACCTTCGGATTTCGACCTTCGGATTTTCTGAACCTTCACCCCCATGCCTAAGTTCGCCTACACCGCCATCGAGTCCTCCACCGGCCGCGAGAAAAAAGCCGTCATCGAGGCCAGCTCGTCCGAACAGGCCTCCCATGATTTGAAGGCCCTCGGCTTGCTGCCCACGTCGATCACCGCCGCCACCGGCGCGGTCGCGTTCAAGGTCCCGAGCAAAGCCGCTCCCAAAACCGCCGGTAAATCCGGCGCCTCCGCCGCGAAGGGTTTTGTGCCCAAGCCCGAGCCCAAGAAAAAGAAATCCGGCCCCGGGCTGGCTTTCGGTAAAGTAATTGGAAACCAAGGGCTTGCTGTTTTCACGCGGCAGCTTTCGACCCTGGTCAACGCCGGCATGCCCATCCTTCGCTCGCTCGAAACCCTGGCGCGGCAGGAAAAAAACCTCCGGTTCAAGTGGGTGCTCGAGCAGATTTCCGAGTCCATCAAATCGGGTAACACCTTCTCCGACGGCCTCCTCCAGCACCCGAAGGTCTTTGACCGGCTTTATATCAACATGGTGAAGGCCGGCGAGGCGGGCGGTGTGCTCGGCACCGTCTTGGATCGTCTGTCCAGGTTCATGGAGAAGGCCGAGAAAATCAAGGGCAAGGTCAAGGCTGCGATGACTTATCCTGTTATCATCGCGGGTGTTGCCGTCTTGATCGTGTCGGCCCTGATGGTATTCGTGATCCCGAAGTTCCAGGAGATTTTCACCGGCCTCCTGAAGGGCACGCCGCTGCCGCTGCTCACCCAGGGCGTGATCGGGTTGTCGAATTTCATGAAGAACCAGATCTTCGCGACACTCGGCATCGTGTTTGCGGTGTTTATGTTCTTCAAGACCATCACCAAGACAAAGTCCGGCAAACGCGCGGTGGATTGGATTCAGATTCATATCCCGGCCTTCGGTCCGCTTTTCCTGAAGGCCGCCATCGGCCGCTTCACCCGCACCCTGGGCACCTTGCTCTCCTCCGGCGTGCCGATCCTGCAGGCCTTGATCATCACCCGCGACACGTCCGGCAACGTCCACGTGGCCGAGGCCTTGAACAAGGTTCACGACCGGGTGAAAGAGGGCGAGGGCGTCGGCAAGCCCCTCGAGGCGACCAAGATTTTCCCGACCATGGTCACGTCGATGGTGGAGGTGGGTGAGGAAACGGGCGCCCTGCCCGAGATGTTGACCCGCATCGCCGATACCTATGACGACGAGGTCGACAACGCCGTCACCTCGATCACCTCGATCATCGAGCCCATCATGATCGTGTTCATGGCCGTGGTGGTGGGCACCATCGTGATCGCGCTCTTCCTCCCGCTGGTGAAGATCATCCAGACCCTCTCGGGCGGCTAAGCCGGGGGGCCGGTCGCATGATACGCCCTTGATGGGGTGAATTGTCACAAATGCGACGTTGACCAGTTGCAAAATTACAGCGGTTTTACTTCGCATTCGTTACCCGGATGCGCTGCCCCGCGAATCTCTTTTTTGGCGCCCTTTCGGCTGTCTTCCTCACGGTCGCCCTTTGGTTCCTCGCGCCGTCCAGGCCTTCCCCGATCTCGGTCGCGGCGGTGGCCGAACCGCTGGCCCGGTCTTCGCCGCCGCCGCAGGCGGGTGATCGTTTGGTTCAGGCCCCCGATGGGAACGATGATCTAACGACAAACAGCGCGCCGGCGCCGGCACCGGCGCCGGCGGAGGGCCTCCGGCCATGGGTCGCACCGCGCTTGGATCCCCGCTCCGTGCTCGCTTCCGCCTGGCGCACCGACGCCGCGCCGGGGCACGTGGGTTTTCGCGACTGGAGTGATCGCTACCTCGCCGCCGCGCCGGCCGAGCGCGAGGCCCTCTTGGCCACCGGGCGGAGCGCGGTCGAGGTCCGACGTTCGGAACTGGCCGACCGCATCGTGCGGGACCCGGAGGGCGCCCTCGCCGCCGCCGTGCCGCTGGTAGTGAGGGGGCGTCTGCCCGCCGAGATCGTCGCGCGGCTGGAAAGACGCGTGTCCGGTCCGGCCGAACTCGGTCTTCTCGCCGCCACCCCGGCGGCGGGCGGCACGCGGCCTTCCACCCCGGTGTTTCGCTCCGCCTTGGTCCAAGGCGAGGAGTATCGCGCCTTTGTCTACGGACGCCGCGCCACCCAAGCCACGGTTTCGGCCGCCTCCGTTTATGGTATCGCGGTGGACGACGCCCTCGCGATCGCCGATTCGCCGGTGCGTTTGCTGGAGCCGGGCGAGATCCCGGCGCCGACGGCGCCGGTGCTGACCTGCGCGGCCTGCGCCGCGGCCTTGGCCGAGGGCGGGGCGGAGGGCGCCATCGCCTACGAAGTCGCGGGGCGTTTTGGGGTGGCGCCGGATGTCGGCCACTTTGTCGCCGACGCCGCCGGGCTCGAGGCCGCCGAGCGGGATCAAACCGAGCCGCCGACCGCCGCGGACAACCAGCCCGGCACCTCCAGCGTGGTGGGGCGTCCGGCCCTGTCCTGGACCCACGGCCCGAAGACCATGCTCGTGATCCGCGCCGACTTTTCCGATCTCGCCGGCGTGCCGGTGTCCGGCGGGGCGCCGCTTACCGAGGCGGCCGCCGTCGAGCTGATCCGCCGGGCCGGCGGGGTGGCGGACTTCTTCGCCGCTTCGAGTTATGGCAAGACCTTGATCGTCATCCGGCCGGCGGTGAACGGCGATTCGCCCGACGTCACCGGGGTGGTCCGCCTGCCCAAGACGGCCGCCTTTTACGCCGCCAACGGCGCCAACTCCACCCTGCACGCCGACGCCCGGGCGGCCGCCCGCACCGCCGGCTTCGACCCCGACGCCTACGACCGCGTTTGCGTGGCGTTTTCCAGCCTGGGGGACCTGGCCGGGTCGAAGATCACCTACGGAGGCCTCGCCTCCATCATCGGCTCCTCGATCTGGGTGAACGGCTCCTACGACTTCCGCGTCGTGGCCCACGAAATCGGCCACACCTACGGGCTTTTCCACGCCAATCGTTGGGAATTTGAAGACGGCAATCCGGTCTCCGAGTCCGGCTCCTCGCTCGAATACGGCGACCCCTTCGATCTCATGGGCGAGGCCGGCGAGCCTACCGCCGACTTCGGCCCGTGGGGCAAATCCCTGTTGCAGTGGATTCCGGACGCCGCGGTCACCGTGGCCGAGACCGGGGGCACGTTTCGGGTGCACCGCATCGATGGCGCCGGTGCCGATCTGGCTTTGCCGCGGGCCCTAAAAATCGTCCGCGATCCGGGACGCGATTATTGGATCGGTTATCGCCGCGCCACCGACTCCTCCGCCTTGGACAACGCCGCCGTCGTGGGGTGGGGTTACGACACCAACCGCCAGGGCAATCTGCTCGATCTGGCCACGCCCGATGATCCGGCCGACGCCCCGGTCCTGCCGGTGGGCGCGATGTTCGAGGACACCGCCGCCGGCATCACCCTGCGTCCCATCGGCCAGGGCGGGTCCGGAGCGAACGAGTGGATCGAGATTCAAGTGACGCGCCGCCCGCGGCTCCAGTGGGTTGATGCGTCCGTGCTGGTCGACGAGCAGGCGGGCAAGGCCGTCCTTAATTTGCGGCGCACCGGCAATGCCGCCGGCGCGCTCTCGGTCGCCTACGCCACCGAGCCGGGCGGCGCCCAGGCCGGGGTCGATTTCACCGCCGCTTCCGGGACGGTCTCCTGGGCGGATGGTGACCAGGCGGATAAGACCATTGAAATCATGATCACGCCCGACGGGCTGGTGGAGGGCTCCGAGACCTTCGTGGTGCGCCTGGGCGCGGTCACCGGCGGGGTGCGCAGCGGTCCGGCCGCCGCGGTGGTGACCATCGGCGAGGCCGGCGCGCGGGACACCGGGTTCAACGCGGATTTTATCAACAGTTCCATCGCACGGATCGTGCCGCTCCCCGATGGACGCCTGCTGGTCGGAGGGTTTTTCAGCCAGCTTCAGGACGGTGCGTTCAAACTCTTCAACCTCCGGCGCGTCGCCCGGCTCAATGAAGACGGGACCCTCGATCCGGAATTCGACTCGGGCGAGGGGGCCAACGGCGCGGTCCACGCCCTGGCCCGCCAGGCCGACGGCCGTTTCCTCGTCGGTGGCGAGTTCACCACCTTTGCCGGAGTGTCGGCGGGTCGCATCGTTCGGCTCAATCCCGACGGCTCGGTCGACGGTTCCTTCCGGATCGGGACGGGGGCGGACAACGCGGTGCAGACCATCCTGCCGCTGCCGGACGGACGCATCCTTGTGGGCGGCTTTTTCACCAGTTTTAACGGCGTGGCCCGCAAACAGGTGGTGCGGCTACACCCGGACGGCGCGGTGGATACGACCTATGCCAACCCGACCTACACCGCCAACGCGATCCGCGACATCGCGGTCCAGCCCGACGGCAAGGTGATCCTCGTCGGAGGCTTTTCCTACAGCGGGTTGCCCGGCGTCGGTTTTAAATCCGGGGTCGCGCGCTATCACGCCGACGGCACGCGCGATGCGGATTTCGACGTCGGTTTCGGCGCGCACACCTCCGACAAAACCAACGTCACCACCACCGTTTATCGGGTCGCTTTGCTGCCCGACGGGCGGGTCCTGGTCGCGGGCTCGTTCACCGGCTTCGGGGGTTTGAGCGGCCCGGCCCGGCGTGGGGTCGCGCGACTTTCCGCAACCGGGGCGGTCGACACCAGCTACGTGCCCGCGGTGCAGGGCAACGCCTTCGCGCTTCTCGCTCTCCCGGACGGCTCCGCCGTGGTGGGCGGTGACTTTACCCAGGCGGGAGGTTCCTCGGTGGGCCAAATCGCGCGCCTCCGGCCCGACGGCGGGCTCGATTCCGCCTTCGCCGCGCCGGGCGGGGTCGGCTCGACCGTGCTGGATCTCGCCCGCACCTCCGACGGCCGTGTTCTGGTGTCGGGTAACGTGGTGAAACTCCAAGGCGGGGCGAACGCCCGTCCGATCTGGCGCCTGCTCTCGGGTCTGGCGGAGCCGGCCGGCGTGGTCGAATTCACCGCCGACCAAACCACCGCCAGCGAGGGCGGGGTGGTCGATCTGATGGTGCGCCGCGCCGGCGGGGCCCAGGGCGCGCTTCGGGTCGGCTATGCCGCCGTGCGCGGCCAGGCGGAGGATTCGGCGCTAGCCGACGCCGACTTCACCCTCGCGGCCGGCGTTTTGGAATGGGGCGACGGCGACACCGCGACCAAGGCGATCCCGGTGGCGTTGCTGGCCGACGGC
>CAMCHD010000051.1 GCA_945874545.1 Akkermansia muciniphila | reverse complement strand
CGGATCAGGCTCGAGTCGGCGCCGTTGAGGATCGGTTTTACCTTGGTGGAGAGGTCGGCCTGGCGCACGGGGGCGTCGCTGCCCGGGAGTTGTTCCAGCATCAGGATGAGCTGGCTGGGGTTTTTGGCCGCGCCGAGGTTGTAGTAGTCCACCGCCTTGCTCGCCCCGAAGACGGTGCTGTTGGCCGGGGCGGTTTTTTTCCCGCTGCTGGGGGATAAAAAGTTGTAGTAACGCCGCTGGGTATCGTCGCTGGCGGTGCGGGTGATGGTCGGGCAAAGGGACCAGTAGTCGGCGGACTGGGCGGAACCGCCGGTGGTGTTTTCCGCGACCTTGGGGAAGTAGGGATTGTAGAACTGGAGGGCGGTGTCGCCGGACAGGTTGATGATGAGGGGTATGTTGCCCTTGTTGTCGTTGCCAAACAGGCGCACCACCTTGCCCCATTCGCGCAGCTTGGCCGCGCACTGCAGGCTCTTCGCCTTGTTGCGCACGCCGCCGACGGTGGGGATGATGATCGCGGCGAGGATGCCGATGATGGCGATGACCGTGAGCAGTTCGATCAGGGTGAAACCAGCACGACGGCGCGGAGCCGGGCGAATCTGGGCGTGGGCGGTGAAATGCATGGGAGAGGAGCGGGCGGCGGGACGAGGCGGTGGTTTCGGTCGGGGCGGTCGGGCGGTTCCGGGATAAAAAGCGGCGAGTTCAGGGCACGGGCGGAGGTGCCCGGGAGGTGCCGTGGCCGCGCGAAGGGCGGTCACGGCGCGTTTGATTCGGTTCAGGGCAGGGCTTGGATACGGAGGCGGACAAAGACACGCGGGACTGCGGAGGGCAGCGTGACGACCACGCGGTCGGTGTCGGCGTCCACCGTGCTGGTGGCGATCGTGGCGCCGCCGGTGCCGTGGACGACCGGAGTCCAGCTGCTCAAGTCGGTCGAGGACTCGGCGCCGATGGTGTATTGGGCGGTGGCGGCGACCTCGACGTGGTAGGTGAAGGTCAGGTTGCCGGCGCTGGCGGCCGCGGTGGGCAGGGACGTGGAGCCGGCGACGTTCGGGCTGCCGCCGAGGGCGAATTTCACCAGGTTGACCACACCGTCGCCCGACGGGTTGGCGGTGGGCGCGCCGTTGCCGGCGGGGTCGAGGCCGTAACTCGAAGCCCAGGTATCGTAGGGGCTGGCGGACGAGACGGTCAGCACGGCGGCGGAGCTCGTGGCCGAGCCGATGGCGTTCGTCGCGACCACGGTGTAGCTGCCGGCGTCGCCGCCGGCGACCGAGGGGATGGTGTAGCTGGCGTCGGTGGCGCCCGGGATCGGGTCGGAGCCCTTGAACCACTGGAAGGTCGGCGCGGGCGTGCCGGAGGCGGCGGCGGTGAAGGTCACGCTCCCGCCGGGGGCGACCGATTGACTGGAAGGCGCTGTGGTGATCGAAGGGATGACGGCGGTGGCGGGCAGGATGTATTCCACCTTGAAGTTGGAGAACACGAAGCGGGGCACGGGGCCGGTGAGCGGGCCGGCGTTGCGCATGCCCATGGCGAACGCATCGAAGGCTTGGGTCACATCCGACGGCCGGTTGCCCAGGGCGGGGGGCACGGGGGCGGTGGAGGTGATGCCGCTGGCGGAGCGGAACAGGGTCCCGCCCGTGCCTTCGCCGGCGTAGAGTTGGTAACTCATGGTGTAGGCGTCGGCCGCGCTGCGGCTCATGTTCAGCACCAGCGTGTAGGTGGCGTTTTCGGTCAGGCTGCCGGCCGCGTCCGAGACGGGGTTTTTGGTGACGGTCAGGCTGACGCCCACGGGGTTGTTGTAGGAAACCGAACCCGAGCCGTTGGTGCAGAGTTCCTGGCCCTGGTTGGTCGTCGAGTTGGTTTGGGCGGGGCGGGTCAGCATGATCTGCCCCACGTTGCCGGAGCCGGCGAGGTTGCTCAGGGTGGCGCGATAACCGGCCCAATATTGGGTGCCCGCGCCGGCGGCGGTGGTGCAGCCGGAGCCGAGGATCAAGCGGCTCGCGGTGGGGATCGTGGTGTCCTCGAAGTCGAGCTGCTTGGGCCACGAGCCGCCGGAGTTATACAGACCGAAGCCGAAGGTCAGGATATTGCGGGTCGTGAACGTGGTGGTCACGCGGATCTGGCTGCCGACCTGCACGAGGCTGAGCGGCGTCTCGCTGAACCGCGTGGCGGTTTGGAAAAACGCGGAGCCCGAGCCGCTGTTCAAGGTCAGGACGTAGGCGGGGTCGTCGACCGCGACGGTGTCCGGATTGTCGTCGAGCATGGCGCTGGCCGTGGCGGTTTTGGACGAAAGCACATACCACGCGGTCGAGGTGGGGGTGACGGTGGGGACGGCGGGCGGTTGCGGATTGATCACGTCGTCCGCGAAGGTGGTCTCGAAAGCCGTGGATGTCTGGTTCACCACGAGGTTCAGGGTCGCGACGTTCGAGGTCGCGGAGCCGCCTTCGTTCGTCACCACCACGGTGTAGTTGCCCAGGTTGGCGCCGCTGGCGGAGGCAATGGAGTAACTGGCCGCGGTGGCGCCGTCGATCGGGTCGTCGCCGATGAACCACTGGTAGGTCAGCGGGGCGGAGCCGGTGGCGGTCACCGAGAACGTGGCGGCGCCGCCGATGGAGGTGGTGGCGGTGGCGGGGTGCGCGGTGATCATGGGCAGGATCACGTTGACCGTGACCAAGGCCGGGGCGCTCGGGCCGGCGGTGCCCAGCGAGTTGGTCGCGGTCACGGTGTAGGAGCCGGCGTTCGCGGTGGCGGCGGAGGTGATGGTGTAGGACGAGCCGGTGGCGCCGGGGATGGCCACCTCGTCCTTGAACCACTGGTAGGTGGGGGCGGGGTAGCCGGTGGCGGTGACGGAAAGGTTGATCAAGTCGCCGACGTTGACCGTGACGTTGGCGGGCGGGACGGTGATCACCGGTGCCTCGCTGTTGACCGTCACCACGGCGCTGTTGCTCGTGGCGGAGCCTTGGGAATTGGTCGCGACGACGCTGTAGGTGCCGGCGTCCGAGGCCGACGCGGCGGGGACGACATAGGTGGCCGAAGTCGCGTCGGGAATCGGGTCGGAGCCCTTGAACCACTGGTAGGACGGGGTGGGGGCGCCGGAGGTGGCGGCGGTCAGGGTGAGGGTCTCGCCCGCGTTCACCGTCTGGGTGATCGGATGGGTGGTAAAGACCGGCAGGCTGGCGCCGGAGACGGTCACCGCGACGGTCGCGCTGGTCGCGGAGCCGAGGGCGTTGCTCACGACCACGTGGTAGTTGCCGGCGTCTCCGGCGGAGGCGGCGCCGACCGAGTAGGTCTCGGTGGTGGCGCCGGGGATCGGCGCGCCGTCCTTATGCCATTGGTAGGCGAGGGGTGCGGTGCCCGAGCCGACGACCGAGATGGAGCCGGGCTGGCCGGTCACCCAGGCCTGATTCACCGGCGGGGTCGCGATCCCGGCGATGGCGGCGTTGTTCGCCGTGATCGTCAGCGACGTGACGTAGAGCTCGGAGATGCTGTTCCCGGCGGTGGCGTTGTTGCGCGTTCCGATGGCGAACGCGTCGAACGCGGAGGTCACTTGCGAGGGGACGGCGGACGCGGTGGTCACTCCCGAGACGGTGTAGAGCACGGCGTCGCTCGCGTCCTGGATCGTATAGCTGATCGTGAGGGCGTCGGCGGCGGTGCGGGTGATGGAGTAAACGATGCGGTATTCGCTCTCGGCGTTGTCGGCCAGGGTCACGGTGGCGGGCGAGTTGCCGATGGAGCCGATGCTCAGCGGAGGCGGAGAGTTGAAATCGCCGGTGCTGGTCGCGACCACGTCGTGGGCGGAGCGCGTGAGCACGGTGCCGGTCTGGGGCAGGCGCGCGCTGACCACGCCGGTGGCGAGGCCGCTCTGGACCCGGGCGCGATAGCCCGCCCAGCCGAGGGTGCCGTTGTTGGTCACGGTCAGGGCGGTGCCGTCCAGTCCGGTGTTCTGGAGGGTGGTGAGCGGATCGATGCCGCCGGAGTTATACAGACCGACCGCCAGGTAGAGCACCTTGTGGGTGTAGACGACCGCTCGTGCGGTGATCGAATCGCCCACCGCCGACAGGTCGACGGGCGTGGTAGTGAAGCGGGTGATACCTTCCACGCCGGCGGCCGACGAGTCGGCGGCGTAGGTCAGCTTCAGCAGGGACGGCCCGATGGTCGTCGCCGTCCCGTTCTTGCTGGAGTGGATGAACCAATTGGTGGAGGTCGGCGTGATGACGGGCGCGGCGGCGTGGATGGTGTCCGCGGAGAAGTCGGTCTGGAACACGGTCGAATCGGCGGTGGCGATCGAAGGGAAAATCCAGGCGAACGCGGCGGCCAAGGCGGCGCGGAGGGGCAGGGGGCGGGGATGGGGGTGCATGGGCAGGAGAGGGGGGGCTGGCCGAGCCGGGCGAAGGCGTGGCGCGAATGCGCGAACACGTCTCTGCGGAGGCAGCGGGGTGCGATCTTGGGGTGGGGTCTTGGGGCGAAGGGGGTAGGCCGGCGGACGAGGACCAGCATTTCGCGATGCAAGGCGGGGACAAGGGCCGCGGATGCTCGCATTGTTGAACGGCGGCGGGAGTCCGCCGCGGGCGCACAACGATGCGCGCAGAGTCGACCTTGCCGCATCGCACCCCGCATCGGAAGGTATCGTCGCTTTCGGGCGTGTCGCCGCCACCCCTTTTGGTGGCGAATCCCGCGCCCCTCCCCGCCCCCGCCGACCGTGTTGATCGTCCCCTTTGCGCTTCTTCGTGCCTGCTTCGCCGCGGGCCTTTTCACCTTGGCCGTCGGCGTGCCCGCGGCGTCGGCCCAGACCCTCGCCTTCCCCGGCGCGGAGGGTTTTGGTCGCCTGGCCAGCGGCGGGCGGGGCGGCGAGGTTTACGTGGTGACCAATCTCAACGACAGCGGTCCGGGGTCCTTGCGCGCTGGTGTGACCGGTCGCTCGGCGGCCTCTCCGCCGCGCACCGTGGTCTTCGCCGTCTCCGGAACGATCTACCTCCAGTCCACCTTGCGGATCACGCAGGGCAATCTGACCATCGCCGGACAGAGCGCGCCGGGCGACGGCATCTGTCTCGCTTATCGTCCGCTCGACATCAGCAACTCGACCAACGTCATCCTGCGTTTCCTGCGTGTCCGCCTGGGGGACGTCGCCGGCGTGGAGACCGACGCGTTCTCGTCCCGCTACGGTCGTGATCTGATCATCGATCACTGTTCGTTTTCCTGGTCGGTGGACGAGACCTCCAGCACTTACGACAACACCAACCTGACGCTGCAGTGGTGTTTCATCACCGAAAGCATGCGGGACTCGGTGCACAGCAAAGGCGCCCACGGCTACGGCGGCATCTGGGGCGGCCTCGGCGCCACGTTTCATCATAATCTCCTCGCCCACCACGACAGCCGCAATCCGCGCTTCAACGGCGCCCGCACGCACAATACCGACGGCGAACTCGTGGATATGCGAAACAACGTGATCTACAACTGGCGCGGGAACTCGACCTATGGCGGCGAGCCGACCGACACCGGGCTGCCGGCGCGCCACAACCTGGTGAACAACACCTACAAAAACGGTCCCGCTACCAGCACCGGCACTTCCCGTTATCGCATCCTCGAGCCCACCCGCAACGCCCTGTCGACGGGAGCCACCCTGAGCCTCTTTCACATCACCGGAAACTGGACCACCGCCAGCACCGCGGTGACGACCAACAACTGGAACGGTGGCGTGCAGGTGATACCCTCCGCCGAGTTCCCGGCCATCCGGACCGACACACCCTTCGCCGCCCCGGATGTGGCGACCCAGACGGCGCAGGCCTCTTTCCCGCTGGTGCTGGCTTACGCCGGCTGCCGTCTGCCGGCCCGCGACGTGATCGACACCCGCATCGCCGGAGAAGTGACCAACGGGACGGTGACCTTTTATGGCTCCAAGGGAAACATCCCCGGGATCATCGATTCCCAGGCCGACGTCGGCGGCTGGCCCGCGCTCGCCTCGACGCCCGCCCCGGCGGACACCGATCTGGACGGCATGCCCGACGCCTGGGAGACCGCCCGCGGCTTGGATCCCGCCGATCCCTCGGATCGCAACCTGGTCGACTCCGAAGGCTACACCCGGCTGGAGAACTACCTCAACGAACTCGCCGCGCCGGCGTTTCCCCTGCCCGTCATCGATGTCGCGCCCGCCTCCGTCACCGTCGCATCCGGCGCCGTCCTGGGGCTGGCCGTCACCGCCTCCGGCACCGGCCCGCTGACCTACCAGTGGTTCAAGGGCGATGCGCCGATCGAGGGGGCCACGACCGCCTCCTACACCGTCGCCTCGGCTTCGGCCGCGGACGCCGGAATCTACAAGGTTGTATTGGGAAACCCCTACGGTTCCGTGCGATCACCGGCCGCCACGGTGAGCGTGCTCGCGACCGCACCGAGCATCCTCGCCGATCCCGCCGCGCTCACCGTCGCGGCCGGCCAGGCGGCGTCCTTTTCCGTCAGCGTCGCCGGTTCCGCGCCTCTGACTTACCAGTGGTATAAGGGCTCCGCACCGATCCCGGGCGCCACCGCGGCGACCTTTTCCCTTCCGGCCGTGGCGACGAGCGATGCGGGCACCTATAGGGTCGTGGTCGCCAACTCCTTCGGCACGGCGACCAGCGCGGCGGCGACCCTGACCGTCGCGGTTTCCGCCGGGAGCGTGTTCGCGACCACCTTCGCCGGCGACACCTTGCACGCGGCCTCGCCCGCGCTCACCGGCACGTCGACCAACTGGTTTGTCATGTCGTCGAAAAACGCCTCCACATCCAGCGTGGGCGACGATCCCGCCACGACCGGGGTGGTCGAGGCGCGTCCGCTTGATCTGACCATGCCGATCACCACTTCCGGCGTGGTCGAGGCGGCGGCCCTCTTTGCGGCCACGCCCCGGACGCTCTCCGCCGTCGGCGACGTGCTCCGGGCCCGGCTGGTGTTCGTCCCGACCAATGTCCGCCACCTGGGCGTGGGATTTTTCAATTCCGGGGGTGTGTCGCCCCACACCGGGTTGATCAATTCCCTGCTCGTCTCGACCTCGACGTCGCTCGCCACCGGTGGCGCGCAGAACTGGCGCGGTTACCGCGCGGGCATCGCCAACGCCTCGGCGACGGGGCTTCTCGAGGCCCGCGGCGCGCAGAACGGCGCCTCGAACGCGTCCCAGTCCCTGATCGTGCCCGGCACCAGCTCGTCCGCGACCGCCACGGCCATCGGCACCGCCTCCTCATCGCCGGCCGCGCTGACCTTCGCCGACGGCCAGACCTACACGCTTACCGTGACGCTCACTCGTTCCGCCGCCGCCGCGTTCACCCTGGGTTGCACCGTGCACGCGGGCACCGACACGACGGCGGCGGCGTTATTCTCCTCCTCGGCCGTCACCACGGCGTCCGGTGTCTTGCCGGCGGACGTGGCGGGCGCCTTCGACGCCCTCGGCATAGGCTATCGCAACGTGGGCAACACCTCCGTGTCGCGAGTCACGATCTCCAGCCTGCGCGTGGATTACGAGCCGTTGCCGGTGGCGCCGCCGCCCGACGCCTACGCGTCGTTTCTCGCCGAGCATGGGTTGAACGCGGCCGGCAACGGCGCGCCTGAGGCCGATGCCGACGAGGATGGCGTGGCCAACGTGTTTGAGTTCATCCAAGGCGGCCTGCCGCTCGACCCGACCAGCGCGCCGCAGCCCGTCTGCGCGGCCGAGTCGGCCACCGTGGCGGCGTTTTCCTTCCGGCGGCATCTGGAAGCCGAGGTGTCGTTCGAACTCGTGGTGGAAAAATCCTCCGATCTTGTTTCCTGGGCACCGCTCGTCGCCGGCATCGGTGGAGTCGATATCACCGTGCAGCCGTTGGACCTCACGCACGAGCAGGTGACCGTCAGGGCGCCGATCGACGACGCGCGGGTTTTCTTTCGCCTCAGCGCGACCCCGCGTTGAGGTCGCGAACGGCGGCGGGGCGCGGTTCTGCGGAGCTTTCTCGCCCGGTTCAGGGCAGAGTTTTCCAACCTTCGGTTCGCACCGACCACGTGCCATCGGCGGGCAGGCCGGGATGTTCGCTGCTCGCACCTTCCCAGCCACCGAGCAGAAGGGCGGCGGCGGAGAGGAAGGCGCCGTTTGCGGGCAGGTAGGTGGCGAGGTCGTAGCGCGGCTGGCCCGGGCCGGTGTCGCGTTTGGCGCGGCTGGCGGGCCGTTGCGGGCAATGACCGGCGGCGGTGTAGCGGTTGTTGGGGCCTTCGCGCAGCAGGATATCCACCGCGTCGCGCGGGCGGCGGAGGCGGGCTGCGGTCATGGCGATCATGGGGTAGTCCCAGCCCCAGATTTTCTCCTCCCAGTCCCAATCGCGGAGGACGGCGTCGAGGGTGCGGTCCATGGTGGCGCGGTCCACGAAATCGGTCGCGGGCAGCACGCCGAGCGACATCAACATGCTGGGATGGTCGTGGCGGCTGGCGAGGTTGTCCCAGGTGTCGGGATTCGACTCGAGGGCGACGTATTTGCCGTCTTTTTCGGGGAGGCGTGAAAGCCGGCGGACGATGTCGTCCCACCGCGGTTCGCGCGGCAGGCCGCGGCGTTCGCGCCAGGTTTGGGCGAGCTGGAGCGACCAGCGCCAGTAGGCGAGTTCGAAGCCGGGGTTTTGGCTGGTGGCCTGATCGTAGATTTCCTGGGCGATCCAGAGCGGGGGACCGAGCACGTAGCGGTCGCGGGCGGGGTCGAGCCAGAGCATGGAGGCGAGGGCCTCGGCGGATTCCTGGACCAGGGCGCCGTAGCGTTCGAGGGTGGCGGGCGTGGGCGAGGCGCGGTGAAGCAATTCGGCGAGGTAGATCGGGTGCGGCTGGTTCCACACGATCAGCGGGTTGCCGCCCGGACTTTCGCGCAGCTCGGGGCCGACCATTTTAGCCCATCGAGCGCCGCCCAGGCCGCGGCCGGCGGCGATGGCGCGGGCCTCGGGCAGGCGGGCTACATACCAATCGAGGTTGCGTGCCAGCAGCTCGGGGTGGCCCCAGAGCGCGAAGTGGGCCGCGTGCCACCAGATCATCTCGGTGTGGTGCTTGCCATACCAGGTGGCGCAGGTGAGGCCGCTCTCGGCCGGGGGCACGTCGCCGGCCAGCTGCACGGCGGTCAGGTATTGGGAAAGCACGACGCGCCGTTCGAACACGGCGGCGAGCGGATCGGTGCTGCCGGAAAAATCGGCGGCGGCCGAGGCGCGCCAGAAGTCGGCCCAGTGGCGCGCGACGAGTTCGAAATCGCAGGCGGTTACGGAGCGGCTTTCGCGCGCGAAATTCACCGCAAGCTCGAGCACGCGGCGGCCGGCCTCGGCGCGGACGAGAAACGTGTGGGGCGCGCCGGGCACCGGGGCGGCGGGGCGACTCAGGTTCACCCGATAGGTCAGGTCGGCCACGCGGCGCTCGATGCGGGTGGCGTCGACCAGTTCGGAGCGGTGGGCATCGGGCCGCGACCAGTCGTAGCCCGGGGTGTGGTTGACCCGGAGATCGTGGCCCGCCGGGAAGGCCAGACGAACGCCCAGCACGCCGTCGGCGACGAGGTCGGACTCGATGCGGATGAGCACCGTGTCCTCGTCCGGCCGGCAGGCGGTGGCGACCGAGACGGAGCGACCGTCCAAGGTGTAACGGCTCTCAAGCACACCCCGCCAGAGGTCGAGGCGCTGGGCGAGGTCGTGCACGTCGGACGGCGCGAAGGCCGAGCCGTCGGGTTTTTGCCAATCCAGCGCGAGCTGGCCGAGCGGGTGGATGCGAGGGTTGCGGCGTAGCCACTGGCCGGCTTCGGACCGGCTGTTCGTCGGGTAGCCGTGGACGGAACCGTCGGGGTGGGTGAAATCGCGATTCGCGTCGGCCAGGGTGACCCCGGCGGGATTTTCGTCCCGCACCCAGGCCCAGCGGGAGAGCGTCTCGGTGGGAATGCCCTCGCGGTGATAGGTCTCGGGGAAGCTTTGCAGCCCGGTGACGTCGGCGGTGAAGGCGAAGCCGCCGTTGCCGACGGTGAGCGGGGAATCATAGTCCACGGCCCGAAGCGTCGGCGAGTGACGCGAGACCAGCGCCTCGCGGTCGATCGGGGTGGGGGAGTTGGCGGCAAGCGAGGCGGCGATCATGAGGCCGAGAATGAGAAAGCGGGCGAACCGTGCTGGCTGGCGGCGGATGCACATCGGATTGCTTCCCGGACCATCGCGGTCTCAGCGCGTGGCGGGGTTCCAGCCGTCGGCGCCGCCGAGGATGTTGGCCACGGTGTAGGCGGCGGCTTCGGCCTCGGTGAGTTCGCGCGCCCAGCCGACGCGCGCGGTCCGGTCGGCGCCGGGGCCGGTGTTGCGATGCTCGGCGTAGCGGGCGGTTTTTTCTTTCTCGGGTTTGCCCCAATTGTGCCAGCCCTCGGCGCGAATTTTTCCCTGCAAATCGCAGCGAATGAACGCGGTCGCGGCGAAGGGGCGCCACGGGCGGCCGAGGTAGACGCCTTTCACCACCTCGGGCGCGGTGGTGACGACGCAGTCGAGGAAAACGTAGCCGAAGGGCGCGGCCTCGCGGGTGCTCGCGGCGGTGATGTAGCCGTCGGCGCGGCAGTGGATGCGGCAACGATCGAAGACCGCCGTGCCCGCCGCGTAGATAAAATCAACGTGGCCGGTGATCTCGCACTCGGCGAAGTATTGGCGTGCGACCGGACCGTCCTTGGGCGAATCGGCGCGGAGCGTGTCCTGCCAGCCGAGGAAACGGCAGCGGCGCAGGATGGCGCGATCGCCGGTCACGTAGAAGGCGAGGGCCTGCACCTTTTGCTCGCGGGTGGTGGTGTTTTCGAAGGTGAGGTTTTCGGCGGTGAAATCGGACGCGAGCACGAGCACGGTGGCGCTCTCGGCGGTGGAGAGGGTTTTTCCGCCGGCGTCGCCGGGGACGGGCGTTTTCACATTTGTATCCAGCGTGATCACGGTCTCGGCCCCCATGCCGGGTTCGCCGCGGAGCTCGAGGAAGGGTTTGTCGGCGGGGATGACGACGTGCTCCCGGTAGACGCCGGATTTGACCAGGATGCGGAAGGGTTTGGCGGCGGTGGCGAAGGTCGGCGCGGCGTCGATGGCGGCCTGCACGGTCGTGTGCGTGCCGGAGCCGTCGAAGGCGACGACCGCGTCGTGGCGGGTCTCCCCGGCGACGGGCCGCGGGTCGCGGGGCTCGGCGCGGAGCAGCGGCGCGAGCGCGGGCACGGCGCGGCCGAGTTCCTCGGCGACGATGCGGCCGAAGCGAACGTAACCCTCGGCGTTGAGGTGGGTGCCGTCGAACTGGCCGTTTTCCTTGGGCGGGCTGAAGACGAGGCAGCCTTCCTTGCCGAGTTTTTCGCAGAGTTCCTTGCTGCGGTCGTGGAGCTCGACGAGGGGGACGTTTTTCTCGCGGGCGATGGCGCGCACGATCTCGGCGCGGTTTTGCAGGCTGGACGTGATCAGGTGGGCATTGTCCGGGGTCTTGAACTGGCGGCGCACGAGTGAGGTCACGAGCACGGGCGTGGCGCCGGCGGCGCGGGTTTCATCCACGTAGCGTTCCAGGTAGCCACGGTATTCCGCCTCGGTGGTGGAGCGGCCGGGTTTGCCGGGCTCGTCGTTATGGCCGAACTGGATGAGGTAGTAGTCGCCCTTGAGCGCGAGGGCCTTGGTCCACGAACCTTCGACGATAAAGCTCATGGAACTGCGTCCGCCGCGCGCCGTGTTGGTCAACTCCACGCCCTCGGCGAGAAACTGCCGGAAGCCGAGGCCCCAGCCGGCGTTGTCGGTCACGGTGGAGTCGCCGACGAGGACCAAGTGCGGGGCCGCGCGGAGGAACGCGGGCGTGAGCAGGAAGGCGCAAAGCAGGGGCAGGCGGAGGAAGCGGGTGAGGGCCATGGCTGGTCAGGGGACGAGGGTCAGGGTGCTGCGGGTGACGGCCTGGCTGGTGACCGGCTCGCCCTGGGCGGCGCGGATCCGCACGCGTTCGAAGACGATGCCGTCGCAGTTGAGCAGATCGGCGCCGCGCGCGGCGGAGAGCGAGACGTCGCGCAGGGTGATGGCGCGCAGCGGCATCTCGGGCAGGCCGCGCATGACGAGCGGGGTGGCGCTGCCGCGCGAGACCACATCCTCGATCAGGATGTTGCGAAAAGTCGGCGTTTCGACGGTGGGTTCCGGCGTGGCCTCGGCCGGTTTGCCGTTGGAGGCGTAGAAGAAGTTGAAATCGATGGCGGCGTTCTCGATCCCGGTCATGCGGATGCCGGTGATGTGGATGTTTTCGACCACGCCGCCGCGACCGCGCACGGTCTTGAAGCGGAGGCCGATGGCGGTGCCGATGAAGGTGCAGTTGCGCACGAGGATGTTGCGCACGCCGCCGGACATCTCGCTGCCGATGGTGAAGCCGCCGTGGCCCTCGTAGACGGCGCAGTTCTCGATCAAAACGTCCTCGGTGGGCACCCCGAGACGGCGGCCGGAGGCGTCCTTGCCGGACTTGATGCAGAGGCCGTCGTCGCCGGTGTCGACGATGCAGCCGGATACGTGCACCCGGCGGCACGAGTCGATGTCCAGCGCATCGCTGTTTTGCGCCCAGCGGTCGTTGAAGATCTTCACGTCGCGCAGGGTCAGGTCCTCGCAGAGCCAGGGGTGGAGCGTCCAGTTGGGGGAGTTGCGGAAGGTCACGCCCTCGATCAGCACGCGGCGGCACTCGAGCAGGCGCAGCAGGCGGGGGCGGAGGTAAAGGCGGTAGGGTTCGTAGGCGGCGGGGTCGAGCGAGCCCCCGGCCTCGAGCGCGGCGGTGGCGGCGGCGCCGTCCATCGCGGCCTGGCTGGGCCACCACTCGGTGCCCTTGGCGTTGAGCACGCCGCCCGAAGCCACGAGGGCCTTCCAAAACGGCTCGGTGGTCTTGGGTTTTTTGACGTAACGCCAGGCGTCGCCGCCGCCGTCGATCACGCCCGCGCCGGTGATGGCGACGTCCTCGAGTTTTTCACCGGAGAGCGGGGACGTGGTGTCGATCGATTTTTCCCCTCGGGCGTCGAACATGCGCACCGGGTAGAGCGTGGTGTCGCGGGAGAACTGGATGAGCGCGCCGGCCTCGAGATGCAGGTTCACGCGGCTGCGGAGTTCGATCGGTCCGGTCAACCAGATGCCGGGCGGCACCACGAGGGTGCCGCCGCCGCGCTCGACCAGGGCCGCGAGCGCGCGCGAGAAGGCTCCGGTGTTCGGGGTGACGCCGTCGCCGGTGGCTGCGAAGTCGGTCAAGCGGACGCGGGTTTCCGGAATCACCGGAGCGGCCGGGGCGGCGGGAGCGAACGCGCGGCTGAGCGCGGCTCGGGCGCTGGCGGGCGGAGTGGGCGGTAGCAAACCGGCCGCGAGCGCGAGGGCAAACAGGAGGCGTGGCGGGAACATGAGTGGAGCGGGACGAGGGGGGAGGCGGAGGTCGGTGACGGCAGGCCCGGCGGCGGCCGAAGGTGGGATCGTCGAGTCGGGCCGGGCGCGCGCCGGCGAAGGGAAAGCAGGGGGAACCGGGGGGAGCGGGTGGTTCGGGAAAAACGAGGGGACAAAGTCCACGCAACGGCCGCCGAGGCATCCGGGCAACCCGGCGTGGAGCGCGCATCGTTGCGCAACGATGCGCGCTCGCGACAACCTTGCCCGAACGTCGGAAGCGGGCGGCGCTGTATCCACCCCACCATGTCCGTTTCCCCCGCCCAGTCCGTGCCGGGTCGTTTTCGTTGGATCGTCTGCGGCCTGCTTTTCCTTTCCATCGTCGTAAACTATTTGCACCGGCAGATTCTCAGCATCCTGAAGCCCGAGCTCAGCCGCGAGCTGGGCTGGAGTGAGATCGACTACGGCATGATCGCGGCGGCGTGGTCCTTCGCCTACGCGTTCGGCTATCTCTTCGGCGGGCGGGTCATCGATCGCGTGGGCGCGAAGCGGGGCCTGCCGGTCTTTGTGGGGCTTTGGAGCATCGCGGCCATCGCCCACGGTTTTTGCGCCTGGGTGGCGCCCGAGGCCACGGCGAGTCTGCCCTGGGTGCGGAGGACCGAGTCGGGTCTGGCCTTCGCCACGCTTGTGCTGCCGATGACAGTGGCGGGCTTTGTGGTCTCGCGGACCGCGCTGGGCCTCCTGCAGGGGGCGAACTTTCCGGCCGCGATCAAAGTCGTGGCGGAGTGGTTTCCGGTCCGGGAGCGCGCCCTCGCCACCGGCTGGTTCAACACCGGATCCAACGTGGGCGCGGTGGTGTGTCCCCTGCTCGTCCCCCTGCTTTACAAGTGGGTGGGCTGGGAGTGGACCTTCTACCTCACCGGCGCGGCCGGCCTGGTCTGGCTGGCGGCGTGGAAGGCGCTCTACGACGACATGGCCCGCCATCCCCGGTTGTCGGAGGCCGAGCGCGCCCACATCCGGGGCGGGCGGGCGGCCGGGGCGGAGACCGCGCCGCGGCGGGTGCCGTGGTCGCAACTTCTTGGATACCGCGCGGTGTGGGCCTACGTGCTGGCGAGCATCCTGGCCGGTCCGGCCTGGGGTTTCTACCAGGCCTTCATGCCGGACTTCCTCAACAAGCGTTTCCAGCTCGGCCTGGCCGCGACCGGGGCGTGGACGGCTGTCTTTTTCGCGCTGGCGGCGGCGGGAGGGGTGGCCGGGGGCTGGTTGTCGGGCTGGTGCATGAATCGTGGCTGGTCGCTCAACAAGGCCCGCAAGCTCACCCTGCTCGGCTGCGCCCTGGCGGTGGTGCCGATCTACTTCGCGCCCTTCGCCGGCAGCGTCTGGGCGGCGGTGTTGATCATCGGGCTGGCCGGCTCGGCGCATCAGGGCTGGTCGGCCAATCTCTTCAGCGTGGTCTCGGACACCATGCCCCGGGAGGCCATCAGTTCCGTGGTGGGCCTGGGCGGCTTCGTGGCCTATTTCACGGGCGGCTTTGTCAATGGCTTCACCGGATTGATCCTGGAGCGGACCGGGAGCTACGTCTGGGTCTTCGCCTATTTCTCCACCATGTATCTGCTCTCGCTCGGCGTGTTGCAGCTGCTGGTGCCGCGCATCGGGCCGGCGGAGGCGCGGTCATGAGGGCGGCGGGATTTTTGGCGCTGACCGTGATACTGTCCTCGCTCCCGAGCCCGGCCGCCGCCGAGCCAGGCCGCCGGGTCGGGCGGGACGTGAGTTATGTGGAGAATGGTGATCCGGCCCAGCGCTTGGACCTGCGGTTTCCGGCGGGCGCGGGGCCCTTTCCGGTCGTGATCCTGGTGCATGGAGGGGGATGGTCGGGCGGGGACAAGGCGGGGGCGGACAAGCCCGGCTCGGGCGCGGACATCACGCCGTGGTTCGAGCCCTTGGCCGCGGCGGGATTTCTTTCGGTATCGATCAACTACCGGCTGGCGCCCGCCCATCCCTGGCCGGCGTGCCTGGATGACGTCCGCGCGGCGGTGGCCTGGGTGCGCTCGCACGCGCACGAGTTTGGCGGCGACGCGGAGCGCCTGGCGATCGTGGGGCATTCCGCGGGCGGGCATCTCGCCCTGCTCGCGGCGTCGCCCGGACCGGACGGGGTCGCGCCGGTGCGGGCGGTGGTGGGTTGCGCGGCGGTGAACGATCTGGTGGCGGACACCCGTCGCCGCGGCGGGCCGAGTTCCTCCCTGCAGGCCTTGTTTGGTATCGGATCGGATACTACGCCGGAGGTCCTGGAGCGTCTGGCCGCGGTCTCGCCGATCCATCACCTCCGGTCGGGATATCCGCCCACCCTCCTCATCCATGGCGACGCCGACAAAACCGTGCCGTTGGACCAATCCCTCGACTGGCGGGAGCGGGCGCGGGGCTTCGGCGTGGACTGCGAGCTCCTGGTTTTGCCCGGCGCGGGCCACCGGCTGACGGAATGGACGGCGAAGGAGCCGGCCTGGACAGGTCGATGGACCGACTGGCTCCGGTCAAAATTAGGACCGACGAAAACCACCCCCTGAAGGCTTCCCCATGGCCCGTTTCCTTACCCTCATGATCGCCTCGTCCTTGTCCGTTCCGCCGTCTTTGCCGCCGCTGCACGCCGAAGTTGTCTCGCCCTGGGTGGCCGACCGCGGGGACGGCACCTATCGCAATCCCGTCCTCCACGCCGACTACTCCGATCCGGACGCGATTCGGGTGGGCGACGATTACTGGATGACGGCCTCGAGCTTCGGCCACGTGCCCGGACTGCCCATCCTGCACTCGCGGGATCTGGTCAACTGGACCCTGGTCAACCACGCCCTGCCCGCGCTGGTGCCGGCGGCGCATTTCGCGCGGCCGCGGCACGGCGAGGGCGTGTGGGCGCCGGCGCTGCGTCATCACGCCGGGCGGTTCTGGATTTTTTATCCGGATCCCGACTTCGGCCTCTACGTCATCACGGCGGACGATCCGCGCGGACACTGGAGCGAGCCGCGTTTGCTGCTGGCGGGGCGTGGGCTGATCGATCCGTGTCCACTCTGGGACAACGATGGGCGGGCTTGGTTGATCCACGGCTGGGCGAAGAGCCGGTCGGGGATCAACAACCGGCTGACCTTGCACGAAATGAGTCCGGACGGCACGGGCGTGCTCGACGAGGGGCGGGTGGTGATCGACGCTGATCAGCTGCCCGGCTGGCGGACCTTGGAGGGGCCGAAGCTCTACAAGCACGACGGTTGGTATTACGTTTTCGCCCCGGCGGGCGGCGTGGCCGAAGGTTATCAGGCGGTGTTTCGTTCGCGCACGATCCTTGGGCCTTACGAAAACCGCATCGTGCTCGCGCAGGGCGGCACGCGGGTCAACGGACCGCACCAGGGCGCGTGGGTGAACACGCCGGGCGGGCAGGACTGGTTTTTTCACTTCCAGGAGATGCCGGCGCACGGGCGGGTGGTGCATCTGCAGCCGATGCGGTGGCGTTCCGATGGTTGGCCCGTGATGGGCGACGACGCGGACGGGGACGGCACGGGCGAGCCGGTGCTGGCGCACGCCAAGCCCGATTTGCCGTGGCAACCGGCGCGGGAGCCGGCGACGAGCGATGGTTTCGGCGGCGGGCAACCGGGGCTCCAGTGGCAATGGCAGGGGAATCCCGGCCCGGATTGGATTCTGCCGTGCGGACCGTCTGGCGGCTTGCGACTCAAGGCGGTGCCGCCGCCCGGTGCCGGGTCGCTCTGGCTGGCGCCCAACCTTCTGATGCAGAAGTTTCCCGCGCCGTCCTTTGCGGCGGAGGTGACCGTCGCCCTTCCGGACGGCGGCGAAGGGGTGAGCGCCGGGCTCGTCGTATTCGGTTACGACTACGGCTGGGTGGGTCTGCGACGAGGACCGGAGGGCCGGACGGAGCTGGTGCAGGCCCTCTGCGCGGGGGCGCAGAAGGATGGCGTGGAGCGCGTGGCGGCGGCGGTGGACTGGTCCGAGGGGGGCGCGGTGCGTCTCCGGGTCGAGGTCGGCGCCGAACTGGGCTGCCGCTTTTTTTATCGCGCGGCGTCCGGCGACGCGGCGTTTCGGCCCCTGGGCGAGTCGTTCACCGCGAGTTCCAGCCGTTGGGTCGGGGCCAAGGTGGGCGTCTTCTGCCTGGGAGCGGACGGCGAGGCCGACTTCGCGAACTTTGTCGTCACGCCCTGATCAGGGAGCTACGGGATCCCAGCCGTCGGGGCCGGCGAGCACGGCGGCGGGGGTGAGGACGGCGGCGGCGGCCTCGTCCAGGCTCCGCGCCCAGGGGACTCGGGTGGCCGGGGACGCGCCCGGGCCGGTGCTGGCGAACTCGGCGTAGAAGGTGGTCTTTTCGGCGGCGGGTTTGTTCCAGTTGTGCCAGCCCTCGGCGCGGATGTTGCCGGCCAGTTCGGTGCGGAGGAAAACGGTGCGGGCAAACTCACGCCACGGGCGGCCGAGGTAGACGCCTTCCACCACCTCCGGTCCGGTGGTGACGCGGCAGTCGGCGAAGACAAAGCCATAGGGCGTGCCTTCCGGCGTGCTCGCGGCGGTGATGTAGCCGTCGCGCAGGCAGTGGACGTGGCAGCGGGAGAAGAACGCGGTGGCGGCGCCGAAGATGAAGTCCACGTGGCCCTCGACGTAGCAGTCCTCGAAGTAATGGCGGCCGCGATTCAGGAGGATCGTGTCCTGCCAGCCGAGGAAGCGGCAGCGGCGGAAAACGAGGCGGTCGCCGTCGGCGCGGAGGGCGAGGGCCTGGCCGACGGGGCCGGCGGTGTTGGCGAGGGTGAGGTCCTCCCAGACCATGCCGTCGCCATCGATCTGAACGGTCGGGGTGGCGAAGGTGCCGATGGGTTTGCCGTCGGGGCCGGGCACGCCGGCGTGGAGGTCGAAGGTGATGACGGTGGAGGCGGCGTCCTCGCCGCGCACGAGGATGCGGCCGCGCTCGCGCTGCACGTAGATGCGTTCGCGGTAGGTGCCGGGTTTGACGTGGATGATCCAGCG
>CAMCHD010000050.1 GCA_945874545.1 Akkermansia muciniphila | reverse complement strand
CCAAGGTGCCACGCCCGTCGAAGGCCCGCCGCATCGCGGCGCCCAGCCCGCTCACCGTCAGCCGCGCGGCCGAACCATCCGATACGGGGTCCGACTCGACCAGATGGGCCGGCACGTCTCTCGCCTGGGCAACGGCGTGAAGGTCACAGATGAACGCGGTGTGCCTCGCCGCCACCCGGGTATCGCAAATCGGCGCGCCGGGCCGGCGGAGGCGCTCCAACACCGCCTGCAACATCCGGTGCCGGCAGGCAAAGGCGTCGGGCATGGACACACGCTTAAACTCACCGGTGTCGGTCACGAGTTCGTAGTGTTTCTCGTGTTGCCAGCGCACCTCCCCGCGGGTGCCGGTGATCACGATTTCGGGATCATGCAAGTCCTCAGTGGCGTGACTGAAACCGAACCAAAAGCGGACCCCGTTGCCCAGGCGTCCCCGGACCACGGCGGTGTCGAAAGTTTCGATGGAGTTTGCCCGCCAGAGTTCCGCTTCGCGAAACGTGGTCGGCTTCTCGTTTTCGCCGTTCCAGTCGGCAAAATACAGGGCGAGATTCACGAAATGGGCGAACGCGTTGTTCAAGGGCGAGTCCAGCACGTCGGCGCCGTCCGCGCGCAGCCGGCCCGCCCAGTGGTTGCGGGTGTAGTAGGCGACCGGACGCGGCCAGAGTCCGAAAGCAGCCACCGCGGTGACCGGGCCCAGCACACCGAAGGCGAGCTCGCTGCGCAATTGCTCCGCCGCCTCGGAATAAATGTCCTGAAACCCCACCGCCACCCAGCGTCCGGTCGCCAGCTCGGCGCGACGGATCGCCGCCGCGTCGACCCGGGAGCCGGCGAGCGGTTTCTCGACCAGCACGTGCATCCCGGCGCGCAAGGCCGCGATGGTCAGCCGGGCATGCCAGGCGATGCCGGTGGGAATCAAACAAAGCTCCGCCCGGCCCGTCTCGCCGGCGAAAAATGCCTCGTTGGAGTCGTAAATCCTCGCGCCCCATGAGGCCAATTCCACGCCGGCGGCGGCCGCCGCCGGATCCCCGCGATTGATCACCACCGCGGCCACGAGCTCGATTTCCCCCTGCTTCACAAAGGGCCGCAACATCTCCACATAGATGCCGGCGTAACCGGTCACGCCGATCAGCGCGACGCGCGGCCTTGGTGAGGGCAAAGGGGAGCTCATGCCGGGTGGATGATCATCAACCGGGGCGTGCGCGCCGGGCCTTACCCGGCCCGACGACGGCGAGTCTGGGCCAGCGCCAGACCCGCCAGACCGGACCAGATCGCAAAGGAAGAGGCCTCGGGAATGGCCGCGGCGACGAGGTAACCTTCGGCATCAAGGCCCCAGCCACCGAGGCTGTTGACCGTGATGCTCGCGAGTTGCGTGCTGGTGAGGGCGGTGCCCGCCAGTCCGAAGCGGATCGAATTCGCCAGGAACGAACCGCTAAAGCTGAGGCCGCCCGACCAGGCGTTCGCCGAACTATTGGCAAAGGCGATTTGCTGGGAACCGAAGTTGATGGTGCTGGAGGAGGAAACGGTGAGCGACCCGAGGGTTTCGTTGAAGCCGTTTAGATCGATCGTTCCACCACCCAGGGTCACCGGGGCGGAGTCCGGGATGACGCCGGCCGCGCCGAGCTTCACGGTGCCTGCGTTGACCGTAAGGGCGCCGCCAAAGCTGTTGGCGGCATTGCTCAGGGTCAGGGTGCCCACGCCGGACTTGGTCAAGCCGCTGGCGGTGGACGTGCCCCCGTTGGATATCTCGCCCGAGATCACCGTCTCACCGGCGCCGGCGATGGTCAGGGTGCGGTCGGTGGCATCGTTGGAGAGGGCGACGTCTTGCGCGAGGGTCAGCACCTTGCCAGAATCCAACGAGTTGGTGAGGGTGGAGGCGCCGGTCTGGGTGGTGGCGCTGTTCAGGGTCAGGGAATTTGCCCCGGAGAAGGTCGTGGATCCGTCGAGCGCAAAACCGCCGCTGGTGGCCAGGGTGCGATCCGCGCCCGAGGCGGTCACGGTGCCACCCTTGAAGGAAAATGCCAGGGAGCGTGCCGCGGAGATGCGGGCGTCGTTGCGCAGGGCGTTGTCGTTCCCAAGATTCAGGGTGCCCGAGGAAATCTCGAAGCGCATCGTGCCCGTCGTGATCGCGGCGTTGCCGGCGGCGTGGGTGGTCGTGGTGGCGAGCCAGTTGTTGGCCCCGTTCAGGGTCACGTTCGCGCCGGCGATGGCCAGGCCCATGTAGGCCTGGTTGGGGTGGCTCGAAGTGCTGAGATCCGCGACCGGCGGGTTGTAGTGGAAAGGCGTGTTCAGCACCGCCGAGCCCGCGCCGGTGAAATTGACATACTTCATCTGCGCCGAAGACGCGTTGGACGCGGTGGTGAAGCCCGAGTTGGCATTGGTCGAAATGTAGGGGAGACGCAGCGTGAAGGTGGTGCCGGCCCCGATGTTGTGCGTCAGGGCGCCGATGCCGCCGATGCGGTAGTTGCCGTTGGCCGTATCCGCGGTGGCCCCGAAGGTGACGTTCACCGAGGAATTGCTCATATCGAGCAGGGTCTGGTCGGTATTGGCGTTGTTGCCCAAGGTGATGAGCCGAGCGGAGCTGTTCTGGAAATTGAACACGTAGCCGTTGGATCCAACCGTCGGATCGGTAAACACCAATCCGAGAGCCGAGAAACTGCCGCCGACGAGCTGATTGCCCGAGTTGGTGGCGTTGGTGACCGTCGAGTCGAAACGCGCAAAGGCGGTGGCGCTGGAGGGCGCGACGTTGCCGATCCACGAGGTTCCGGTGGTCAAAGCGCCGTTATTGTCGGCGCGAACGATGGTCGTCTGTGCGGTGGCGTCGCCCGCCGTTAGGAGGGCGGGCAACAGGAGGTATCCTAGGTTTTTGTTTTTCATGTGGGGTATGGGTTTGGGGAAAACGTCAGTAGCTGACTTGTAGGCGGAGGAAGCGGCGGGAGGCGGAGGGTCCGAGCACCACGGGGTCGACGACCGTGACCGACTCGGTCTCGAGGACGCCGGCCTGGGTGCCGGTGAAACCGTTGAGCGGATTGTTGCCCGCCACCGGAACGATCGTGCTCCAGCTCCCGGAGACCAAGTCGTCGCGGCCCTGGACGGTGTAGGTCAGGGAAGGATCATCGATGCGGTTGAAGGTGAGCCGGAGTTGGCCGGCCACGTTCGCCACCGTGTAACCCGGACCCGAGTCGGCCACCGTGGGGACGGATCCCACCGCGTATTCGAGCAGGTTGCTGCGGCCGTCCTGATCGGGATCGGCCGCGTCGGCGGCGGATCCGGTGTTGTCGGTGGTGCCGAAGTAGGTCTGACGCCACGACTGCAGAGGATTTACCACCACCGCCGCGGGCGTGGCGGACACTTCGGCGGAGGCCGGGCTGGAGCCCGCGTCGTTCGAAGCGATCACGTAATAGTAGTAGGCCGTTCCGTTGGTCAGACCGGTGTCGGTGAAGCCGGCCGTGCCGAGGTCGTCGGCGATAAGCACATGCCCCGTGCCGGCGGTCGTCGAACGATAGACATCGTAAGTCGAACCGGTGGCGGTCCAGGAGAGCGCCACCTGCGCGTTGCCGGGCGTGGCGGTGACAATCGGGGCCGAGGGCACGCCGGCCGGGGTGGCCGCACCGCTGATGGCGAGCGAACCGGTGGCGCGGGTGAACGCGTAGCTGATCGGGCCGTTCGAGCCGGTGACGACGCCGGAGCCGTTGTTCACCAGCGTGGCGACGACGGCGTCGGCCGCGCCGAGCACGGTGATCGAGTCGAAGTCGCCGCTCACCCCGGCCGCCGGGGCGAAGAGGGCGTAGGTGCCGTTGAAGGTCGTCCCGGGAATCGCGATCTCCAGCGTGCCTCCGTAGTTGAGGGTGCCGGCCACCGAAACGCCCACCGATCGATGGGAAGTCGTCCCGCCGAAGTCGAAACGGGTCTTGGTCGTGACGGTCGAGGCCTCGGCATCGAAGATCGCCAAATCGAGGGACGAGCCCAGTGCGAGCGTGCCCTTGCGCAACCCGGTGGGGTTGGGGCGCAGCGTGCCGGCCACCGATACCGCACCGGCGATGGCGCCGGAACCGCCGAGCGTGCCGGCCGGATTCACGGTCACGGCATCGGTGCTGGCGATCGAACCGTCGACCAGCAGCGTGCCCGTATCCACCGTGGTGGTGGAGGTGTAGGTGTTCGCGCCCGAGAGCGTCAGCGAACCGGTGCCGAGTTTGGTGATGCGCGCCTTGACCGGGCGGCTCGACTCGAGACCCACTTGCGTGTCGCCGTCGATGATCGGGCCGGAGAACACCGTATCCAGGTTCTTGGCGCCGATCTGGAAGTTGACCGTGTCCGCCGTGGTCTGGCCGCCGCGCAGCGTGCCGGCGCCGGCGAGACCGCCGAGGGCGATCGTCGCGGCGGTCGAGCGGCGCACCAGCGACGAACCGGACTGGATCGTATAGAGGACATCGGCTCCGCCCACGTTTGTGCCGCTGTTGAAACGCACGAAACTGGAACCGGTGACGATGATCTCGCCGTTCAAGCCGCCATGGCTGCCACTGAGCGTAACCGTCTGACCGGCGGCGGGAGCGGAGACCGTGAGCGTGCCCGCGCCCGAGACCGATCCGATGGTGCCGAGATTACCCACGGTCAAGGTGCTGGCTCCGCTGACGGTCAGTGGCGTGGTATCGAGACTGTGGGAGGCGGGCGTGGTCAGGTGGCCGTTGGCCAAGGTGAGTCCGCCCGAGCCGAAAGGCAGCAGCCCGGCGGCGAAGCTCGCCGAAGCGCCGGCGTTGATGGTCGTGCCACCCGTGTGCAAGTTGCTCGCGCCGAATACAAAGGCACCGGGACCGGACAAGGTCAGCGCACCGGTCGCGCCGACGACATTTTGCACGGCACCCGAGAGGGTGACGGTCGCGCCGGTGGCGGCGGCGATGGTGCCGCCGCTTGCGCCCACGCTGATGGGCTGACCGGCCGGCAGGTTCAGGCTGGCGGTCGCGTCGAGCACGCCGCCGTCCAGCTCGATCGGGCCCGTGCCGAGGTGGTCCGCGGCGCCGATCGACAACTCGCCCGCCGCCACCCGGACACCGCCGGTGAAGGTGCTCGGCGCCAGGAGGGAAAGCGAGCCGGCGCCGGCCTTGGTGAGGCGGCCCGCGCCGCCACCGCCGATGGCGGACGCATAGACCACGTCGTTGCCGTTGGTATCGATCGTCGCCCCGTTCACACCAAAGGTAAGCGAGCGCCCGGAGAGGTCCGCCGTGTTGGCGGCACCATACTGCAAGATCGAGCCGTCGATGGTGATGGGCGACCCGGTGCCAAGCGAAGCGGGCAGGGTGAAGGCGAGGACGCCCCCATTGACCGTGACGGAACCGGAGAAGGTATTCGCGGCGCCGAGCGTCAGACGACCAGGGCCCGACTTCACCAAGGAGGCCGCGCCGGACACCACACCGGTCAAGGCGACGGAGCTCCCGGCGTCCGTGGCGACGGCCAAGGGCGAAACCAGGGCGATGGGCGCGGAGATGGTGTGCGCGCCGGCATTCACCGCGATCGAGGCCGCGCGGGAACCGTTGCTCAACGTGAGGGTGCTGTTCGCGGGCGCGCCCGATGCGAGGGTGTAGCCCTGGGCGCTGGAGAACACCACGCCGGCCACGCTACGATTCCCATCGAGCGCCACGGTCGCGGGAGACACGAGCTCGGTGTTTAAACGAGCGATGAAGTCACCCGAGGGCAGACCGTTCGACCACGAGCCGGCATCACCCCAACTGCCGCCGGCGGTGGGCGTCCAATTCGTCAGGACCGCGCCTTGGGCGACGCCGAGGGAAACTTTGCCCGCCGCCGCCGAGAAGGTGTAATCGAAGCCCGCGACCGGATTGACCACGGAGAGGGAATTCACGCCGGCGCCCGCGATGGAGCCGGAGTATGCGATCAGATCGTAGGTGCCGGGGGTCGAGAAGGGCGTGGTGCCACCCACCTCGTAAAGGGTGACCTCGCCGCCATTGATCGTCAGCCCGCCGGGAGCCTGGACCAGGATGCGGTCGGCCGGCTGGCTTCCGCCGGCCGGGTTGATCTCCAACTCGAGCCTCGAACCCGTCGCGAGCGTGAGGCCGCCCACGGCCAGATCCCCGATGCCGGAAACACCCGGGATGATTTTGGAGCCGGAGCTCGTGCTCACCGCGCCCGAAATCGTGCCGGAACCGGCCAGCGCGCCGGCGCCGCCGAGCGTAACCGAACCCGAGCCGGTGGCCGAGCCACTCGTGTTGGTCACCTCCAGCGTGCCGGCGGAGACCGTCGTGCCACCGGAGTAGCTGTTGTCGCCGGCCAGGGTGAGACGACCGCTGCCGGCCTTGATGAAAGCGCCGGCGCCGCCCCCGCCGATGGCGTTGGCGAAGGTGACGCTGTTCGCTCCGATATCGATCGTGTTCGAGCCGGACGCGAGGGTGATGGCTCGGGCGGAAAGATCGGCGTCGATTCCATCGGCCACCGCCAGCTTGCCCCCCGCGAAGTTGAGCGCTCCACCGTTGCCCAGGGCGGACGCGGCGAGCATCGTGATGGTGCCGGCGTTGAAATGGGTCGCCCCGGTGTAGTCGCTGGCGCCCGACAGCTGGATGTCGCCGCTTCCGTTGTTGGTCAAAGAGCCGGAGCCGGTGATGACGTTGGTGACGGCGAGCGTGCCGGTGCGGTTAAAAACCAGCGACGCCTGGTTCGCGATCGTGCCGAGGGGCAGATTGCCGGTGGCGGTGTTGTTGCCCACCTGATACACGCCACCATGGATAGCCAGACCGCCGCCGACACTCGCGTTCGAGACCGTGTGATTGTAGGTCGAGGTGACGATCACCCGGCCGGCGCCGGTTTTGAGCACGCTCGAATTCGCCGTGTGGGTGGACGAGATCGTCCTGGCGTTGATGATGAGATCGGCCTCGGTGTTGTGCTGGTGCAGGCTGAGCAGCCAGGGCGTGTTCCCGATGCGCAGGGTCGTGGCGGAGCCGTTAAGGATGACGTTGGACTTGCCCACCCCGCTGGTGACCATGAAACCCGTCGGCATCGTGACCGTGCCCGAAGGGATGTTCACCGTCCAATCGCCGTAGGTCGCGGGCACCTCCGGATCGTAACCGACCCCGGGATCGTTCGACCCGAGACGGGGCACGGAGAAGCGCAATCCCTGGGGTTGCCAACCGTTTGCCATGGTGAACCCGGTGACGGGCTTGCCGGTGTCGACGCCCGCGGTCTGGCGTTGGTTGATGACGTTCACCACCGTGGCCAAAGCGCCGGTGCCGGAAGCCCCCATGGCCGGACTGGCGGAGGTGGTCACATTCGTGAGCGGAATGGTCTGAAACGTTCCCGCGCCGGGCAGCGTTGTGATGGCGGAGCCGTTTGGAATGGCCACGGTGGTCAAGGAGTGGAGCGGGACGACAGTCTTGGCCGCGCTTAAGGCGGCAAAATCCAGGTTCGCCCCCGATCCGGTGGTCGCCCCCGGGAGGATCGTGTTCCCCGTCGTGCCGCCCAGGTAGGTCGCGATGCCGCCGTCGAGCTTCACCGCGCCGGAGCCGATGAGGTCGAAATGCACGTGACTCCCGCCGCTAAAGGCATTGCCCACGGGCGGATTCCCCGCGCCATCGCCGAGACCGCGGCGAAGCGGACCAAAAAGTTGGACGGTCGCGCCGTCGCCCACCGTCCAGGTTTGGCTGGTCCGCGAACGCAAAAACACGGTCGGCGTGTCGAACAAAAACGTGGTGCCGGACGTGGCCGCAGCCGCATCCAGGCCGGACTTTCCGAGGGTGAGCTCCACCGCCGTCCCGCCGGAGATAAAACTATCGATCAGCAGCCCGGCGTTGTTGCCCGTGAGTTTTAGCCCCTGCCACGAGGCGTTGACGGAGAATGGCGAGGCGGTGGCGGCCGGAACCGAGCCATCCCAGACCGCGACGTCCACGTCCGTGGGCAGGCTACCGCCTATCCAACTGTCCGTCGAACCGAGATCAGAGGCGTTGGGCGCCTTAAAAATCTCCGCGGCATTCACCGGGCAACCGGCGGCGAGGAGCAGCGCGAGACCAAACTGGCGCGAAAGGAAGGAGTGAGGCAGGGTTTTCATGGGGTTGATGAATAAAGCGAAAAGAAAAATACGAAGGCCGAGGCGGCGCCTGAACGACTGCTAGCCCGACGAGCTCCGGGGATGGGAACCGATCAGCGGTTCAAGCTGATCCAGTCGGTGTTGAACTGTCCGTTGGTGCCGGAGGCCGGATCACGCATCAGGGAGCTGTTCGGATTTCCGTCGTTCCACGGCATGGAGGCGATGTGACCGTCCATAAACGCCACGTTGGCCTTGCCTTTGTGACGCGGGAAAGAGGGGTATTGCCCGCGAACGGAGTTCGCGTTTTCGATCCGCAAGGAAAGGTCGTTCACGCCGCCCGGCGCCGAAACATCGGCCAGCAATCCGGTCGCCGCGATGTGGGCGCGTTCGATCAACATCATCGTCTTGGACGGCGTAGACACGCGATTGAGCGGCACCTTCGCCGCATCCACCGAAACCCCATTTACATGGGGCACGATCGCGGTGTAACAGGTGCGCTGGGGACTGTTGAAGGTGCGCACCGCCGAGTCATCAAAGGACGGGCAGGTGGAGAACTCGCCAAAGCTCTGCGAGGTGCCCTGCGTCGCCCCTGCATTCATGTAGCGGGTGTAAGGCGGCGCTTCGGTGGCCGTCCCTCCGACCTGACACCAAGGTTGGTTACGCGAAGCGTTGAAAACTAAATAGTTACCGCGATTATCATTCGCATAAAGCATGAATGCCGTGGACCATTGGCGCATGCGGTTCTTGCAGGTCGAGTTCCTGGCCGACTCCCGCACGGTGCTGACCGTGGGAATCAAAATCGCCGCCAGGATACCGATGATGGCAATCACCGTCAGCAACTCGATCAACGTGAACGCGGCCACAGGGCGCTTAAACTTGGGGGATGAAATACACGGGTTCATTCGCGTGGGGTTTTCAGGAAAACGAAGGAATGAACACCGAAAATCAATGTAATTTATGCTTAATTTTTCATGTAAATCAATCGCTCCGGTTTATTGCCTGCCCCGTAAACGCTTAGGGTGGCTGAGAGGTGCCGAAACAAGGTCGCCTCCTTCAGCCGCGCCTGTAAATAATCGGACGCGACGGAAACCTGAAGGCACACGCGCCCAAGGCGCGAAAGTCGAAGGTAAGCCTGCAGCCCGTGCCGCCTTGCCCAAAGCCAAACCAGTGGACTACTCCCGTTACCGGAGGGTGGCTTGGGCGACGACCCGATTCAGTTAACGAGGCACGGCCTAGGGTGTGTCTGGGAAATGAACTCGCCGTGCGCCAGAGGAGAAAGTCGCTCGGCCAAGGCGACCGAGGCGGAGGTGGACCGGCGGTCCATGCCGCCGAGGGCAACGCTGGACCAGCGAGTTTCTTCTCTGGTCTGCGTGCAGGATGAGTTTAATTCCCAGACACACCCTAGTTCTCTGTGATCCAATTTCCTTGAAGAAAGGATCGGTCGCAAAAAACGCGAAAATCGTAAAACCAAACCCGGATACCGCGGTTATACCGGCGGAGTATCGCACAAGATGTTGAGCCGACGCGTCGGCGCGGAATTCCCGCCCTGCACCTGGAAGGTGTTGGTCGCGGGTGACGCGGCGAGTCGGCGGCCAACAGGTTGCGCGAGACGACCCGCGATAACCGCGGTATCCGGGCTATACAAAGCGGAGGCACGCCATGTAGTATTTTGCGCCTCCCGTGCCATTATCCTAAATTCAGACGTTGAAACCACTGATTTCACGGATAATCACGGATAAACAAGGCGTTATGAACAGGGTTGTAGTCACCTTGCGGGTGAATCCATTACAGCAGTCTTTTTATTCATAATTTCCTGTATCCGTGCAATCTGTGTAATCCGTGGTCAATTTGAACTGCGGAATTTAGGATTACGCGGCCAACGCCCGATCGAATTGATTCAAACTTCTTCGACGGCGGGACACTGTCTCCCCGGACCCACCGGTGAATCACGAGGCTTTTTTCGGCTCAATCAAAGACGAGCTAAGCAGTTGAGTGACTTGATTCAGGTCGGGATTCTCCAGCCGCCAAAGCAGGAGATCCACCGCCAGACGTCCGATCTCCACCCCATGCACCGAAACCATGACAGGCTCCGGCTCAAGGTGTTGCGGAGAAAAATCACGGTCGCCGGCGATCATGAGGAAATCCGTCATAGGCCTTATGCCCCGGCGCATCAGTTGTTCATGTAAATATCCGCCCAATTCATTCGCGACGAATAGACCATCGGGCTTTGTGTCCAACGCGGCAAATTCCTCCGCCAAGCCGGCCGCCACGCGAAAACGGCCCGCCGCGTCCACCGGCGCATTGTATTGCAGACCAAGGCAACGGAAGGCGATTCCCCTCTGCTCCGCCCGGTGGGCAAAACCGGCCGCACGCATCGTGTCAAAGATTCCCGTCCTCGCCGGAAACGAGACACAGACAATATTTTTACAACCTCGATCCACCAAGTAATCCAAGGCCTCGCAGCCCAGTTTGTAATGATCCGGCCGCACCCGGTCGCCCCACGTGCTCGAGCCCGGAGACAATAACCAGACGACCCTCAGCCCTTTGAGTTTCTGCGCGACCTCCGGGGACGGCTCCGGACCGTGCAGCAACAGGCCATCCACCGCCCCCGATACCACCGCCGCCGGCAGTTTTCCGTCGGCATCGAGATAATCCGCGATGAGATTCACCCGGTGTGCGCGCAACGCGGCCGACGCGCCTTGCAGCATGTCGATTCCCGTCAGTGACGAGGCCGACGAACGGCCCCCGGTCCATAAAAAGGCCACCGTCTTGTGCCGGAGCCTCCCCTGCGAATCCGCCTTGCGCCCACGCCGCTCCGCCGCCGGCGCAACCCGGTAACTCAGGCCCCGCATGGCCTCCTCCACCCGCTTTAAGGTCCCGGGATTAACCAAGTGCGGATCGTTCAACACGCGCGAGACGGTGGCGATCGATACTCCGGCGGCCTTGGCGACTTTGGTTATAGACATGCGAGCACCCTTTTTTTTCATGAAAAACACGCAAGCGGTAAATTTTCTTCGCCCCCGATCACTTTCAGGCGCAAACCCTGTTCTCTAAAGCTGTCAGACAACTTTTGGGACGACTTTTCGGCCGCTCCACCCCAGGCACACCCCACCACCCTAGTCCGGAACTTCGCCCGGACCCGACACCCCGACCATGCGCCCCCACCTCCCTGCTTCCTGGCCGCGAATCGCGCGGCTGGCCTTTACGATTCTGGCCTTGTTTGCCCACCTGCTCCCGCTGCAGGCCAACCAGCCCGGCGGCTTTGTTTCCGGCGTCACCACCGCCGTCACCACCGGCACGGTGACTTACCGGAGCAAAACCGCCCGCTGTCTCGATAATGGCATCATTCGCGCGATCATCAGCGCGTCGGGCAACGTCCAATCCCTCCGCTACCTGAAGCCCGGCCTCCCCGGCACCCCCGCCGCCAACGGCGTCGAAATGGTCAGCCAGTCCGGCTCCAGCAACAGCAACTTCGGCAACCACACCGAGATTTACTACTACTGGTTCCCCGATGGCACCGCCGGCACCGCCCACCACGCCAGCACCGGCGACGCCGCCCGCCGCTCCCTCGTTTACCGCCGGCCCTACACCCCGGCCACCCACAAGCTCCCGATGGACGTCGAGCTGCACTACACGCTCGGCCGGGGCGAGACCATGCTCTACGTCCACGCCGTCATCGACCACCCGGCCTCCTACCCGCAGGCCGACCTCAACTTCATCCAGATGATCTGGCCGGTCGCCCACGGCTCGACCGATTTCCTGTGCGAAAACCTCTACATCGACGACACGGTCCAACTCGGCCTCAGCCTCAACGGCAACCGCCTGCGCCGAAATTCCCTCGAGCCCAACTACCTCGACACCAGCAAGGCCGTCACCGTGCCCGGCCTGCCCGGCGAAATAAACCGCATGACCAGCGGCCCCTTCAACGGCCAGCTTACCGGCAAATATTCCTACAACATCGCCTACCATCGCTACGGCACCTGGGGCCGCGCCAGCGAGGTCAACGACGTCGGCCAGTGGGTCGTCGTCGGCAGCCACGAATCCGGAAACAACGGTCCCACCCGCCGCGAATACGTCCACGGCTGGGGACTCGTTTACCACCAGCCCATCAGCAACCACTACAGCAACCGCACCGTCTCCGTGCCCGCCGGCGCCGCCTGGACCAAGGTCATTGGCCCGTGGGGCCTCTATTTCAACGGCCTTCCCACCGGCGCCGCCGCCTGGGCCGACGCCCAGGCCCAGGCCGAGGCCGAGAAAGCCGCCTGGCCCTACGCCTGGGTCACCCACGCCGCCTACCAGCCCCAGGCCCAGCGCGCCACGCTGACCGGTCGCATCACGCTTTCGGATACGCTCCGTCCCGCGGTCTCGTCCGCCGGCGCTTGGGTCGGCCTCGCCGCCCCCGACTCCGGCCAGCCCAACGCCACCGATAACTGGCAGTTCCAGGCCGACCGCTACCAATACTGGGTGCGCGCCGCCGCCGACGGCTCCTTCACCATCCCCGATATCCAGACCACCTCGACCTACGGCGGCGGCCCCGAGACCTATCGCCTCACCGTTTACAGCGAGGGTGCCACCCCCGGCACCGGCGCGGTCGAGGAGTTCCAGCTCGGCGATCACACCTTCACCCCGGGGGAGTCCCGCGATCTCGGCGTCGTCCCGCTCACCGTGCCCCGGGCGGGCGGCGACCTCGTCTGGGAGATCGGCATACCCGACCGCAGCGCCGGCGAGTTCCGCCACGGCGACGAATACGCCACGCCCGCCCTTTGGCTCAACTACATCAACGAGTTCACCAATCCGCTCAACTACGACGTCGCCTCCGGCACCTGGGCCACCGCCCTGAACTTCTCCCACACCCTCGACTACGTCGGTCCCGACCCGTGGAAGTGGAACCTCCACTTCAACCTGCCGTCCGTCTCGCCCGGCACCTACTGGCTGACCATCGCCTACGCCTCCGCCGACTCGGTGCATATCCTCCGCGTCAACGACGACGCCATCTTCGCCGCCTTCACCCCGCCCAACGCCCGCCCCGGTGCGAGCAGTTTCCTGCGCCAGTCCATCCAGACCAAATACACCTACGTCCGCGTCGGCATCCCGTCCACCCGCCTGCGCGCCGGCGCCAATACCATCAGCCTCGATCACGAGGTGCATTCCAACCGCGCCACCGCCGGCTTCATGTATGACTACCTCTCCCTCGAGGCCCCCGCCCCGGTCGTCCTCCCTCCCGGCCGCGACCTCGTCTGGCAGGGCGGCGCCTCCGCCAACGCCTGGGATCGCACCGCCGCCAACTGGCGCGTTTCCGGCACCACGACGCCGCCCGTCGCCTTTGTCGATGGCGACCGCCCCGTCTTCGACAACACCGGCTCCGCCGGCCCGTCCATCACCCTCGCCCCCGCCGGCACGCCCGGCGCACCCGACGCCCTCCGCCCCGGCCGTATCACTTTCGCAAATACCACCGCCCGCTCCTACACCGTCGCCGGGCAGGGCGTGCTCGCCGGCCCTTTCCAGCTCATCAAAACCGGCAACGGCACGCTCACCGTCTCCCCGCACCACCAAAGCGTGGTCGCGAGCATCGTCGCCGGCTCGCCCCTTGTCACCGTCGCGTCCGTCACCGGCCTGTTTCCCGGCCTGACCTTCGTGAGTTCCAGCGCCGCCCACGATTTCCCCGCCGGCACCGTGATCTCGTCGATCGACGCCGCCAACCTCCGCCTCACCCTCTCCGCCAACGCCGTCACCACCCGCAACAACATCACCTTGGGCTTCGGTGCCGCCCACACGTTCTCCGGCGGCGCCGTGCTCGACGCGGGCACCGTCACCCTCGCCAACGCCACCGCCAACGTCGCCGGTCTCGGCGCCGGCCCGCTCACCCTGAACGGCGGCACCGTGCAGATGTGGGACAACCAAAACACCACCCACCTCTCCCGCTGGGATGTCGTCGTCCCGCTCGGCGCCTCCGGCCGGCTCAACGCCTCCTCGCGGGTCGATCTCTCCGGCACGCTCTCCGGCGGCGGCGAGTTCACGTTCTACGTCCCGTTTATACGCACCACGCTCACCGGCTCGTGGGCGAATTTTACCGGCCGCGTCCTGGTTCGCACCGACGCCTCCGGCGGCGATCTCCGCTTTGGCAACGCCGCCGGCTGCCCCGCCGCCGCCCTGGATCTGGGCCCGCTGGTCACCGCCTACCCGACCCTCTCGGGCAACGTCTCCTTGCCGGTCGGCGAACTCTCCGGCGCCTCGACCGCGAAGATCTCCGGCGGCGGCACCGGGGTCACCACTTGGGTCGTGGGTTCGCTCCACACCGACGCCACGTTCGCCGGCACCATCGCCAACGGCACCAGCCCCGCCACCACCGCCCTCACCAAGGTCGGCTCGGGCACCTGGACGCTCTCGGGAGTGAACACCTACTCCGGGCCCACCACCGTTTCCGCCGGGACGCTCGTGATTTCCGGCTCCGTGGCCGGCTCCGGCGTCACCGTCTCCCCCGAGGGCACGTTCTCGATCACCGGCTCCGTCACGCTGTCCGGCGACACCACCAACGACGGACTCCTCGACCTCGCTTCCGGCTCGTCCTTGAACGTCGCCGGCGGCCTCTTGAATCGCGGCACCCTGATTCTTCGCGGCGACGCCGCGCTCTCCGTCTCCGGCACCTTCCTAAACGAGGGCAGCATCGACCTGCTCACCGCCACCACCGCCCTTCCCGCCAACCTGATCAACGAGGGCATCATCATCGACGCGTCGGCCGCAAATCTCGCCGATTTCCAACTGGTCGATGGCGTCGCCCTTGTTTCCATCGTCGCCTACCCCGGACACTCCTACCGCCTCCAACGCCGCGACTCCCTCAGCAGCGGCGCCTGGCTGGACATCGGTCTTCCCCAAACGACCGACGCCCCCGACCTCCTGACCTTCACCGACGCCTCCGACCCCGCCGTTCCGTCCCGGTTCTACCGCATCGCCATCGGCCCCTGACCCATGCCCAAAATCGCCCCGCTGCTCGCCCTCCTGCCACTTTTGTTCTGCCTCGGCCTCAGGGCGCAGCCGGTTTTGGAAAACCTCGACCGCGGGGTCGTCGCCCTGCCCGCCGCCGACGGGTCCGTCTTCATCTCCTGGCGCCTGCTGGGCAACGAAGCCCCTTCCCTCGGCTTCGACGTCTTTCGTCAGGTCGACGACGGCCCGGGCGTTAAACTCAACTTCGCCCCGCTCACCGGCCCCACCCACTTGAGCGACCGCCCACCCGCCTCCGCCGCCCGCGTGCGCTACGCCGTCCGTCCCTCCGGCGGCCGCTCCCCCGACCTCGCCCGACCGTCCGCCCCGTTCACGCTTTCGCCGGACCGCACCCACTCCTACCTCACCGTCCCGCTGCAAATCCCCGCGGGCGGCACCACCCCCGACGGCAAAGCCTACACCTACGTCGCCAACGACGCCGCGCCCGCCGACCTGGACGGCGACGGCGCCTACGAGATCGTCCTGCGCTGGGAGCCCACCAATTCCCACGGCGGCAACGTCGGCGACTACACCGGCCCGGTCCTCTTCGACGCCTATAAACTCGACGGCACCCGACTCTGGCGCATCGACCTGGGCCCCAACGTGACCGCCGGAGCCCACCTCGTTAACTTCATCGCCTACGATCTCGACGGCGACGGCCACGCCGAGTTCGCCACCAAAACCGCCGACGGCACGCGCGACGGCACCGGCAAAATTCTCGGCGACCCGCTCGCCGATCACCGCCCGGGCATGGACGGTCGCACCCCGCAGCTCTACCGCACCGGCAACGTCAACTCGGGCCCCGAATTCGTGACTGTTTTCGACGGCCGCGACGGCCGCGCCCTCGCCTCCGCGCCCTACCTGCCCCGGCGCCATCCCGAGACCGACGACCCCACCCCCGCCCAGCAAAAAGCCGTCTGGGGCGACAACTACGGCAACCGCATGAACCGCTTCCTCGTCGCCGTCGCCCACCTCGACGGCCGCCTGCCGAGCGTGATCTTTTGCCGCGGCTACTACACCCGCAGCGTGCTCGCCGCCTGGGATTGGCGCGACGGCCGACTCACCTCCCGCTGGGTCTTCGATTCCGACGCCGGCCCGGAGTCCAACCGCGCCTATCGCGGCCAGGGCAACCACAACCTCAGCGTCGTGGACGTGGACAACGACGGCCGCGACGAGATCGTTTACGGCGCCATGACGGTGGACGACACCGGCCTCGGCCTCTACTCGACCGGTCTCGGCCACGGGGACGCCCAACACGTGTCCGACCTCGACCCCGACCGCCCCGGCGTCGAGGTCTTCGGCATCCAGGAACGCTTCGACGACGCCGGCGCGCGGATGTTCGACGCCACCACCGGCCGTATTCTCTGGAAAAAACCGTCCATCAAAGCCGGCGACGACGGCGAAGGCCCCGGCCGTGCCCTCGCCGCCGACATCGATCCCGCCCACCCCGGCGCCGAGTGCTGGGTCGCCGGCGCCGGCATCACCGGCCTCTTCGACGCCCGCGGCCAAAAAATCGCCCCTCGCGGACCTCGCTCGGTCAATTTCGCCGCCTGGTGGGATGGCGATCTGCTGCGCGAGCTCGTGGACTCCAATCGTATCATGAAGTGGAACCCGTCCGACGCCACCCTCGCCAACCTGCTCGTGGCCGAGGGCGCGGCGTCCAACAACGGCACCAAATCCACCCCCTGCCTGACCGCCGACCTCTTCGGCGATTGGCGCGAGGAGATCGTCTGGCGCACCGTCGACAACTCCGCTCTTCGCATCTACTCCACCACCCTCCCCACCGCGACCCGCCTGCCCACCCTGATGCACGACGCCCAATACCGCCTCGGCGTCGCCTGGCAAAACGCCGGCTACAATCAACCACCCCACCCATCCTTCTACCTCGGGCCCGACCGCACCCCTCCCACCCGCTTCCGCCCATTCACCGTTTCCGCCCCCCCACCCCGCTCCCCCGGCACCTCCCGTTACCCCGCCAAGCCCTGATGCACTCCCCGTCCCCCCTCCGCCGCCTCGCCCGCCTTTCCGTCCTTCCCCTCCTCGCCTTGGCCGCCAGCCCCCTTTTCGCCAACCCGCCACCCGAACCCCCGGGCCCGCTTACGCTCTGGTATCGCACCCCCGGCGAAGCCTCCGTCACCAACGGCCTCCCGGTCGGCAACGGCCGCCTCGGCGCCCTCGTGGCCGGCACCGTCGCCGCCGACCAGCTCGCCGTCAGCGAGCAAACCGTCTGGTCCGGCGGCCCTTTCGATTTTAACAACCCCGCCGCCCTCGCCGCCCTGCCCGAGGCCCGCCGCCTCCTCTTCGCCGGCGACTACGCCCGCGCCCACAGCCTCATCGGCCGCAACCTGGTCTGCAAATGGGACCTCACCGAGCGCCGCCACTTCGGCTCCTACCAGGTCCTCGCTTTCCTCGATCTCGCCTTCGACGGCCACACCGCCGAGCCCGCCGACTACCGCCGCGAACTCGACCTCGCCACCGCCACCGTGCGCGTTTCCTACCGCCTCGGCGACACCACCTTCACCCGCGAGGTGTTCGCCAGCGCACCCGACCAGATCCTCGCCGTCCGCCTGTCCGCCGACCGCCCCGGCGCACTTTCGTTGCTCGCCTCGCTCTCCCGCCCGCGCGAGCCCGAGGCCGTCGCCGACGCCAAAACCATCGCCACCCGCACCGACACCCCGCGCCTCGCCGCCGAGGGTGCCGATGGCCACTCCCTGCGCGTGCGCCTGAACCGCAACGCCGAGCCCGACGGCCTCCGCCTCGTCGCCCGCCTGCGCGCCGTCCCCAGCGGCGGCACCGTCACCGCCACCGAGGCCGGCCTCCGCATCGAAAAGGCCGACTCCGTCATACTCTACGTCGACGGCGGCACGGATTTCCGCGGCCGCGATCCCGAGGCCGATACCGCCGCCCGCCTCGCCGCCGCCCTCGCCAAACCTTTCCCCCGCCTCCAAGCCGACCAAGTCGCCGACCACCGCAAACTTTTCGACCGCGTCGCCCTCGATCTCGGCTCCTCACCCGTGTCCGCGCTCCCGCTCCCCGAGCGCCTCGCCGCCGTCAAAGCCGGCCAGGCCGACCCCGCCCTCGCCGCCCTTTACCTCCAGTTCGGTCGCTACCTGCTCATCTCGTCGTCCCGCCCCGGCGGCCTGCCCGCCAACCTCCAAGGCCTCTGGGTCGATAACCTGCGCCCACCGTGGCAGAGCGACTACCACACCAACATCAACGTCCAGATGAACTACTGGCTCGCCCAGACGACGAATCTCGCCGAGTGCGCCGAGCCCCTCGCCGAGTTCATCGACACCCTGGTCGAGCCCGGAGCCCGCACCGCCCGCGTCCACTACGACGCCCCGGGCTGGACCGTGCACACCATGACCAACGTCTGGGGCTACACCTCCCCCGGCTCGTCCGCCAGCTGGGGCCTGTTCCCGATGGGCGGCCCCTGGCTCGCCCAGCACCTTTACGAACACCACGACTTTTCCGGCTCGCCCGACCCCGCCTTCCTCCGCCGCCACTGGCCCGCCTTGCGCGGCGCGGCCGAGTTTATCCTCGGCTGGCTGGTCGAGGACCCCGCCACCGGCAAATTGGTCTCCGGCCCGAGCAACTCGCCCGAAAACCGCTTCA
>CAMCHD010000049.1 GCA_945874545.1 Akkermansia muciniphila | reverse complement strand
AAATCCGCCGGCAGGCCCAGCTCGGCCAAGCTGTCGGTGGTTTGCTCGCCGATGCTGCCCACGAGGGGTTTTTGCGCGTCGGGCCCGAGCGCGAGGGCGTCGCCCTGGGCGTGGTAGGACTCGGCGGCGGAGGAGCTGGCGAAGACGATGGCGTCGGCCCCGCGGGTGCGGAAATCCTCCGCCACGGGATCGGCGGCGAGGTCGGTTTTCTCGGTCTTGTAGAGTTGCATGCGGTCGACGATGGCGCGCGCGGCCTCGAGTTTTTTCACCAGGCGGTCGCGGTTCAGGTTGCCGGTGACGACGATGACCTTGGCGCTATCGAGGCTGCCGGTCGCGATCAACGCGTCCGCCAGCGAGGCGCCGGTGGCGGTGTCTGGCATGCACTCGACCTTGATGAAGTGCCGCTCGATCTCGCGCGCGGTGGCGCGGCCGATGCAGGCGAAACGCAGGAGGCCGAGCGCACGGATATCGGCGTAGCCCTTGAGGAAATCCTCGAAAAAATACCGCACGCCGTTGGCGCTGGTGAACACGATCCAGTCGTAGGTGCCGAGCTCGCTCAGGATCTCGACGAAGCCGACCTTGTCCACGTCCTTGGAAATGGTGATGAGGGGCAGCTCGAGCACCTCCGCGCCGAGCGCCTCGAGTTTTTCCCTTAGCTCGCTGTTTTGGTCCCGGGTGCGGGTGATGGCGATACGCCGGCCGAACAAAGGCAAACGCTCGAACCAGTCGATCGCCTCGTGATCGCGCACGACCTCGCCGACAAAGATGATCGCCGGGGCGGCCAGCCCGGCCGCCGCCACCCGCTCCGGGAGATCCGCGACCGTGCCGACCACGCTCCGCTGCCGTCCGAGCGACGCCCACTGCACCACGGCCGCCGGGGTGTCCGGCGCCAGTCCCCCCGCCTGAAGTTCGCCGACGATGAAGGCGAGTCGCCCCATGCCCATGTAGATCGCGAGGGTGGCGTTTTTTAAGGCGCCATACGCCCGCCAATCCACCTGCGACTCGGCTTTGCCCGGGTCCTCGTGGCCGGTGAGCAACACCAGCGACGTGCTGAGATTGCGGTAGGTAAGCGGTATGCCCGCGTAGGCTCCGGCCGCCAGCGCCGCGGTGACCCCCGGGACGACCTCAAAGGGGATGCCACGCCCGGCCAGCGCCCGCGCTTCCTCACCGCCCCGACCAAAGACGTAGGGATCGCCGCCCTTGAGGCGCACGACCTTGCGCCCGGCCCGGGCATGGGTCACCAGGAGGCCCTCGATCTCCTCCTGCGGCACGGTGTGGCAACCGGCCTTTTTGCCGACGTAGAAGACCTCGCACTCCGGACGACACCACTTCACCAATTCCGGGTGGGCGAGGTAGTCGTAGACCAGCACATCGGCCGAGGCGATGAGCTCCTTGGCGCGAAACGTGACCAGCCCCAGGTCGCCGGGGCCGGCGCCGACAAGATAAACAAAACCAGGAAGGGATGCGGACATGGAGAGAAGATACGCCGACGGCCCGCTACCCAGCGCGCCGCGACAAGCCCACTAGCGGGACCGCAAGCGGCGCCGACACGCAAGATTCATTCGGTGCGGAGCCCGCGCCGGCGTGCGCCGGGTCGCGGACGCATCAGACCGCACGCGTGGTCTCGCCCTGCATCAGACGGGCCGGCAAAAGAATCGAACTGGCCGAGGGGATGGACTGCTGACTGCGGAAACCCATCAAGTGCACCGCCGTCTCGCCGATCAACTCGCTGTCCACCTCGATCGAGGTGGGCCGGGCCCAGCCGCTCAAGGCCGGCCCGCGCCCGCCGCCATGGTAACCCGTGACCACCACATCCTCGGGAATGCGGTAACCGTGTTTTTTCAAAACCATACAAAGCCCCTGGGCGACCACGTAGCTCGAGCTGATCCACGCCTTCACCCCGGCATCGATCTGCGCCCGCACCGCGTCGAAATACGCCGTGCAATCGGGAGGATTGGAGTCGGCCAAGGTATCGGCCGCCACCTCGATGGCCGCCCCCATTTCCGGCTTCAAGCCGTGGGCCATCAACACCTCCAAATAGGCCGCAAAACGCGCCCGGGCCCAGCTGAAGGCGGGATTGTAGCCAAAAAACCCGATCCGATCCTGGCCCTGCGCGCGCAAGTGCCTCACCAAGACCTGAAGGTTGGCTTCGTCATCCGTGCCCACGATGTCGATCGGCAGGTCCGGGTAGCGGTGGATCAAAGAGATAACCGGCCATTTGCGGCTCAGGACCGACGCCACCTCATCCGGCCAGCGGTGCACTAAAATAATGCCTAACAACCCTTTCAGGCGCATCGCGGCCGGCTGGGAGCCCGCGTCGAGCACCTGCTCCGCCGCGCCAAACGCACAGTGATGGGAAAACAGGCTGATCTGCTGGGCCGCCGCCGCGCGACTGATGCCCGATAGGTAACCCTGATGACTGCTGGTCGACATCGAAACCGCGAGAACCAACAAGTTACGCGACTTGGTGACCGGCTCCACCTCGCGCTGCCGCACCCGATACCCCAGCTTGGCCGCCTCCTCCTGAACCTTCTGCCGCGTATCCCGATGAATATTCGGAGAATTCCGCAAAGCCCTGGAAACCGTTGAGATAGATATCCCCAGATTCCGTGAGATATCCTCGAGACTAAAGGGTTTGCGTTTGACGGGGCGGGACTCGGAAGAGGAACCGGACATTTGCAGCAAAATAAGCCGGACTTTTCCCACCAGGTCAAGCCGGGAGACCGCACCACCCAAGGTCGGCGGCCAGGTTCCTCGCCGCCGACCGGGCCGACCGGCCCAAACCTGCATCGCCCTCTCCCGACTCAATCTTGCAAAATTGGTCAATACGATGGCGCTTTGGGAAAACGGTCATCAATTGTTCTAACCTATTAAAATGCTCAACAACACTTAACGAATAATTCAAACTATGCAAAATAAAATATATTGTAATCTTAGAAACCCTATTTATCATGCAATCTAGTCCCCAAAAGTCCGCCGTGCGGTTCGTCACACACACCCCACAGCGACGACACATTTCCCTGAAATACATGAACTTCCTCGAGTTCGCCCCACGTATCCCATCTTCCCATGAGTAAGGTGATTCTGCAAACCAGCCTTCATCCCGTTGACCTCGCACTTGTGGGGGCGAATTTTGGTGCAAAGATTGCACGGGGCCTTGCACCCCAGGCGGCGCACGTGCGCCTGCAAGGCGTGTGTGATCTCGATGCCGGCCGGGCCCGCAAACTCGGGGCCGAACTTGAAGTCCCCGTCTACGACTCACTTGAAGACATCCTGCGCGACCCGGGGGTCGAGGCGGTCGGTTTGTTCACGTCGCCGACCGGCCGGGGCGACCTCTTGGTGAAGATCCTCGAGGCGGGCAAACACGTCATGACCACCAAGCCGTTCGAGCTCGACGAGGCCGCCGCCCGCCGCGCCTTTGCCGCCGCCCGCCTCAACGGCCTCGCTCTGCATCTCAATTCGCCCAGCCCCATCCCCGGCCGAGACCTCGCCGCCATGCAAACCTGGCTGCGCCGCGGCGACCTCGGCCGCATCGTCTCGTTCCAGGCCCGCACCTGGGCCGACTACCGCGAAATCGCCGACGGCACCTGGATGGACGACCCTCGCCGCTGCCCGGCCGCACCGTTGTTTCGCCTCGGCGTCTATTTCCTCAACGATTTCGCCGCCCTCGTCGGCGAGGCGAAGGAGGTCGCGGTCCAGCAGAGCCGCGTGCGCACCGGCCGGCCCACGGTGGACAACGCCCAGATTTCCATCCGCTTCCAAAACGGCGCGCTCGGCCATATCTTCGCTTCGTTTTGCATCGGTGACGGACTGCCTTACCGCGACGAAGTCACCCTCCTCGGCGAGCACGGACGCATCGAGCGCTGGGTCGAACGCACCGGACGCATCGACATGAGCGGCGATCACGCCGTGGCCGAGCTGCGCCTGCGCGACCGCCCACCACAACGCGTCACCACCCTGCCGGGCGAATTCGCCGGCTGGTATAATTGGCAGGCCTTCCAAGCCGCTATCCGCCAGGAGCCCGGCGCCGTTTTGCAGGCCGCCGATCCCGTGCTTTACGGGGTGCGCCTGCTGGCCGCCATCGCCCGCTCCGCCGCAGAAGGCCGTCCCATCACCCTGCGAGAGTTTCCCGCCAACACCGAACGATAGGCCGCCGCCGCCGACCGAAACCTGCCCCCCGGCTTCGCGAAACTCTCCGCCCGCCAAGGCCCGCCCACACCGCCCCGCATTCCCGCCTCAACCAAAACCCGCGCCAAGCCCCCCCCCCCCGCCACGCGAGGCCCGCCCGGGGAAAATGTCTCGAGCCCCAGCAAACGCCGACCCCTGCCAATCGGTCCGGAACACCCTCTCGACTTCGCCAAATACCCAGAGAATATCGGATAATTTTACGCAAATTTGCATTGCACAAACCAAGACCCGGAGCCCCCCCGTTGCAATCGACCGAAAGCAGGCGAGCCTCTTATCGGGTTAAGATTTTATCAATTAGATATTAATGATACAAATTCTTTTCGGTTTCTATATCAAAAGGGGCAAATTTGATCTTGGTTCTTCGATATTTTCTTGCATCCAAAAAATCCAAACGTAAATCTGCAACATACCCCGCAAATTACCCTAACTCAGGCTTGAGCCGGCATCCCGCCGCACGCTCCCGCCTCGGTTCGTTTTCGCCCCCGCCCAAGTTCCCAAAACGTCCCACCTTCATCGTCTTACCCTATCATGAAATCCCAGAAATCCCCCCGCGGTCTCCGCGTTTCGCCGCTCTCCGTTTCCCTTCTCTCCGCCGCCATGGCCGCCCTCACGCCCGCGGCCTTGCGAGCCGAGCTGATTGCCAAGGCCAATAATACCAACGCTCTAGATCTCACCACGAGTTGGACGGGGGACGTGGTTCCCACTTCGGTCGATGTCGCGACCTACTCTTCGGCTAATACGGCCAGCAGCACGCCTGTGACAATCGGCTCGGGCGTGAGTTTTGCAGGCATAGCGTTCGTCTCCAATCCCGGGAGCAACATGACCATCAACGCCGGATCGGGCGGGGTCCTGACGCTAGGTAGCTCCGGTATCGATGTTTCCGCCGGCGGAGCAGGATCGCGTAATCTTGTCATCGCCGCTCCCATTAACCTGTCGGCGAGTCAAACTTGGAAAACCGGCGTGGCCAACGCCAACACCTCGCAGATCAGCGCGAACGGCGTCATCACCGGCCTTGGCGGTCTCACGATCGACGGGGAAGTCGGATCGACCAACCAAAACGTTTTGCTCAACAGCGCCGCCAACTCGTTCTCCGGCGGAGTCACCCTGAATGCCGGTGGCGCTCTCCGGGTGGCCGGAACACCCGTCGTCGCATCCGGGGTGATCACCAGCAGCTGCTTGGGAACCGGCCCTTTCGTGATCAATGGCGGCACCCTTTTCAGCACCGGTGGCAGCGTGGTGTCGAATACGACCGTAAACGGGGATTTTAACGTCAACGTGGGTCAAGGCCTGGCCAGCGCGCACTCCAACAACGGCCGAGTGACCATCGCCGGCGGCACTTGGAATCTCGGCGGCGCCACGCGCACCGTCAGCCTCGGTCGCTTCGGTTTGATGACCGGGCCGAGCAACGTTCTGACCAGCGGTTTTGAAAGTCTGCGGTTCGTGCTCCAAGGCACAGGAGCCACCCTCGCCCCGGCTATTTCGGTTCAGAACGGGCATTTTCGCTTTGTTCGCGATAACTCGGCGACCCCGACGGCACCTACGGGTTCCGACTACTCCACGGTTACGTTTGGGACGAATTCGCTCTTCGCGGCCGGGGCCGGTTTTACGATCGGTGATCACGTGATCACCTTGTTCGCCACCGGCAATCCCTTTGGCACCGCTGCGGGAGCCCAACCGATCGTCGGAGTCGAGCCCGAGGGTTATTTTAATCTGTCCGACGCCTCCAACTCGCGTTCACCCCAGATTCGCGGCCTCACCGGCACTGGCGGAACGGTTACAAACCTGTCCTCCGCCACCTCCGTCGCCACCTCCACGCTCACCATCACACCGATCGCCGGCGATTCCTTCACGTTCCCCGGCAAGATCGTGCACGGCGCATCGGAGGCCGCCACCACCGGTCTCTCCTCCCAACTCGCGGTCATCGCTTTGACCAAAGCCGGCGTGGGCACCCAGATCCTTACCGGCGCCAATACCTACACCGGCACCACCAACGTCAACGCCGGCAAGCTCGTCACCACCACCGCGTCGAACCACGGCGTCGGCGCCTACATCGTGGCCAATTCCGCCACCCTGGGAGTGCGCGTCCACGAGGCCGGCTCCGGCCTCGGCCTGACCGGGCTGACCCTCGGCACCAGCACGCTCGAGCTCGACCTGTCCACCCACGGCAACCCCACCGCCCCGCTGATCAACAACGCCGGCTCCTTGACCGTGAACGGCACCGTGACCCTCAACGTGATCGGAAGCAGCGGCACCCTGACCCCGGGCACCTACCCCCTGATCTCCTCCGCCGGCCGCGCCGGAGCGGGCTCATTCACCCTGGGCTCCCTGCCGGTCGGCGTGAGCGCCACCCTACTCGAAGACGGCACCAACGTCTCGCTGACCATCACCAACGTCAACCTCGCCTACGAGTGGACCGGGGCCACCAACGCCACCTGGAACACCAGCGGCGCAAACACCAACTGGACCCTCGGCGGCGCCGCCTCGGCCTACTCCGATTCCCCCGCCCGCGCCGTCCTCCTGGCCGACTCCGCGACCGGCTCGACCGAGCTCGATCTGCCGATCACCGTGTCCCCCCAATCCGTCACCGCCACCAACGCCACCCTCGCCTACTCGATCTCCGGCGCCGGCGGCCTCGGCGGGTCCGGTCCGCTGAACAAGTCGGGCGCCGGCACCCTGACCCTCGCGACGACCAACACCTACACCGGCGGCACCACCGTGACCGACGGAACGCTGAACGTGACCGGCGGCCTGGCCGACTCCGGCCCGATCAACGTGAACGGCGGCACCGCGACCTACACCGTCGGATCAAACGACACCGTCGGCGCCCTCACCCTGACCAGCGGCACGATCAACGGCACCGCCGCCCTGTCGCCCGCCTCCGTCGACGTCGTCTCCGGCACGATCAGCGCCAGCCTCGCCGGCTCCACCGGCCTGACCAAGACCGGCACCGGCAACACCACCCTCTCGGGCGCCAACTCCTACACCGGTGTCACGACCGTTTCCGCCGGCACCCTGACCGTGGGCCACGCCGAGGCCCTCGGTTCCACCGCCGGCGGCACCGTGCTGGCGACCAATACGTCCCTGATCCTCGCCGACGGACTCAGCGTCTCGGCTGAACCCATCAGCATCAGCGGCCTCGGCAACGGCTCCCGCGGCGTCATCCGCGTCGCATCGGGCTCCGCCACGTTCGGCGGCGAGGTGGTGATCGATAACTCCTCCGGCTCCGAAGCCCGCCTCGGCGGCTCGCTCGCCGCCGGCGGCACCCTCACCCTATCCGGCGTGATCAGCGGCGGCAGCTCCAGCCTGCCCGACGGCACCGTCGCCGTGGCCGTTCGCTCGAATTCGGTGACCGACACCGTCGTGCTGAGCGGCGCCAGCACCTACGCCGGCGACACCGGCTTGTGGGCCGGCCAGATCCGCCTCGCCGGCGGCGACAACCGCCTGCCCGTCACCACCCGCCTGTTCGCCGCCTCGTTCATAGCCGGCCAAGCCAACAAACTCGACCTGAACGGCACCAGCCAACAGCTGGCCGGCCTGCTCGACACCGATGCCGGCGGCCTCACCGGTTCGCTGACCACAATAACCAACGAGAGCGTCACCGCCTCCGTCCTGACCATCGCGAACGCCACCGACAACGCCTTCACCGGCCCCGTCACCGGCAACCTCGCCCTGGTGAAGTCCGGAGCCGGCCTGCTGACCTTGAGCGGTTCGTTGAACTACACCGGCGACACCTCGGTCAACGCCGGCACGCTCGCCCTCACCCAGCCCGGCCTCGCCGACGCGGGCGCCGTCCGCCTCGCCGGCGGCGTGCTCACCCTCGATTTCGCCGGCACCGATACCGTGAACGCCCTCTACGTGAACGGCGTCCTCCAGCCCGCCGGCGTCTACGGCTCCACCTCCTCCGGCGCCGCCATCACCAACGACGGCCTCTTCGCGGGCGCCGGCACGCTCACCGTGCTCACCGGCGCCGCCAGCGATCCCTACGCCGCCTGGGCGGACGGCTATGACTTCAACGGCGGCGACGCCACCCCCTCCGGCGATCCCGACAAGGACGGCATCCCGAATCTGATGGAGTGGGTCCTCGCCGGCGACCCGACCGTGAGCGACGCCGCCGCCACCGCCGTCTCGCTGGTCAAGGACGCCACCCACCTGAATCTCGTGTTTGATCGCTCCGATTCCAGCGAGTCGGCCGTCACCCTCGAGGCCCGCTGGGGCACCAACCTGAGCACCTGGACCGACGTCACGATCGGCGCCGCCAGCGCCGCCGCCGACGCCAACGGCATCGTCGTCACCGTGGAGGAAAACGGCGCCGCCGCCGACAGCGTGACGGTGAGCATCCCGCTCGCCCGCGCCTCGGGCGGACGCCTCTTCGGCGCCCTCCGCGCGACCAAGAACTAAGTCCCCCCCCGCGCCTTCGCTCCCCTCGCCGGGCTCCGTTGCCAAAGCGCGGAGCCCGGCTTTTTTTCGCCCCACCTCGCGCCTCACCCCATGCGATCCGCTCTCGCCCGCCTCGCCTTCCTGGCCCTTCTGCTCCCCGCCGCGTCCCCCGCCGCGGAGCAGAGACGCCTCGAACTCGCCGCCGACACCTACATCCAACGCGGCAGCACGACCAACTACGGCGCGGGAACCACCTTCCTGGTCAAACGCGACTTCGCCGCCACCTCGGGCGGCACCGACCGGATCGGCTATCTCCGCTTCACCGCGACCGCCCCTACGCCGAACGCCAACGCCGCCAGCCTCGTCCTGACCATCACATCCTACCCGGGCGATACCAACGGCCCCTTCGCTTTCGAGGTCTTCGGCCTGCCCGACGGTCACCCTGACGAGGCCTTCGACCCCGCCACCCTGACCCACGCCACCGCCGCCAACGGCTCCGCCACCGCGCCCGGTTCGTTCAACCCGGCCGGCCTCGTTCCCCTCGGCGTCGTCTCGCCCGCCGCGACCACCACGCCCCAGACCCTGACGCTGGCCACGACCGCGCTGCGCGATTTTGTCGCGCAAAACACCAACACCCACCTGGCCTTCGCCATCCTGCGCCAAACGCCCAACACCGGCGTGCCCACCTTTTTCGCGTCCGCCGAGGCGTCGTCCATCCCCCAGCGGCCCACCCTGCTCCTCGTCCTGCCCGACGGCGCCGTGCCCGCCACCGCCACCGCGAGCTCCACCCTCGGCACCGACACCGCCGCCCTCGCGGTGGACGGCGATTTCGCCACGCGCTGGACCGCCGTCGCCGACACGAGTTCCGCCACCACCCGCTCACTCACCCTCGACCTCGGCGCGAGCGTATCCGTCAATCGCTTCAGTTTCACGGTCCACCAACACGGCCGCAGCCTCCGCCTCGAGCGCTCCACCAACGGAACCAACTGGACGACGATCACCTCCGGCTTCCGCACCGGCACCGACACCTCGATCAATACGCTCCAGACCACGACCACCCGTTACTTTCCGGCGGTGGGCGCGCGCTACCTCCGCCTCTCCAGCCTGGGCGGCGTGACCGGCGCGAGTTTCTCCGTGCGCGAAGCCGCCGCCTACCTCGACTCCGCCGCCACCCCCACCCTCACCCGCCTCGCCAGCCTCGCCGCCTCCGTCGCCGCCGTGACCGCGACGACCGGCTCCGAGCCGCTCCGCCGTGTTGTGCTCGATGTCGCCCTCGAACGCGCCCAGGCCGCGCTGAACGCGGCCGATTTCCCCCTGGCGAACCAGCACCTGGACGACGTCGAGACCACCCTCGCCGCCTCCGCCGCCAACCTCGCCACCCCCGCCGTCGGCGTGCCCTTCCTCTCCGTCCTGCGCCCGCTCGCTCCCACCGCCAACACCCCCGCCACCAACCCCTACCTCGCCCGCCTCGTCGCCGGCGTGGACCTGGCGCTCGCCAACGCCGAGACCCGCGTGTGGGAAAAAAACACCGCCACGTGGAACGAGTTCGCCGACTTCAACTTCGCCCGCACCACCGGCGCCGAGCTCGACACCCTTTTCTGGCTCTTCGCCCACCCGGCCAGCCCCCGGCGCCACCACCCGGAAATTCTCCGCCGCGCCCTCCGCCGCGCCTACGCCTACCTCGACGCCATCGCCGTCCACGGCGGCGACCTCGACGCCGCCCAGCTGGCGAGTTTCTATGACGACTTCGCCATCGGCCCCGCCTCCCAGCCCTTTCGCGAATTGCCCTCCCTTTATCCCCAGCTGCTCCCTCCGGCCCAGAAAGCCCTCTGGCACGCCGCCATGATCACCGCCGGGGACAAAATCTACACCACCCACCGCGACCGCCCCGCCACCTGGGTGAACACCGACGTCGCGATCTCCTGCGAGTTGTTCAACTTCGCCCTCCCCCGCCCGCTCGACGACCCGCAGCGCGCGGCCATGCTGGCGAAGGCGACCTACTTCATGTCCGACGTGCTGACCAGCGGCCGCATGTTCGCCGACGGCGCGGTCGGTTACCACGATTCGCAAAACGAGGCCGGCGGCTACCAGAACACCGTCGCCGAATACGTCACGCGTTACTTCGAGATGACCGGCGACGCCGACGCGGGCGAGATCCTGCGGCGCATGGAGTGGTATGGCCCGGTCAACGGCCCGATCCATTCATGGTGGACCTCGCCCGCCTGGAAACTCGCGTGGAACGACATCGATTCCTCCGATCACGGCGGCGAATCCATCGCCGGGCAGAATCCCTACGTGCGCGCCGAGCTCGACGCCGCCATGAACGTCGCCGCCACCTCGACCAACTGGGTCGGCGTGCACCGCTCCGCCAACTGGTATCGACCCGGCGTGGCCCCCCTCGCCCGGCCGGACTACACCGTCTACGACCGCAATATCCTCGGTCCCCGCGCCTGGTATGGCCAATGGAACTACGCCGCCACCCTGCGCCGCATCGACGACGTCGACCCCGGCCTGCACACGATCATGGGCGCGCAGGTGGCCGACGCGTCGCCTTTCCGGGTCAACGCCTGCCTGATGGGCGTGTTTCCCCGCCTTCGCGTCTCCCCCGACTCCGGCACCGACACCGACGGCACCCTCGCCGAGTCCCGCCACGCCTGGCTCGCCACCGGGCTGTCCGGCGCGGCCGTCGTCGGCCGCGATTTCTCCACCCTCGCCGCGTCCCACCGCCTCGAGACCTACGCCAGCGCCTCCAAGGGCGCGGTCCAGCCCTGGACCGCCCGCCAGCTCTGGGTCGGCCTGCCCGACCGCGTGGTCGGTCTGCTCACCCTGGCGCCAGATACGGACGCCACCGCCTATGAGGTGCAGGGCGCCCTCCGCCTCGGCTTCGGCGGCACCGCCTACAGCGCGATCAAGACCCTCACGCCGACCGGCACCACGGGCGACGCGTGGACCTACGGCGATCTGGCCGTCCGCCTCCACGGCCACGACTACGCGGCCGTCACGACCGATGTCTACGCCTTCCGCCGCCCCGACGCGCCCTATACCGAGATCACCTTCCGCGATCAGACCGACGGTAAAACCAACACCACCGCCCGGGTCTACCCCGCCGGCCAGCGGCGGTTCTTCATCGCCGAAGTCCGCCAGAAATCCGCGGTCGGCGACCTCACCGCCACCGAGGTCGCCGCCCCCGACGGCCTGCTCGCCTTCGAGATCGACCACCCCGCCGCGAGCCGACGTTTCCGGCTCGTCTACAACCCCACCGGCTCCGCCGTCACCTACGCGCCGACGCTCGCTTGGAGCGGACCGGTCCGCCTCCACCTCGCGGTGCCGAGCCCCGGCCCCCTGCCCGCCTGGCAGCCCGCCTTCCCCCATTTTCGCCCCGACTGGGTGCCCGACCCCACCGGGTCCACCCCGACCGCCTACTGGACCGCCACGGCTGGCGGCGTGGAAATCCCGCCGCACGGACACGCCGTCTTCGAGTCCCACCCGGAACCCGCGCCGACCGTCAGCATCACCGCACCCGCCGCCGCGCCGACCGCCTTGACCGGCTCGACCCAGAGTCTCACCGCCCTCGCCCCCGGCGCCGCCGCGCTGGCCTGGAGTCGTGTATCCGGCCCTCAAACCGTGGAGTTCACCGCTCCCGAGTCCGCGGAAACCACCGCCCGTTTCCTCGCACCGGGCGATTATGCCCTCCAGGTGACCGCCCGCTTCGGCCCGACCCCTTTTCAATACCAAGCCGTCGCCACGCGTTCGGTGAACATCACCTTCGACCCCGCCTCGCCGGACGACTGGCGCGTGCTCCATTGGCCCGGCGTGGACGACCCCGCCACGGTGGGCGACACGGCCGACCCGGACGCGGACGGCCTGCCCAACCTGCTCGAGTTTACCCTCGGGACCGCCCCCACCGGCCCCACTCCGCCGCCCTGGACTCTGGCGGCTGGCGCCGGCTCGCTCGATCTGACCTTTCCAAGAGCGATCGCAGCCCGGGGGACCGCCAGCCTCACGCCGCAATGGAGCGACACCCTGGCGGGCGATTGGAGCTCGACCGGGATCGAGCAAACCGTGTTGGCGAGCGCGGGCGGGCTGGAAACGGTCCGGGCCCGCGTGCCCCTCGACGGGACCACACCGCGCCGCTTCCTGCGCCTGCACGCCGAACGCCCCTGACCCGGCCCGTCGAGGCTTCGGCGCGGCTCAGTAGCAGCGCACCTCGAACACGCGCGCGACCGGCTCCCCGTGGGTGGCCAGGCACTCGATCTCGATTTTCACCCCGACTACCGGCGCGGCCAACCGGTGCACCCGTTTGCGGAGCGTGTTGTCCGTTTCTTCCGCGACCACCGCACCGTCGACCTTCACCCGGTAGTGCCGCACCAGCTTACGCTGCGCACCGCGCGGCGCGCTGATTTTCTGATGATGGTGGCTGGGCGTGAGCAACAGCTCGCGCTCGAAACCGCTGTCAAAGGTGAGATGGATCTCCCGGACCGGCGCGGCGGCGGGCAAGGTGAGCTCGAGCGTCGCCGGCAGGCTGGTCGAGGCCCAGGCGTGCACCGAGTCGGAGGACCAGGAGCCGAACGCCGCGCGCAGATCGCGGGTGATGCCGTCGAGCGCGAGGGCGGCGGTCTCCGCCCCGCTGCTGGCGGTCGCGCGGGCCGAGCGGGCGAGATCGAGCGGATCCTCGTTGCGCAGACCGGGCAGGAAGGCGTCGTCCCGCAACAGGCGCTGCTGCAAGGCGCGGACGTTCGCGGGGGTCGAGAGCGCGCGGATGTCGTTCGTCGCCTCGCCCAGCCAGAGCGCGGCGGCGGTGCCCACCGCCTGGCCTCCGACCGCGCAGGTCGCCATCACGCGGGTGCTGGCGAAGGCGATGTGGGTCGCGCTGATGTTGCGCCCGGCGAAGAAGAGATTGGCGATGTTGCGCGAGTGGTAGCAGCGCAAAGGCAGCGCGAAGAGGTGCTCGAAGTGGTGCTGCACGCAGGGCGGCTCGTCGGGTGCGTCCACGCCCATGGGCGGATGCGTATCCACGAACCAGCCGCCGTAGGCGACCGCGTCGTCAAAACCGGCGGGCCGGAGCACGTCGTTCTCGGTCAGCCGGTAGGGTCCGTGGAAACGGCGCGACTCGCGCTTGCCCGGGATGGACCCGACCCACTCCAGGCCCCAGTGGGCCGCCTCGGGGAACTCGCCCGAGTTCTTGATGTAGTCCCAGACGCCGAGCGTGATGCGCAGGAGCTCGTGGCGGATCTCGGCGTTGTCCTTGAGCGTGTCGAGCTGACCGCCCCACTCGAACCACCAGTAACCGTATTCAAAACTCTTGATCGGGCGCAGCTTGAAGTCCTCCTTGCGGAAGCGCCGCACCCAGGACGGACGCACAAAGGGCTGCGGGGTGTCGTGGCGCCGGCCGGTCAGGAGGATGGAGCTGCCCAGGGTCTGGCGATCCGCGACCTCCTGGGCCAGCGGTTCGTTGTAATCGCGCCGCGCCTCGCGGCCGACATGGTAGTCCGCCCCGGCCTCGGCGCCGAGCCGGCCGTCGCCGGTGCAATCGGCGAAAAATCGCGCGGCGATGATGAACTCGTCCTCGGTGGAGTGGCGCACCGCGCGGGCGCCGCGGATTACGCCGTCGGCGACCTCGACCCCGACGACGTCGGTGTCGAGCAGGAGCCGGATATTGGGTTCCAGCATGACCTTCTCATAAAGCAGCAGATCCCACTGCGAGTAGACCCCGGCCGGGTTGCGCGCGGCGTCCTCCAGCCTCAACTCCTCGATCAGGCCGGATTCGCGCGCCCCGGGCTTGGCCCCGTGGCAATCGGCCCCGACGACGTGCATCTTGATCTCGCTCGAGGCGTTGCCGCCCAGCACCGAGCGGTCCTGCACCAGCACCACGCGGGCCCCGTTACGGGCGGCGGCGAGCGCGGCGCAGACGCCGGAAAGACCGCCGCCGGCGACGAGAAGATCGGTTTCGAGACGATGAAGTTCGTTGGCCATGCCGGACCCTGGCCGGAGGGCTTGCGCCGGGCGATGGCGGCGTTAGTGAAATCGTTCACTTGACGATGCCCCCCGTCCGCCCCGCCCCCCGTTTGCAGGATATCGCCCGCGCCACCGGGCTCGCCGTCTCCACCGTGTCCTACGCCCTGCGCGGCTCCCCCAAGGTCCCCGCCGCGACCGCCTCGCGGGTGCGCGCGGCGGCGGAAACGCTCGGCTACCGCCCCAACGCCCGCGTGGCCGAGCTCATGGCCCAGGTGCGACGCGGCGGCGGACCGAGGACGCGGGACCGGCTGGCGCTGGTGGCGGTGGAGCCCGGCGCCCTGCGCGGCCCGGGACTCGATGCCGCCGAGGGGGCGCGGGCGCGGGCGGCCGAGCGCGGTTACGAACTGGAGCGCTTCACCCTGGCCGAAGCGGGCGGCCATCCCGGCCGCCTCGCCGACATCCTGCGCGCCCGCAACATTCCCGGAGTCGTGTTCGCACCCGTGTTCAACCGCGCCCGGGTGGATTTCCACTGGCCCTGGGAGCGCTTCGCGATGGCGGTCATCGGCGCGGCGGATTGGGGCGTGCCGCTCTCCCGCGCGGCCCATCATCACTACGAAGCCATGCGTCTGACCCTGGACAGTCTGGCGGCCACCGGCTCGAAACGGCCGGCGGCTTGGCTGAACGCGCTGACCAACGAGCGCGCGCACCGCGGCTGGCAGGCCGCATGGCTGGCCTACGGCCCCGCGGCCGCGGCGCGGCGACTCTGGCTTCGCGCCGATGCCCCCAGCGACCCGGAGATCGCTGCCTGGCTCAAACGGCTCCAACCGGACGCGCTGGTCGTGGACGAAACCACGAGCGCCACGCGGCTCAAGACGGCCGGCTGGCGCGGCCCGGTCGCGAACCTCGACCTGCGGCCGCGCTCCGCCTCGATGGGGGTGGACCAAGGCTACGATGTCATCGCGGCCCACGCGGTCGACCTCGTGGTGGCCCAACTGCAAAGAAACGAGCGCGGCCCGCCCGCCCCGCCCCGGGCCGTGTTGTTTCCGGGGCGATGGGTGCCGCCCGCGCCGGCGGATGGCCGTGCCTAAAGCCGCAGCCCCAAAAAACCCGCCAGTTCCCGCGTGGCCGCCGTCGCGGCGCCCGCGTGTCCGCGTCGCGCCTCGCAACCGACCACCTCCAACCGCCCTCCTTTCCGATCGGCTTTCGGGTCCACATGGCCGGCCAACTCCGCGCCCGCCAGCAAGGGCAGCGCGTAGTAGCCGCGCCGCCGTTTTGCCGGCGGCGTGTAGACCTCCCAGATGTAGTCGAAATTCCACAGGCGGCGCGTGAGCGCCCGGTCGTAGATCAAGGGATCCAGCGGCGCGAGCAGGCGCGGCGAGACCGCCACCTCGGTCGCCGTCGCGAGGTTTTCCTCATCCTCGCGCAAGACGTAGAACACGCCGGCGACGCCCTCGATTTTGACCGGCCGCACCCGATCCGCCACCGCCGCCAGCTCGGTCCGCTTGAGCGCGGTGAGCCGCCGCTGCCGGAGCTTAAGCAGCGCCTCCCAACGCGCGGTCTCCTCGGGCGCGGCCTCGGGCAGGGCCAGCACCGCCGCCGGCAACACCCGTTCCGGCAGATCGTAGAGCCGGCGCCCGCCCTCGCGCCGAGAGATCAGCACGCGGCCGTGGAAAAACAGTTTTTGCAGCGTGGCCTTCACCAGGGTCGCCGCACCCCACGCGCGCCGCCCCGGCCGGGGGTCGTCGACCACGTCGGAGCCGAGCGGGCCCCGCTCGGCCAACGCCTCGAGGATGGGTTTCGCCAGCTCCGCCTCGCGCGGGGTCAACCGGCCCGACCAGGCCCCGGCGCGGCGGGTGCGTTCCCGCATCGCCGCGCGCAAGTGCGGCCAGGCGTCCGCCTCCAACGCGACCAGGATGCCCGTGCCCGGCAAATGGTGCTCGAAGGCGGTCCGCCGCTCCGCCGGGGCGTCGTGTAGAAAACGCCACAGATCGCCCTCGCGATAGCCCGCCACGCGATTGCGCAAGATGAGATCGTGCATGCGGCCGCAGACGTTGATCGGGTCGATCTGCACGTAGCCATGGTGGGCCAGCGCCTCCGCCACGCCGACCCGCGGAGAAACGAGGCCCTGCGCTCGAAGCGCGAAAGCACGCGCCCGGGCGTCCGTAACGACAATCGGAGGGGGAAGCATATCGCCAACCAAAGGCCCAAACGAGACGCCGCCAAACGCGAAACCCCGGCCGGGCAAAAGCCCGAGCGGGCGCCGCGCTCGGGTGAAACGGGCGCGGCGGGGCGAAATCGCGGAGCGGTCGCCACCAAACTTTGTCTTGCCGCGCTTGGAAAACGTCCCGTAGTAACGCCCCCCCTCACGCCAAAGCAGGAGGGGACGTTTGGTTCTTTTGCCAAGGTTCGTAATTCAGGTTTATTCCGGGGCCTCGTCCTACGTCGACCGACCCCCGGGCGCCAACTTGGAGGTCGTGCCGCGGTGAATCGCCAAATCGCCAGACGCAGTGGGTTCGGGTCGATAGCTCAACGGTAGAGCAGCATCCTTTTAAGCCCATATCCTTCGTTTCGCCTCGTTTCCGTGTCTTTCTAAGTGCTACCAAATCGGGGCTTGTGTGACTGTTCCACTTCCGGACCTTTCACGGTTTTGCCCTACTTTCCACCATTTCGCGGCCAAAACCGTGAAAGGGACCGTGAAAGAAAAACGCACCATTCCATGCTGCCGGGGCGGTAGCGCGAGATACGCCAGCGAGCTTGGCTAGCTCTTCGCGGGTTTCGATGGGGATAATCGGGTCCGCAGATTTCTGCTTACCCGATTTTTGATCTCCGCCTCCCGCCGAAAGATTCGCCTTAGCCCGCGCCCGGATAGCGTCCTCTAAGCGTAGGCGCTCGGCAAGCGGAACGAAAAACCCCGCTGCCGGTGTGGTGCGGGGCTTGCTAGGTTAAAGCGTATACACTTGCGTGTTTATTGGTAAATTATTTGCAGGTAGACGCTTGAAGCCGCTGGTGCTGACCCTCCTGTTGCCTATTAGAAAAAGATTCCTTGACGTATACCCTTATCAGATAACGACTTATGTATTACATTAGGCCTAAACACCTAGCGCGGAACGGGTTGCGGCTAAGTCGCTAAGAATCTTACGAAAGGTCCAAGTCGCGCCCGGTGTCGCGCAGGCAACGAGTGGTGCAAGGTGTTTCGCCTGTGCGATGGTGCGGTCGTGGTCGTTCACGTCGGCGAACATTTCCGCAACGGAATCGCCTGCGCTGTAAATCTTCTCAGCGTCGAGACCTCCGACTGATTGTTTCGCCAAAACCGACAAAATCCCGCAAGCGCGGCGATGCCTTTCCTTGCGCAGTTCGCTCGCCTTGCTTTCGAGGTGTTGAACCAGCTCGGCGATTGCATCGGCTCCGCGTGGTGAGTTTTCCGCTGCGTGTATCTCACGGTCGAGATCAGTGACGGCGTGCAGTTTTTGGAGCGCGTTGAGCTTCACCTGTGAACGTGCGGCTTGGCTTAGATCGTTGTCGTCCTCACTGGCGGACAGGCGGGAGATTTCGGATTCGAGGGCGCGGACCTGTTCGGCGATGGTGCCGGGTTTGGTGCGGATGCTGGCGATTTCGGATTCGAGGCGGTTTAGTTTTGGCGTGGTGGTGGTCATGGTTTTGAAGGGTGCCGGCGCAACCTTCGGACCCGGCCGGCGCAGGGGTAACAGCATGATGGACCTTCACGCTCCGGGGCGGTTGCTGCCCTTACCAATGGGACGCAGTTAAGGGGGTGCTCCGCATACGTGGGCGGGAGCAGCGCACGCCACGCGACCGTAGCCTAGCGGCCAACGTGTCCCGGATTTGTGACACACGGGGGCGCGATACGCCAAGTTCATGCGCCAGCATTGCCAGCGGCCGGGGGTCGCGGCCAAGCAGATGACGCAAGACACAGACTCTGGTGGTGACGGTTCTGGCGGTGCCGTTGGTGAAAAGGTCTAGGATGAACGCTAGTGCCCGCTCCTCCGCGCTAGCAGCCTGTCGGACTTAGTTATAAAATTGGCCTAATATCTGCTATGCAGGTAAATATGGCAAAATTCGTAAACATAGACCGCGACACGCCGCTGTTGTTGCCGCCGGACCTGAGGGACTGGGTGGCAGAGGATCACTTGGTGCAT
>CAMCHD010000048.1 GCA_945874545.1 Akkermansia muciniphila | reverse complement strand
CCCGCCATGGCCGTCGTCACCGTCGAACGCAAACCGCTCAGCCTCCTGGAGCGCACCTACCTGCCCAACATCGCCGCCGGGCTGGCGACCACGTTTAAACGCATGGTGCAACCGGTGGAGACCCTCGAATACCCCGAGCAGCGCCCGGAAATTCCCGTGGGTTACCGCGGCGTCCCGACTCTGGTCTATGATCCCAACGGTCGCGAAAAGTGCGTCTCGTGCCAGCTTTGCGAGTTTGTTTGCCCGCCCAAGGCCATCCGTATCACCCCCGGCGAGATCGCCTCCGACGATCCCCACGCGCACGTCGAGAAGCGCCCGGAGGAGTTCAAGATCGACATGCTCCGTTGCATTTACTGCGGCCTTTGCCAGGAGGTTTGCCCCGAGGAGGCGATTTGGCTGCAAAACAAATACTCCATGACCGGCTACACCCGCGAGGAGATGGTCAACGACAAGAAACGCCTCTACGAACTCGGCGGCACGCTGCCTGATGAGCACCTGAAGTGGGACAAGAAAAAAGCCGCCGAGCAGGCCGCCGCCCACGGCGGAGCGCACCACTGATGCGCTGTTCAAGCCGTCATAAGTCAAAGGTCTGAAAGTCCAAAGTAGCCACCTTCGCTTCGCTCAAAACCGACACCAAAAGGGGACGCCCCAGCGCCCCGGACTCGACCTTCCGACCTTAAACCTTTCGACCTTCGACTTTAATTCAGTATGTCCGACCTCCTCTTTCACCTTTTTGCCCTGCTCACCGTGGCCTCCGCCCTGGGGGTGGTGTTTAACAAAAACGCCGTCGCCTCGGCGCTCTGTTTCCTCTTGAGCTTGGTCGGCGTGGCCGGGCTCTTTGTGCTGCTCGACGCCTTCCTCCTGGCGGTGTTGCTGGTCCTGGTCTACGCCGGTGCGGTCGTTGCCTTGTTCCTCTTTATCATCATGTTGCTGGATATGCAGGGCGGCGACCGGAAACGTTTCACCAAAACGACCATCCTGTCCGCCACGGTGGCCGGCGGGTTGTTGTTGACCGGTTTGGTGACCTTCGCGTCGCACGGTCTGGTGGAGACGGCCGATCCCGCCGCGGTCAAGGTGGTCGGGTCCAGCCTGCGGGCCTACGCCGAACAGCTTTTCACCGTCTACCTCCTCCCGGTCCAGATCGTCGGCTTCCTTCTCCTCATCGCCATGCTCGGCGTCATCGTGCTGAGCAAAAAATTCGAGGGCCTCGAGGACGTGAAGTAGTCGGATCCGAACCACTCGCGACCCGCTACCCACTACTGCTCCTTTTTCCTTTCCGCTATGTTCCCCCTTCCGCTCGCCACGCTGTCCGAAGCCTTTACCGTCACGCTGAACGCCTACCTCTACCTGGCCGCGGTGCTCTTCGCGGTCGGCTTTTTCGGCGTCCTGCTCCGGAAAAACACCCTCGTGATCTACATGTGCCTGGAGCTCATGCTGGTCGCCAGCACCATCGCCCTGGTCGCCTTTTCCCGCTACAATGGCGTGCTCGATGGCAACGTTTTTGTGTTTTTTATCCTCACCGTCGCCGCCGCCGAGGTCGCGGTCGGCCTGGCCATCATCGTCGCCCTTTTCCGCCGCCGTCAGACGGTGCAGGTCGAAGAGCTCAACGCCCTGAAGAACTGAGTTTTCGCTCCGACCAAAACCTAGGCGCGAAGACGCAAAGACGCTAAGTTAAACCCGTTCAACAGTATCCCAATTACTTCCCGTCATCCGACCTTAGCGCCTTAGCGTCTTCGCGCTTCAATTCTTTTCTCCTCTCCTTTTTCCGATGTTTCAGAATCCGACCCAGCTCGCACAACTCGTTTTCCTGCTGCCGCTCGCCTCGGCCGCGGTGATCGCGCTCACCCTCCGCCGCCAGGGCAATATCGCCGCGTTGGTCTCGACCTTCACCGCCGCGTTGATCGCCGCCGGCGGCCTTTACCTCGCTTTTTCCGGCGCTCGTTTCACCGCCGCCACCGAGTGGCTCGCCCTCGGTTCCTTTAAACTCTCCCTCGGCATCAAGTTCGACGATCTCTCCGCCCTGATGCTCAGCGTGGTGGGTGTCATCGGGCTCTGCGTTCACGTGTTCTCCCTCGGCTACATGCACGATGACGACGCGAAGGCCCGCTACTTCGGCGGACTCTCCCTTTTCATGTTCGCCATGCTGGGCATCGTGTTTGCGGACAATTTGTTCATGATGTTTATCTTCTGGGAGCTGGTCGGCCTCGGCTCCTACGTCTTGATCAACCACTATCACTTCAAGGCCAGCGCCGCCGATGCGGCCAAAAAAGCGTTCATCGTCAACCGGGTGGGCGATTTTGGCTATCTCTGCGGTATTCTGCTCTGTTATCACTTCTACGGCACGGTGAACCTCAGCGAGCTGGCGGTGTTGTCCGCCTCGGGCGGCATGGCGGTCCACAACCTCATCCCGCTGCTCCTCTTCTGCGGCGCGGTCGGCAAGTCGGCCCAGGTGCCGCTGCACGTCTGGTTGCCGGACGCGATGGAAGGCCCGACGCCGGTTTCCGCCCTGATCCACGCCGCCACGATGGTCGCCGCCGGTATCTTTATGCTGTGCCGCATCGAGCCGCTTTTTGCCCACGCGCCCCAGGCTCTGAGCGTCGTGATGTGGGTCGGCACCCTCACCGCCCTTTACGCCGCGCTCTGCGCCGTCACCCAGCGGGATATCAAGAAGGTCCTGGCCTACTCGACCCTCTCCCAGCTCGGCTACATGGTCGCCGCGTTTGGCCTCGGTTCCCTCAAGGTCGCCCGCGGCGAAGCCGGCGCTTCCGAGGTTCTGCTCACCGCCGGCGTGGGCGCGGCGATGTTTCACCTCACCACCCACGCCTTTTTCAAGGCCCTGATGTTCCTCGGCTCCGGCTCGGTCATCCATGGCTGCCACCACGAGCAGGACATTTTTAAGATGGGCGGCCTGGCCAAAAAGATGCCCCTCACCTTCGCGACCTTCAGTCTCGGCGTGCTGGCCATCATCGGTTTCCCCGGCCTCGCCGGCTTTTTCTCCAAGGATGCCATCCTTTACCTCGCGATGGAGAAAAACACCGCCGTTTTCGCCGTCCTCTGCCTTACCGCCGTGCTCACCGCGTTCTACATGGTGCGCCTGTGGAAGCTGGTGTTTCTCGGCACCGCCCGGTCCGACGACGCCGCCCACGCCCACGAGGGTGGGCTCAGCATGAGCGCGCCGCTGGTGGTTCTCGCCGCCCTCTCCGTCATCGGCGGTTACGAGGCGATTTACGGCGGACATTTTGACGGCGTTCTCTCCCAGATCGCCCACCCGCACGGCTCCGCGCACATCATCATCCTCGGGGTTTCCCTCGCGGTCATGGCCTTGGGTGCGGCCGCCGCCTACCTTTATTACAAGACCACCGCCGAGGACACCCTCGCCACCCGGGCGCCCGCCGCGTTCGTGGGCCTCTCCGCGCTACAAAAATCCTTCGATGCCGGCTACGACTACTACGTCGCCAAGGTCCAACAACGTTTCGCGCTCGTGCTCAATTACGTGGATCTCATCGGCATCTCCGGGGTGGTGGTGCGCGGCAGCGCCGGAGTGGCCGGCCTGCTCGGTCTCGCCGCCCGCGCCCTGCACACGGGCAGCCTGCACGCCTATGTGTATTGGTTCCTCGGTGGCGCGGTTTTCCTCTGGTTCCTCGCCACCCGCTGACCTGATTTCTCCAACCGTCTCAAGTCCAAGGTCCAAAGTCCCCAGTCGTCACCTTCGCCACGCTCAACCCTCATTCGCCGATGGGCCGCACCGGCGGCCCGCAATCGACCTTTAGCCCTTAGCCTTTTCGACCTTCGACTCCCGTTTTCCTCCTCCTTTTTCCAGCCGTGCCCGACCTCCTTCTTCTCTCCATCGCCGCGCCTTTGGCGGCCGCCCTCCTGCTGCTGGCCCCGGCGCCCCTCGCCGCGCGCAAGTTCATCGCCGGGATCGGCTTTGCCCTGCCGGCCTTGATCGCGCTCTACCTCTGGAGCCAGTTTAATCCCACCAACGGGGTCTCGTATCACTTTGTCAGCCGCTACGACACCGGCCTGAAGGACACCCTCGGAATCACGCTTTACCTTGGCCTCAATGGTATTGCGCTGCCGCTCTTTGTGCTCGCCGGTCTGGTGGGCCTGGCCGCCGGGCTCTACGCCATCCAGTCCAAGGCCGAGCGCTTGCCGCTCTACCTCGGGCTGCTGCTCGTCATGCAGGCCGGCCTCATGGGCGTTTTCGCCAGCATGGACGTTTTCTTTTTCTACTTCTTCCACGAGCTCGCGCTGATCCCGACCTTTATCATGGTCGGCGTCTGGGGTGGGCGGGATCGCGGTTACGCCGCGATGAAGATGACCATTTACCTGACGCTGGGCGCGATGCTTTCGCTCATCGGCTTGATCGCCATCTACCAGCAAAGCGGGGCCGAGACCTTCGATCTGATCGCCCTGCGTCAGGAGATCGAGCACGGCTCCCTCGCCGCCGGCGACCAGAAGACGATCTTTGGTCTGCTGATGGTCGGCTTTGGTATCCTCGTATCCCTCTTTCCTTTCCACACCTGGGCACCCCTCGGCTACGGCGCCGCGCCCAGCTCGGCGGCGATGTTGCATGCGGGGGTTTTGAAGAAATTCGGTCTGTATGGGTTGATCCAGATCGCCCTCCCGCTCCTGCCCGAGGGCGTGGGACACTGGGTCGGCTGGCTGGCCTTGCTGGCGGTCGGCGGCAACGTGCTCTACATCGGCTTTGTCACCATCGCGCAGCGTGATCTGAAGCAGATGGTCGGCTACAGCTCGGTCATGCACATGGGCTATGCCTTCCTCGGCATCGCCGCCTATAACACCACCGGCCTTGGCGGAGTGGTGCTCATGATGGTCGCGCACGGTCTTTCCGTGGCGCTGCTGTTCCTGCTCTCCACCAGCATCTACCACCGCACCCAGACCTTCGACATGGACGAGATGGGCGGCCTGGCGCAAAAAGCCCCGGTGCTGGCCGCGTTTTTTGTCACCGCCACCTTCGCGAGCATCGGTTTGCCCGGTCTGGCCAACTTCTGGGGTGAACTCGCCATCTTTGTCGGCGCGTGGCAGTTCTCCGCGGTCTACACGACCTTGGCCGTGTCCGGCGTGATCATCTCGGCGGTCTACGGCCTGCGCTCGGTGGCCCGGGTCTTTTTTGGCCCCATGACCCCCGCGTTTGCCAAGGTTTCCGCCGAAAAAGCGCCGACCGACCTCACCTGGGCGGAAAAATTCCCCGCCCTCCTCCTGCTGGCCGCGCTGCTGGCGATCGGCTTCTGGCCCAAGTGCCTTTCCACCCCGGTCGACACCGCCATCACCGCCACCTTCCGCAAGTAAGCCGGGCCCGCACCAGTCTCCCTTTCCCTCCTCCTTTTTCGGCCCATGACCATCGACCAACTTCAAGCCGCCGCCGCCAACAATCTCTGGGCCGCCATCACGCCCGAGATCGCGCTCGGCGTGCTCGCGCTCCTGCTGCTCGGCCTTGAGATGATTTTGCCCAAGGCGCGCCACTCCGTGATCCCGGCCTGCTCCATCGCCGGTCAGCTGGGCGTGCTTTTTGCGCTCGCCCTGAACTTCACCACGACGCCTTACCTGGACCGCGATACCTTCAACGGTCTCCTGCACCACTCGCGCGATGGTCAATACCTGCGGGCTTTTTTCCTGGTCTGCTCCCTCCTCGTGTCGGTCCTCGGGGTGGTCGCGCTGGCCAAACAAAAGATGCCCCGCATCGAGTTTTTCCACATCGTGCTGGTGGTGACCGCCGCGATGATGCTGCTGGCCCAGTCGGCCAACTTTGTCCTGCTCTTCGTCGCGCTCGAGACCATCACGGTCGGCTTTTACATTCTCGTCAGCTACACCCGTTCAAATCCCCTCTCGCTGGAGGCCGGTTTAAAATACCTCGTGCTTGGCGCGCTCAGCTCCGCCATCCTGCTCTTCGGTATCGTGTTGCTCTACGGCGTGGCCGGCAACCCGAACTCCCTCGGCTCCACCGCGTCGCCCATGAGCTACGCCGGTGTGCGCCAGTTCCTCGCCGCCAATCCGGACAACTTTCTCGCCTCGATCGGCATCGTATTCGTGCTCTCCGGTATCGCCTTCAAAATCGGCGCGGTTCCCTTCCAAATCTGGATTCCCGACGTCTACCAAGGCGCGCCCACCCCGGTCACCGCCTTCCTCGCCGTCGCGTCCAAGGCCGCCGGTTTTGCGGTGTTGATCGGCCTGCTGCCGGTTTTTCAGCCCTATGCCGGACTCGTCGCGGTCACGCTCTCGATCATGGCCGGCGCGACCATCCTCTTTGGCAATCTCGCCGCCCTGACCCAGCACAACGTCAAACGCCTGCTCGGCCTGTCCGGCGTCTCCCACGCCGGCTACCTCCTTATGGGCGTGGTCGCGGCCCAGACCGTGCCCCAGGCGATCGGCGCGATCTACTTTTACCTCTTTGCCTACCTGCTGGCCTCGTTCGCGGTGTTCGCCGTCATGACCCACGTCGCCGGGGTCAACGACGCGGATCAGGACCTCGACCACTACGCCGATTTCGGCAAGAAGCGTCCCTACCTCGCGGGTGTGCTCGCCATCGGGCTCGGCTCGCTCGCGGGCATTCCCCCGCTGGCCGGCTTCATGGGTAAACTCATGGTCTTCATCGCGGCCTTCAAGGCCGGGCTCTACCCGCTGCTCGCCATCGCCATCGTCGGTGTGGTGCTGTCGATCTATTACTATTTCGGCTGGATCAAAGCCGCCTTTTTCACCACCTGGCGCCCGCCCCTCGCTCCCGGCGAAACCGAGCCCGCCGAGGCCGCCGCCACCCCGGTCGGCTTCCCCGCCGGCCTTGCCCTCGGCGTGCTCGCCGCCGGCAGCGTGATCTTCGGATTTTTCCAAGGCCCGATCGCCGCCTGGTTGCTGGCGCGGTAAAAACCGGCCGGCACCTTGCGTCCGAAACCGTCGCTGAACGGGTTGGGCGCGGGGTGGACCCGTTGCTAGCCCAGCGCCCCGTTATGGGCCTGCCCCCCGACGTAACTACCTGCCCCCGGGACGCCTACCTCTTGGCCGGCGTCGATCTGGCTTGGGGGGAGAAAAACGGCGACGGGGTCTGCCTGATCGCCTACCGCCCGGCGGACGCCGGCCGGCCGGCCTCGGCCCGGATTCTCGCGCACCGCCACGTGCGGGGGGACGAGGCGCTTTTGGCCACCCTGCGCGAAGGGCCGGAGCAAGCGGGTTTTGGGGTCGAGGCGCGGGTGCGGCGGTTTTTCGCCTTCGACGCCCCCTTGGTCTGCCTCAACGCCACCGGCCGCCGGCCGGTCGATGGCCTGGTCAGCGCGGCCTTTCGCGAACAGCACGCCGGATGTTACCCGGTCAACCTCCGCCTCGCGCCCCGGCCCCTGCGGATCGCCGCCCGGCTGGTGACCGACGGGTTCGCGCTGACGCCCGCCTTACCCACGGCGGGGATGCCTCGGGTGGCGGCGGAGGTTTTTCCCCACCCGGCTCTGGTGCGTTGGCTTGGGCTCGACCGAATCATCGAATACAAACGCAAGGCGAGCCGGCCCCGCGCCCACAGCGACGCCGAGTTTGCCCGCCTGCAAAGGTCTCTCGCGGCCCTCGGCACGACGCATTTCCCTTTCTTGGAGCGGCATGCGGACACCGCCCGCCTGCTCGCCGCACCTTGGAGCAAACCGGTCGAGGATCAGCTGGACGCGTGGGTCTGCGCCTTGATCGCGCTCTGGCACATCCACCACGCGGGGTGCCGCAGCGAGGTCTTCGGCGACACCGAGACCGGCTTTGTCCTGGTCCCGGCCGAGGGGGCGGACCGGGTGGGGTAGGGCCCGTTGTGCGCGGGAGCGGCCGATCGAGTGCGGCCCGCATAGAACCTTTCAAATGAAGTTATGGCCGCAAAGAGTCACAAAACTTCTCTTCCTGCGGTGAAGCACTTCCGCGCGCCTATAGGCGCTTGGGACGCTTGATGCGCGAGGGGATCTTTTGCGCATCTTTGCGGCAATCCTCCGTTTCCATTGGCTACAACTCCTTTTGAAATGCTCTAAAACACCAGGTGCTTCACCGTCAGGCCTTGGTGGATGAGCTGATTTAGCGAGGCGATGCCGATGCGCAGATGGTCCTCGACGTAGGTGTGGTCCACCGCCTTGTCGCTCTCGGCGGTTTTGATGCCTTCCGGACTCATGGGTTGATCGGAGACGAGCAGCAGGGCGCCGGTGGGGATCTCATTAAAAAATCCCACGCTGAAAATCGTCGCGGTCTCCATGTCGATGGCGAGGCAGCGGATTTTTTTGAGGTAGGCCTTGAACTCCTCGTCGTGTTCCCAGACCCGCCGGTTGGTGGTGTAAACCGTTCCGGTGTAATAATCCCGGGCGTGGTCGCGGATGGTGGTGGAGATGGCTTTTTGCAGGGCGAAGGCGGGCAGGGCGGGCACCTCGGCGGGAAAGTAGTCGTTGCTCGTGCCCTCGCCTCGGATGGCGGCGATGGGCAGGATGAGGTCGCCCAGCTCGGCCCGGTGTTTTACCCCCCCGCATTTGCCGAGAAACAGCACCGCTTTCGGCGAGACGGCGGAGAGCAGGTCCATCACCGTCGCGGCGGTCGCGCTGCCCATGCCGAAATTGATGATCGTGATGCGTCCGGCGGTCGCGCTGGGCATGGGTTTGTCGCGTCCGCGCACCGCCACGCCGTGTTGTTTGGCAAACAACTTCACGTAGCGCATGAAGTTGGTCAGCAGGATGTAATCGCCAAACTCGGCCAGCGGCACGCCGGTGTAGCGGGGCAGCCAGTTTTCGATGATGTCCCGGCGGGTCTTGAGCGGGAAAGGCGCGGCGGTGCCGGCGGCGGGAGGGAGGGGAGCGGCGGGTTTTTTGGAGGATTTGGCCACGGGACGTAGTTTATGGTGAGAGGTTCTTAGTAACCACGGATTACACGGAGAACACGGATTCGGAGGGGCTCCGATCAAACCGGGCAGGCAAGTATAAAAATGGCGAAGCGCCGGGCTTCCTGTTCGATACGATGGGTTGATCCGTGCCCATCCGTGCCATCCGTGGTTTATAAATCGGATCGGGGTGCATCAGCGCAAGGCGGCCGACGGGATGGTCTGTTCCCACTGGAAGGCGTTGGTCTTGTCGAAACACTTGATCACCAAAGCGCGGGCGTCCTTCGGCCCGGTCACCGCGATCTGGCAGTAGTTCTGGGTGCCGACGATGGTGCCGGCCACGACGTTGGGGTCGGAGGCTTTTTCGCTGGTGGCGGCGGCCCAGGAGCCGCTGGCGAGGGGCGAGGAGGTGAGTTCGTAGATGGACTGCGTGTCGGTCAGCGCGCGGCGGTAGAGGGCGGTGTGATGCACGTCGCCGGTCAGAAAGATCACCCCGCCGATCTGGTTGTCCTGGATAAACTTGATCAACTCCTCGCGCTCGCGGCGGTAGAGTTCGTGGGTTTCCGAGCGGGCGGTTTTGATCGTGGTCTGCACCACCTGGCCGCCGGTCACGATGAAGCGGAAGCTGGTATTGCGTTGGGATTTGGAGTGCAGGAGGGACTGTTTTAACCAGCCGAACTGCCGGGCACCCCAGACGCTCTTGTGGGTGTTGGCCTCTTGATCGAGCAGCGTTTCGTCGCGGTGGTAACGATCGTCCATCAGGAAAAAAGCGGCGTCGCTCCAAAGGAATTTGCCGTAGACGCCGGGGTGGTCGGGTTCGCCGTAGGAGGGGTTGCCGGAGTAGGCCTTGAAGGCGGCCAGGGTAACGTCCTTGAACTCGTAGGACTGGTTGGCGTTGTCGGGCCCGTAGTCGTGGTCGTCCCAGGTGCGGTAGTGGTGCATGGTGGCGAAGAGCCGCTGCAGGTCGGGCGTGGAAAAATCCTTCGAGTAGCGATACCAGATGCCGGACACGGAGGAGTAGTCGGCCTCGCGCAAGTAAAGGTTGTCGCCGCCCCAGAGGGTGAAGTCGGCGCCGGTGTCGGCCATGTGTTGAAAAATCTCCGTGCCGTGGCCGTAGGGTTTGCCCGGGCGGTCGTAGGGCGGGTCGTTCAGGTAGGCGCAGGAGCCGAAAAGAAAGGAGAACGCGGGCGGTTCCTTGCGCCACTCCCACTGGTCGGTGGTCTTGAACGCGAGGGGGTAGGGGAGCGCCACCGGATTTCCGTCGATGCGCACCGCGTAGGTGTAGGTCGCGCCCATTTCGAGCGCGGGCAGGACAAACTTCATCGGTTGGCCGCCGGCGGGCGAGACCCACGGCGTGTGGATGGCGACGGACTTGGCGGTGTCGGGCCGGCCATCGACCTGGTAGTCGATGCGCACTTCCGTGGCGTCGCGGGTCTCGAGGGTGATGACCGTTTCGCGGTGGGCGCGGTAGCCGAGCATGGGGCCGGAGACGAGGGTGCCGGCGGCGGAGGCGACCCAGGGGATGAGCAGGAGCAGGGCGGCCAGCGCGGGGCGGAAAAAACGGGCGGAGAGCGGCATGGGGGGACCATGCACGGCGCACGTTTCAGGCCAAAGGCAAACGCGTCGCGCCGGACCGGCGTCGCGGAAATGTCACCTCCCTGGTCCTACTTGCTTGGTTCCCCTGCGACGTCCCGGCGAACAAACCGGAATGGCCACAAAAGGCACAAAACGCGCAAAAAGAGGGCTCCGGTCCTGTGGCTTCTGCGCCTCTTGCGGCCAATTTTTCAACTCAGCCAAAGAGGGCTACAGGAAAGTCTGCTGCTTCGGCGCGGCGGCGGCCGCGGCGGCGGCGCGGCGGGCGGCTTCCTCCTCGGGCGAGGCGTTGAGGTGGCGGGGCGGGCGGGCGACCCGCGCGGCGAGGGCGGCTTCGCGGTCGGTCACGATGCGGTCGCAGATCGCGTGGATGTGCATGCGCAGCCACTGGGCGGTGCTGCTCTCCGGGCGGTAGTCGGCCGGGCCGTAGTGGTCGATGCGGCCGGCGGAGCGCAGGCGGTCGTTTTGGGCGAACTCGTCCGGGCGGTTGGGGTTGTAGACCCCGTAGGCCTTGCCGCCGCCTTTTTTCGTCACGGAAAAGCTCGGCACATCGCTCGGGCCGTCGGCGATGTAGATCATGTTTTGGAAGGGGATGCGGCGGTCCTCCGGGGCGATGTTGGCGTTGACGTCGATGGCCGGGTTTTTGTTCGTGCCCTTGTTGATCTCAAACAGGGCGCGGGTCTTGGTCGTGTTGTCGATGACCAGGCCGATCTGGGCGATCACCGCCTCGGCCTCGAGGCCCAGGTCGCCTTGGTTCAGGAAGCCGGGTTGGAGCGGGTTTTCGATGAATTCGCAGCCCCAGACGCCGTCCACGAAGGGGGCGATGGCGCTGCCCCGCACCATCTCGGCCAGGCCGGTGCTCACGATGTAGTGTTCGAGGCGAAGGTCGTGTTTACGGTAGACCTCCTTCTCCGCGACGTAGGCCTGGGACTGGCGGAAAAAGTCGGGCAGGCCGGGGTAGAATTTTATCTCCGCGCCGCATTCGCGCAGGATCTTGTTGCTCAGCTTGGGCAGCTTGCCGGCCAGCACGTGGGTGAGCAGGTGGTTGAGGTAGGCGATCTCGGGCGAGAGGGCGTAGCCGCGTTTTTTGTAGTGGCCGACGAGGTTGTTGGTCTCGTTCCAAAAGCCCGGTTCGTCGATGCCGTAGCGCCGGAAAAGCGGCGACTGCATGTATTCCGGGATAAGGGTCTTGTCGAAGTCCCAGATGCAGGCGATGGTGTTCTGCGTGAAGAGGGTCGTGGCCATGGCGGATCAGCATCGTTAGCGCGGGTGAAAACAGCCCCCGCTCGCGACGCGTGACCGCGAGGCAAGCCGCCCGACCGGCGGTGCGCAAGTGTGCAGACGTCGGCGTCGCTCCGCGCCGTCCGCGGTTTTTCCCTCCCGTTTCCCCACCTCCTCATTTTACTTCATGGTCTCCCTGCCCGAAATCACTCCCTTTCAGCGTCGCCTCGACGAGCTCGACGCGCAGATGCGCTCCCCGAATTTCTACACCGACGCCCGCGCCGCGTCGCAGGTGACCCGCGAGCACCAGCGCCTCGGGCTGCTCCTGGCCGACCACGCCGCCCTGGCCAAGGCCCATGCGGACATCGCGGAGATGCGCACCCTGCTCCGCGACGCGGCCGGGGATGCCGAGCTGCGCGAACTCGCCGACGCCGAGCTGCCCGGGCTGGAGCGCCGGGCGGAGGAGCTGCACGCGGCGGTGCTGCGCCAGATGATCCCGCCCGAGCCGACCGACTCGCGCAACACCGTGGTCGAGATCCGCGCCGGCACCGGCGGCGAGGAGGCGGCGCTCTTCGCCGCGACGCTCACGCGGATGTATCACCGCTACTGCGAGACCCGGCGCTGGACCATCGAGCCGATGGGCAGTTCGGTCTCCGAGCGCGGCGGCTTTCGCGAGGTCAGTTTCCTCGTGCGCGGGCAGGACGTCTACAAGCAGCTCAAATTCGAGAGCGGCGTGCACCGTGTGCAGCGCATCCCCAGCACCGAGGCCAACGGTCGCATCCACACCTCGACCGTCACCGTCGCGGTGCTGCCCGAGGCGGAGGAGGTCGACCTGCACATCGATCCGCAGGATCTGGAAATCACCGTGCAACGCGCCAGCGGTCCGGGCGGGCAGGGGGTCAACACCACCGACTCGGCCGTGCGCATCATCCACAAACCGACCGGGCTGATGGTGTTCTGCGCCGACGGACGTTCGCAGATCAAAAACAAGGCCAGCGCCATGGCCGTGCTGCGCGCGCGCCTGCTCCAGCGCAAGCAGGACGAGGAGGCGGCCAAATACGCCGCCCAGCGCAAGAGCCAGATCGGCACCGGCGACCGCAGCGAGCGGGTGCGCACCTACAACTTCCCCCAAAACCGGCTCACCGACCACCGCATAGGCCTGACGCTCTACAGCCTGCCGCAGGTGATCGAGGGCGCGATCGAGCCGGTGGTCGAGGCCCTGCAGAAAGCCGACCTCGAGCAAAAACTGGCCGAGCTCACCGGCCAGCCCTTCGACCTCAAACGCGCGGCGGCCGGGGACGACGACGACGACTGAAACCCTGGTGGCCCACGAAACACACGAAAGGACACGAAAGGCCGATCAGCCGGAATTCATCGTGGCTTTCTATTTCGTGTCATTTCGTGTGTTTCGTGGGCAATACCTCCCCTGAGTAACCTCATGTTGTCCCTGCTCGAGATCATCACCAAGACCACCGAGTTCTTCGCCGCCCGGGGCGTCGAGCCGGCGCGCTTGAACGCCGAGCAGGTCGTCGGGCACGCCCTTGGGCTGAAGCGCATGCAGCTTTATCTGCAATTCGAGCGCCTGCTGACCGAGCCGGAGCTGGATAAAATCCGTCCGCTGGTGAAACGCCGGGCGCAGCGCGAACCGCTCCAGCACATCGTCGGCACGGTGGAGTGGGGCGGCCTCACCCTGAAGGTGGATCGCCGGGCGCTTATCCCGCGGCCCGAGACGGAGGAGTTGTTGGAGCTCGTGCTCGCGCGCGTCCCGGGTGGCGCGGAGGGTGTCCTCCGCGTGCTCGACCTCGGCACCGGCACCGGCGCGCTGGCCCTGGCTCTCGCCCGGGCCTGGCCCGCCGCGCGGGTCGTGGCGGTGGATGCCAGCGAAGAGGCCCTCGCCCTGGCCCGGGAAAACGCCGCCGCGCTGGGCCTTGGCGACCGGGTGGAGTTTCTCCGCTCGGATTGGTATGCCGCCCTCCCGGTCGATGCGGTTTTTGATCTTATCGTCAGCAACCCGCCCTACCTCACCGACGAGGAGGTGGCGGCGGCCGAGCCCGAGGTGCGGCTGCACGATCCGCGCGCGGCCCTGGTGGCGCCGGACGAGGGACGGGCCGATCTGCGCGCGATCATCGCGGGCGCGGCGCGGCGGCTGGCGCCGGGGGGCTTGCTCGCGCTGGAGACGGGTGTCGCCCAGCATCCCGCCCTGCTCGCGGCGGTCGCGGCGGCGGGTCTGAGCCAAGGCGAATCGCGCGCCGACCTTCGCGGCCGGGATCGGTTTGTTTTGGCGCGGGCCGCGGCGGTGTCATGACCGCCGGGGCAACAAAAACGCGGAGCCCGGGTGGACTCCGCGCGGAAAGCGGCGGGGGGAAAGCGGCGGGCGCCGCTTATTCGACGACCACCGGGATGGTGATTTCGCCGCTGCTGCCGTAGCCCTTGAGGAAGAGGTTGCCCGAGCCGGGTTTGCCGCCCTTGACGTCGACCGTCACCGAGTTCGCGCCCTCGGGCACGATCACCTCGGGCATGATCACGCTCTCGGGGATGTCGGTCGTGACGTCGAGCAGCTGGCCGCCGGACGAGGCGGCGTTGGGCACGGTGAAGGTGAGGGGTTGCACGCCGCCCGGGGTGAGTTCGAGGCGGGAGGGCGACACGTCGAGCACGGCGGGGTCGACCCGGAAGGTGCCGACCGGCGAGTTGCCGGCCGCGCCCTCGAGGGTGACGCGGTAGTTCTTTCCGGGCTCGACGGCGGGCACGTAAAAGCTGAGCGCGTTGCTCGACTCGTTCACCGTGCGCACCGGCTGGTCGTCGAACTTGATCACGTCGGCGTTGCCGAAGCCGCGGCCGACGACGCTGATCCGGGCGCCGACCGGTCCGCGATTGGTCTCCATGGTCAAAACGTAGCGACCCACCACGCGGGTCTTGGTCACGTCGGTGTAGTCCTCGCGGCGCACGATCCCGGCGTTGTTCTCCACCGTGTAGTTCACCACGTAGTAGTAGGCGAGTTCGTCGCGGCCGGCGGGCAGTTGAAACTCATACTCGAACACGCCCTTGCCGAGCGTGCCGGTGGTCATCGGGTGGATCTGGCCGTCGATCACGATGCGGGCCTCGATGCTCGACTCGACCACCTTGGTGCTCTTGGGCGCCACCCGGAGGGCGAAGGTGTAGATGCGCGAGGGATTCTCGGGCAGGACTTTGGGGGTGAGATCGACGAGTTTCAGGTCGCAGCCGGCGAGCAGCACGAGGGCCGTGGCGCAGAGGACGGCGCGAAACAGGCGGGGCAGGGAGAAAACAGATTGGTGGTGCATCGCGATTTGGGTATCGATTGGCGGACAGCGAAAATGGGCAACCCTTCCATGGCAACGCACGAAATCACCGCCACGCCGCCGACCCGCGATCCGGGGGACGGCTTGCGCGCGGCCTTCGCGGACAGCCCGCTGGGGCTTTACGTGCACGTGCCCTTTTGTGCCAGCACCTGCGATTTTTGCGCCTTTTACCAGACCACGCCGACTCGCGCCGGAGTGGAGACCTATCTGGCGAACGTCCGTCGCGAGCTCGCGCTGGTGCGCTGGCGCCGGCCGGTCGACACGGTTTTTTGGGGCGGCGGCACGCCGGGATTGCTCGCGCCCGACGACCTGGCGGAGCTGGGCGAGACCGTGCTCGCGGCCTGCGGAGGCGCGCCGGCGGAGTGGTCGGTGGAGCTGGCGCCGGCCTCGGTCACGGACGCTCGCCTCGCCGTTCTGCTGCGGCTCGGGGTCACGCGGGTATCGCTCGGGGTGCAGAGCTTCGATCCCGGGCTGCTCGACGGGCTGGGCCGGCAGCACACTCGCGAGCAGGTTTTCCGCGCCTACGAGCGGGTGCGCGCGGCGGGTTTCGCCAGCGTCAACCTCGACCTCATGTTCGCCCTGCCCGGCCAGGACGAGGCGGCCTGGCTGGCGGATCTCCGGCAGGCCGTCGCCCTCGCGCCCGATCACCTCTCGACCTACTGCCTGACCTTCGAGGAGGACACCCGGCTCTGGGTGAAGCTCTCCGGCGGCAAGGTGAAGCTCGATCCGGCGCTGGAGGCGCGGCTCTACGAGCGGACCTGGGATGAGCTCGAGGCGGCGGGCTACGCGCAATACGAGGTCTCCAACTTCGCCCGTCCGGGCCATGTTTGTGCCCATAATCTGAATACCTGGCGGATGCACGAGTGGGTCGGCGTCGGACCCTCGGCGGCGGGCCAGCACGACGGCTGGCGCGGGGCCAATCCCGCCGACCTGGAGCGGTGGGGCGAGGGCCTGGCGAAGGGCGAAAGAATGGGCGAGGACCGGGTGGCGCTCAGCCCGGGGCTCCTGCTGGAGGACGCCCTGGTTTTTGGTCTGCGTTTGAACCAGGGTGTCGATTTGGGCGCGATGCTGGCGCGGTTTCCGCAGGTGGACGGGGCGGAGGAGCCGAGGGCGACGCTCGAACGCCTGGCGGCGCAGGGCTTGCTCGAGCCGGGATCGCCGGTGGAAGGCGTCGCGGGCTTCCCGCGTCTGACCCGGCGCGGCCGTTTGCTGGCCGACGCGGTCGGGGCGGAATTGATCGGGCTCCTGTCGTAGCCGGCCTGGCGGCGCGCGCGGCTCGGGCGTGCTCAGCGCGGTTTGCGCATGCCGAGGGCGGCGCCGATACGGTCAAAAAGTCCGGGTTCGCGGGGCAAGAGGTGCTCGGGCACCTGCGCGAGGTGTCCGCCGTGGCGGGCGACGTCCAGCGGGGTGAGGCCGTCGTAGTTGCGCAGGCTCAGCAATTCCGGACTGAGGATCGCGACCGGGATCTGGTCCAGATGACCTTCGGCGGCGGCGGCATGCAGGGGGGTGTCGCCGTGGTCGTTGCGGATCGCGAGCAGGTCGCTGGTGATGGACGCCCGCGGGATGGAGTGGAGTTGACCGGTCTCGGCGGCGGCGTGGATCACGGCGTAGCCGCCCTTGCTGGCGAGCACGAGGGTATCGTGGACAAGGTGCTCGCTGGGCACATGGTCGAGGTGGCGTGCGAGCGCGGCGGCGTGCAGCACGGTGTCGCCGGCGGTGGTGCGGGCCAGCAGCGCGTCGCGGGTCAGGAGGGCGCGGGGCACCTGGGCGAGGTGGCCGTTCAGCGCGGCGGTGTGAAGCGGGGTTTCGCCGGTGAGGTTGGCCAGGGCGAAGGCGGCGGTGTTGAGAAAAACCGGCGGCACATCGTCCAGGTGACCGGTTTCGGCCGCCTCGTGGAGGAAGGTGTTGCCCAGATGGGTGCGGATGGTGAGCAGTTCCGGGGTGAGAATGGAATGCGAGAGCAGGGTCAGGTGGCCGTTCGCGGCGGCGATGTGATAGCTCGAGAAGCCGGCGTTGCTGGTGATGGCGAGCAGATCGTGCAGGAGCAGGCGAGGGGGCAGCTCCGACGGTGCTACGACGTGTTCAAACGCGCGGTGGAGGGGGGTGTAGCCGGCCTGATTTTTTAGCGAAAAATGCTCGGGCGTAAACAGTTCGGCCGGGACGAGGCGCAGGCGCCCATGGCGGGCGGCGACGTGCAGGGCGGTGTTGCCGGAGGCGTTGGGCGTCAGCCAGAGGGCATGATCGGAGAGATCCGCCGTGGAAGGCAGTTCCCGGCCGGTGCGCAGGGCTTCGAGCAACGTGGCGAGTTCCATGGAGATGGAGAGAGGATGGTTTATCGGTCGTTTCGGGCAATGCTGTAGGACTGGGGCGATTTACCCAGAGGAAAACGATTTGAAACGGTTTGCTAAGGCGAATTTGTGCCGATGAAGCTCCCGTATGCTCCAGGCCAGCCCCCTCACTCCCGCCGAGAAACCCAAGGATGCCGTGCTCGTCATCGATGACGAGCTCCCCCTCCTGGATCTCTACCGGTCCGCGCTTTCGCCCTATTTCGAAGTGGTGGCGGTGCCGAGCGTGAAGGAGGCCCAGTTCGCCCTGCACAAGCAGGCCTTCCGCGTGGTGGTGGCGGACCACATGATGCCGGGTGGCAACGGGCTCAGTTTTTTGGTGCAGGTCCGCGAGGAGTATCCGGAGGCGGCCCGCATCCTCGTCACCGGCTTCATGAAGCCCGAGATGTTGCTGCGCGCGGTCAACGAGGCGGCGGTTTTCCGTTACCTGGTAAAGCCGGTTGAATTGCGCGAATTCATCACGGTCGTGCGCGATGCCGCCCGTTCGGTCGGCGCGAGCGCCTGAGTCCACCGTCCGGCGCGGTGTTCGCTCCCGGGCCCGGACGGGTGTGCTTTCCCCGCGGGGCGATCAATCCGTCGCGCTGAGGCGGTAAAGCCCGGCGTCGTGGGCGTCGATCTCGGGCGCGAAGGCGCCGGTGAACGCGCCGAGGTCGCGGAGTGCCCAGAGGTCGCGCACGCGGACACGGCCGGTGAACCCAAGTGCGACGAGATCCACCGGGATGGTGGCGGTCGCGGGGGCGTCGGCGGCGTGGAATACCGCGAGGTATTTGTCGGTCGAGCCGGGGATGTCCGACACCCAGGCGATCTGGTCGTCGGCGGTGCGGAAGAGCTGGCGGGGGCCGGAGCCGCGCTGGTTGACCGCGAGGACTTCGTCGTTGGTCAGAAACGAGAGGGTGAAGTCGTCGATCTTGGTCAGGTCGCCGCCGAACATCAGCGGGGAGCGGGCGATGCACCACAGGCTCATCAGGGTGCGGTGTTCGGGCGGGCTGAAGTGGGTCTCGCGCCCCATCGCGATGGTGCCGAAAGGGATCATGTCGGCATCGGGCCAGGCGCCGGGAGCGGCGTGGGTTGACCAGTCGTGCAGGCGCTTGAACTGGGAGAAAAGCAGCGGCCACTGGTCCCAGAAATCGTCGGAGATGCGCCACAGGTTGGCATGTTGCGCGACGTGATCGGCGCCGGCGAGGTCGGTCTCGCCGGGGGACAGGCTGAGGACCATGGGGCGCCCGGCGCGGTCGATGGCACGGCGGATGGCCTCGATCTCGGGGCGGTTCCTCAGGTAGGGGCGGGAGAGGTCGTCGACCTTGACGTAGTCGACTTCCCACGACGCGAGCAGGGCGAACACGGAATCGTAGTAGGCCTGGGCTCCGGGTTTGGCCATATCGACACCGAACATGTCCTTGTTCCACGTGCAGGTGTTGACGGTGTCGGCGATGTCGGCGGC
>CAMCHD010000047.1 GCA_945874545.1 Akkermansia muciniphila | reverse complement strand
CTCACGCCGCGCCGTTGGCAACCTGCCGCATCGTCTGCCTCGTAGAGGTCACCTCTACGACACCGGCCTGCCTCGTATGGGTCACCCATAGGAGCCAACTTCGCCTCTTCTATCAGCCGTCAACGAGGCACTCGGCCGAGCGCTTACGCAGAAACAGGTGCCGGAGGCGAGGTGGACGAGCCCCACTTTCAGCAATCGCGGCGGGATTGCGCGACAGAAGCGAGAGACGTTTGGGATCATAGGGATGCGTTGTTCGAAACCTCCCCAATCTTACCTGAGCCAAAAACCATGCGCCGGAAAAAGAGCCGCCGATTGGCAACTGATTGGTTGTGAATGAAACCTAAACAACCGGAGGGCGAAAGACCGGTTCATCAATCGGTCGCCAAAAAAGACGACAAAAGTCAACTTGCGGAACTGGAGGGACGAGAGTTCTCCCGAAACCGAGCGCGGGGCGGAGCGCGAAGTCTTCACCACCACTCCTTCCGTAAGGCTGCCTACCTATCATCGGTCCGGAGGGCAGCCCCGCCATCCGCCAATCTAATCGCGGAGCCGTGCAGCATGGCGCAAAGCGTCACGGCAGCATGATTTCGACACCCTGCTGACGTCCGGAAGGGATGACTTCCAATCGGGGAAGCCGACCCTCGCGAAGGGTGGCAGAGACGGTGGTGTTGTGCAGACGCCGCCGCAACGCCTCCACCCACACCCGCACGTCCCCGCGCGTTCAATAATTCGCATAAGCCGGGGGTTGATCCCCGTCCGAGAGGGCTTCGACTCACGTTCCCCTACGACTGCTCCCGTCCGTCTCCCGCCCTCGCGCCTTCCTCGGTCTAGAACCCCAGACCCCGCCCGATCTTGAAACTCAGCTTAGCCAATTTTTTAACGCTTGCCCCGGCGTTGATTGCCGCGACTCGCGCGTCGCCTCCCAAGGCTGCGTTCCTGGCTCGCGCGGACCAAGCCGTTCACTCCCGCCCGTCTTCCGCCACAATTTTCCGCGTTATCGGAGCCCCATGATCTTCGCCGCCCCCCTCCGTCCTATCTCAGGCATCCTCCTCACCCTCTCCCTCGGTGTCGCGACCGGCAGCACCGACCCGCTCCGCGCCGCCGAGCCCGCACATTGGGCGCACGCGCAGACCCCGCCCATGGGCTGGAACAGTTATGACGCCTACGGCTCCAGCGTGACCGAGCACGAATTTCTGGCCAACGCGACCTACGTGAAGGACCATCTGCTTCCCCACGGCTATAATATCGTGGTGGTGGACTTTCGCTGGGCCGACGCCACTGCCGCCGACTACGATCCCAACGGTATCGGCGGTCCCCTTCACGCGGACGAGTTTGGCCGACTTTTACCCGCCCCCAACCGCTTCCCTTCCGCATCCGACGGGCAGGGGTTTAAACCGCTTGCAGACCGGGTCCACGGCATGGGTTTGAAGTTTGGTATTCATGTGATGCGAGGTATCCCGCGCCAAGTCGTCACCGCCAACACCCCCATCGAAAAATCACCCTTCCGCGCCGCCGATGCCGCCAATACCAAAAGCACCTGCAAATGGTGCCCGGACATGTGGGGCATCGATGCCGGCACCCAGGCGGGTCAGGATTACTACGACTCCGTTTTTCGACTCTATGCTTCTTGGGGCGTGGACTTTGTGAAGGTTGACGACCTTTCCTATCCTTATCACGAAAAAGAGGTCGAGGCGGTGCGGCGAGCCATCGACCGTTGCGGTCGTCCGATGATTTTTTCCACTTCGCCCGGTGCCACGCCGCCCGGCAAAGCGCCACATGTCGCCGACCACGCCAACATGTGGCGCATCTCCTCGGATTTCTGGGACCGGTGGCGCGACTTGGATCGGTCCCTTGACCTGGCCGATGCCTGGCAAAAAACCGGCGTCGCCGGTCCGGGCCGCTGGCCGGACGGCGATATGATTCCGCTCGGCCGCATCGGCATCCGCAGTGGTCACGGCAAGGATCGTCGCACCCACTTTACTCCGGACGAACAAGTGACCCTGCTCACCCACTTCGCCATGATGCCCTCGCCCTTGATGCTCGGCATGAGTCTGACCGACAACGACGCCCGCACCCTCGAACTCATCACCCATCCTGGCATCCTCGGGATCAACCAGGACAAACTTGGCCGCCCCGGCCGTCGCGTTCTCAAGAACGAAAACAAAACCGAGGTGTGGCTGCGCGCTCTCGCCGACGGCGACCAGGCTGTCGCGCTCTATAATCGCGGCGAAGAAGCGGCGGAAATCACCCTCACGCTCACCAACCTCGACCTCGAAGGCTTCTGGTCTGCACACGATGTCTGGTCGGGGACGCCTGCCGATCCGGCCTCCGCCAGTGTCACCCGCACCTTGCCCCCCCACGGTGCCGTCCTTCTGCGCCTGCGCCCGGTCCGCTAGGCGTTTTTCGCCCCCCGCGTTCGTTTCGACGGAAAAATTCCCCTCCCCGTTTCCTCCTAGCCCTCCCTTCTCCCCATGCTCCAAAGCTACGACTACGTTACCATGCTCGTGTATCTCGCCTTCCTCCTCGGGGTGGGGTGGGCCTTCGGGCGCATGAGCAAGACCACCAGCGACTTTGTGCGAGGTGGAGGCAAGGGGACCTGGTGGCTGGTGGGCAGCAGCTCCCTTCTCGCCGGCATCTCCGCGTTCACGTTTTCGGGCAACGCGGCGGGCGCCTATGACGCCGGCCCCACCCTATTGATCATATATTTGGCAAACACCTTGGCCTTTCTGGTCCATGCCGCGTTCCTCGCCTCGCGTTTCCGCCAGACCCGCGCCTTCACCGCTGCGGATGTGGTGCGCGAACGCTTCGGGCCGGCGGTGGAACAGTTCTCCGCCTACTACAGCGTGGTCATCGGAGCGCTCACCGGAGCCGTTCCGCTCTGGGCGCTGGCCTCTTTTTGCTCGGGCGTTTTCGCCATACCGCAGGACACCCTCATCGTGGTGCTCGGCACCGTGGTCACCCTCTACGCGATCAAAGGCGGCAAATGGGCGGTGATGGGCAACGACTTCGTCCAGTCGCTGATCATTTACCCGATCACCATTCTCCTCGCCATCCTCGCGCTCCGGGAAGTCGGCGGCGTCTCCGCCCTCATCGAAAACTTCTCCCGGCCGGACCTCGCCGCCGATTTTTCCTTCGTCAAGGAACCCGGCCAATTCCCGGGCGACAACTTCACTTGGACGTGGATTATCGCCGCCTTCATCACCCAGTTTCTCGCTTATGTGAACCTCGGGTCCGCGAGTCGCTATCTGGCGGCGCGCGACGGTCGCGAGGCCACCCGCTCGGCTCTGCTCGCCGCCGCGGGCATGGGCTTCGGCGCGCTCGTCTGGTTTATTCCCCCCTGGGTCACGCGCATGCTCTGGTCGGCAGACGTCGAGGCGATGGCCGCGCTGGGAGAACCGGCGAACTCCGCCTACGCCATAGCCGCCTTGAAACTCCTTCCCGCCGGCCTGGTCGGCGTGATGGTTGTCGCCATGTTCGCCGCCACCCTCAGCACCATGGATGTGGGGCTGAACGGAAACGCGGGGACGCTCATTCGCAACGTGATCCCGCCCCTGCGCCGGGTCCTCGGCCTGTCTGCGCTGGGTGATAAACAACTCATGTTGGCGGGGAAGATCGGCACCTTGGTCATGGGCGCCCTCACCATCGCGCTGGCGCTTTATTTCAGCAAATTAAAGGGCTTCCGGCTCTTCGACGCGTTTCTGCAGATCAATTCCCTCATCGGGATGCCGCTGATCATGCCGATGATCGCCGGTCTCGTGGTGCGGCGTCTCCCACGCTGGAGCTTTTTCTGGATTCTCGGTATGTCCGCCGTGCCCGCGGTCCTGTCACTGTTTGCGGCCACACCATGGACCTACTCCGAACGCTCCCTCTGGGTCTTCGCAGCGGGCGTCGCCGCCACGCTCACCGCCATCCCGTTTTATGCCCGGGAGCCGGCCGATTACCGGGAGCGCGTGGACGGCTTCTTCACCAAGATGAACACGCCGCTCAACGATGAGGAGCGCGGGAAAAGCAGCGACGCGATGCAGGCTTCGATCTTGGGCAAAGCCTCGCTCGCCATGGCCGGCGCCCTGTTGTTTTTGCTCTTTATTCCGAATCCCGCCTGGGGGCGCTACTGCATCCTCGCCATCTCCGGAAGCGTGGCGCTGGTCGGCGGACTGCTGCTGCTCGGTGCACGAGCCGAGCGCCGCCGACTCGGGGCAAACCCGGAACCGACCAACGCGAACTGAGTCCCTGTCGCGCCCCGCTTCCCCCCGCCTTTCCCGCCGCGGGCGGAACGCGAAAGTCGCTTACAAGCGCCGAGGGCGCGTTCGGGAACCAGGCGGAGGAACAGGGAATAGGCAAGGATGGAGGCGAAAAGGAAGCCGAGTGCGGAGCGAGGGGGACGCGCGGTGGTCCCGCTCCATGGCAGAGGCGTGGCCCGGCGTGTCGCCGTGATTCAGCGCAGCAGGTTTTCCACGTCCTGCCGACGTTCTGGCGGGGTGACCTCCAAGCGCGTGAGCTGGCCGTCGCGGAGGGTGGCGGAGACGGTGGTGTTATCCGGGGCGTGGAGTTTGAAATCGACGTCCCACGCCTTGGGCCAGGCAGGGAAGAGCAGGATTTTTTTGCCCACGGTCTGCAGCAGCATCTCCTGCATGCCAATCATGCCGGAACCGCCCCAGTTGTGGTCGGGCACCCAGTCGTGGCCGGGGCCCCAGAAAGTGGGGAAACGACGGTCCGCGTCGCGCAGTTTTTTGATCGTGAGCGCCGCCGCCTCGTCGGCGAGGCCTAGGCGGGCGCAGAAGATGGCATCCTGGTGCCAGCTGATGAAGTTTTTTTGCCGCGGCACGTCGGTGCCGAAGTGCCAAGTATCGATCGCGACTTGGAGATCGGGCTTGCCGACGCCGAAGAGGCCCCAGGGGTAAACGGGATAAAGTTGCGGGATTTCCTGGTTGTTGATTCGTGCCCAGGCGGCGGCGGGCGCGATGGTTTTTCGGCCCTCCTTTTCACGATAGGAGAGCGGCGGGATGCGCTTCAACATGTCGGCCCAGCGCTCGCGGCTTGTGGCGCTCAGGTAGCCCTCGGGCAGCGCGAGGGTGCGCGTCAGCACGGTGGTGAGCGCGCCGATGGTCGAGGTGGCGTTGTAGGCCATCTTGTAGGTTTCGGCGCCGGAGCCCGGGTAGAGGATCAACTTGCCCGCGCCGTCGAGAGCCTGGCGTCCGCGCTGGAGCGCGGCCCGGCGGTAGTATTCATCAAAGAATGACAGGCAGCTCTCGATCAGAGGCAGGTAGGGACGGATGTCGCGCCCGGTGTAGGCGTGAAGGTCGAGGGCCATGAGACAGAACTCGAAGGAGGTGTCCCAGACGTATTCGAGCCAGTTGTTGTGCTCCACACCGAGCGGCGCAGTGGGCGGGCGGTTCCAGCCATATTCGAAGGCCACGGGCAGGCCGAACTGCTCGATCTGCTCGGTGAAGCTCGCGCCCTTGACGCCCCAATAAACCTCGGAGCGCAGCTCGGCGTTGCGCAGCGCGCGGCGGTAGAAGTCGAGTTGCGAGGGCATCAGGTCGAAGTCGCCGCCCTTCAACATCGGCCAGTAAATGAGTCGCTGGTTCTGGGCGGTGAAGGTGCCGCCGCCCCACTTGCGGAAATCGGGTGTGAAGGTGCAGGCGGGATCGACGAACTCGGGATCATAGGTGAAGAGCCCGCCGTTGAACTTCGTCGGGTAGTCGCCGCGCGCGTTACTGCCGAGCTGATAACGAAACACCTGGTAGTTGCGCCCCACCTGCCAGGGCTCGGACGTGGGATCGGGCGTGGCGGGTTGGATAAAAACGTGGCTGCGCGCCCAGTAGTCGCGCCACCAGGCAAGGGCCTTGCCGCGCGCCGGGGCCGGATCGGCCAGGGCGGCGGCGCGGAGTTTTTCGAGGCCCGCCTGCCAGTCCGCCAGCGTTGGCGTCTGGGCGATGTGGAGGTAAACACGAAGATCGTGGCGGGGGCGCGGCGCGGCACTGGCCAGTTTCCACGCGGTGAACGCGGTGCTGGCGTAGCGGCCGGTCGAGGTGCCGGCGGGGCGGAGACCGGCGCCCTCCATCGCGCCGCCAAAGGTGAGCTTCGCGAGCGGATTCCAAAGTTGGTCCTTCACCGACTCCAGACCCTGTTGGGCGACGGTGAGGTCGAAGAGCGTCTCGTCGCGGTTGCGGTGGTGCCAGGTCACGCGTTCTCCCTCGAAACCAATCTCATCGCGGCGGGTGACGGCTTGCACCGGGGCGTCCACGAAGGCGCGGCTGGCGTCGGCCTCTAGTTTGGACGTCCACGGGCGGTCCTCCGTGCGCCAGGATTCGTAGTGGGTTTCCAAGGACAGGGGCCGTGCGCTCTCCAGCTCGACGTGCACGACGGGTTGATCGACCTCGACCCAAAGCCGGATCACGCAGCGCTCGGGCCCGGCGCCCGCCTCGATTTCCACGCGGCCCTCGCGAAGTTTAAGTTCCTGGCGAAACGGGACCGCGAGCAGCGGGTTGGGTGAGAGTTTTAGGCGGACGCGGCCGAGTTTCGGGAACACGTTGTTCTCGTCGAAGGCTCCGCTGCGCGAGAGGTAGAAGAGCAGGTCGCCGTTCTCCACCCAGACGTTCAGGCCGATGTCGCCGCCGCCACACGGCATGGATTCGGCGGAGCTCCGGCTGGGACTGGTCCAGACGACGTTGTAGGTGTCGAGTGGATCGTGGGGTGTTTGCGCGAAAAGTGTCATGGTGGCAAAAGCGGCGAAGGCGAGCAGGTGGAACCCGCGTTTAAGGAAACGAGGGCGGAAGGAGGGAAAGATTGGCATGGTCAGGGGGGCAAGGCGGGCGAGGTGGGCGGGACGAGCGATTCGATGTCGGTCCTTACAGCCTCACGGAACCACCGGTTTGAGCACCACGTTGCGCAGGCGAAAAAGCTCCTCGCCGGTGATCTCTTTGGCGGAAACCCGGAGCTCGTGGCTTCCAGGTTCGAGTTTCACGGTGCCGAGTTTCTCGGTGATCGCCGCACCTTCTCGAACCGCCTTGGTGAACTCCTGGCCGTTCATCGTGACGACATAGATTCCGGCAGCGCCCTTGCGGGCTTTGACGACTTCCTTGCCAGTGTCGCCCTCGGCCAGTCTGGCCTGCTTGAGCGGAGGCGGGGCGTCGTAGTTGATTTCCACTTCAAAGGCCGTCGTTTCGTTCAAACGCACCGGCCAGACCACGGCACTCTCCGTGTTGGTCCAGTTCAAAACCACATCGTCCGTCTTCTTGCCGGGGCCGAAGAAGAGCCGTCCCTGGCGCACGCCGTCAAAGGCGCGAAGTGTGTCAACCGGCACCCGTTTCGAGAGCAGGCGGGTGGCGTCGGCCTCGGGTTCGGCGGCGCAGTCCAGAACCACCACGGAGTCGGCGGAATCCGGCGGGGTTTGCGGAACGGTGATGGTGAGATCGAGGCCGGTGCGGCGGATGGGGAGCGGGGTGCCCGGTGCGAACTGGAGATGGCTCGATTTCACCTCGGTCTTGAGTCCGCCGACCACGAGCTGACCGTCGGCCGGCCAGTCAAACACATGGAGGTAGAGCCGGTTGCCCTTACGCGTGGATTCGCCCCAGGCCTGCACCGCGAGAGGAGTGCGCGTGGTGCCGCGAATCGATTCGCCGTTGATCGCCCACCAGGCGCCGATGCCCTTGAGGATCGCGACATCGGCTGCGTCGATTTTCCCATTTCCCATGGGACCGATGTTCATGAGTTGGTTGCCGCCCCGGGCGGCGGACTTGGCGAGCAGGCGGACGAAATGCGCGACGGACTTATGGCTGAGGTCGTTGGCATTGTAGCCGTAGGATTCGTTCGTCGTGGGCACGCCCTCCCAGTCGCCGGCTTGAGGGGAAAACTCGGCGGGGCGGTCGGCGGTGCTTTGGTAATCGCCGCAGCCGCTGATGAGGCGGCTGTTGACCACGAGGGAGGGCTTGGCTTTGCGGACGGCGGCGAGGATGCGCTGGTTTTCCTCGGGCGGAAGTTTGTGCGGCGTATCGAACCACATCATGTCCGGATCGTAATGGGCGATGAGCTCCTGGATCTGCGGAATGGACTTCTCATCGACATACCTTCGCACCTTGGGCAGGAACTCGGGAAAATTCTCCCACCATTTGGCGCCGTGGAGCAGCTTGTCGCCGCCGGGATTAGCGAAATCCCAGTCGTTGCCGGGGCCGTTTTCCTCTCCCCAGTCGAAGGCGTGCGAGTAATAGAAGCCGAACTTGATGTCGTATTTTTTGCAGGCGGCCTTCAAATCCACCATCGGATCACGGGCGAAAGGCGTGGCTTTGACGATGTTGGCGGAGCTGACCTTGGAATCATACATGGCGAAACCATCGTGATGTTTCGCGGTGATCACGAAGTAGCCCATGCCGGCTTCCTTCGCGAGTTTCACCCATTCATCGGCGTTGAATTCCGTGGGGTTGAACACGCCGGCGACCTCCTTGTGATAAACGGGAATCGGGATCTTGGCCATGCGCTGGATGTGCTCGCCGTAGCCCCTGTAGTGTTTGCCGTTCCACGTGCCGCTCAGGCCGGAATACACTCCCCAATGGACAAACATGCCGAAGCGGGCCTCGCGCCACCAGCCGATGCGCGCCTCGCGCTCGGCGGGAGTGGGAATCAATTCCTCTCGTGAAGGAGCACGCGGCCCACCGGCGGCCTGAACCGAGATCGAAAACATGGGAGCGAGGAGGGCGAGGACCAGCGGGAGGGCGTGGACGACGCTTCGAAAGAGCTTGGTCATGAGTTTAAAGAATCAGGAGTTGCGGGGCGGAGCCGGTCGTTTTCCCGACGCCGAACATGCTGACGCGGAAGGCGGTGGTGCCGAAGGGCTGGAGGGTGATCCTCGATGGTTTAATACCGTCGGCTTCGACGGGTGCTTTCGGAAGCGTGAAGTCGTCGGCGAATTTCGCGGGGATGGCAGAAACGGTGATTTGCACCGGCGCGGAGGCCCAGGTCCACGGGGCGGGCATGGCCTGGTTTTTGACTGTGGCGGCGAGGTCCGAAGCGAGCGCGAACTGCCAAGCCACGCCGGCCTGCGGCTGGTTCAGGTTTCCGCCTTCCGCCGGGATTGGCAGGGCGAAGAGCAGGGGGCCCTGGCAGACGCTGGCGAAGGGCGCGCCATCCGTGCATTTGCCGGTAACCACACGCGGCTGGGCGGGAAACGAAATGCCGACGACGTCGCCCGAGGACCACGTGCGGAGAAGGCTGACGAACCCCGCGCGGACCTCCGGAACGAATTCCTGATCGTTGACCGAAACCACGGGAGAAGCACACCAGGCGGGCAGCCGGTAATGGAGCGGAAAATCGAGCGGTTTCTCCAGTTCGATGCGGGTGGTGATCGCGTCGCGGAAAGGGTAATCGGTGGAGGTGGCGAGTGAGATTTTTGCGCCGCGCACCGTGGTGTTGACCTGGCTCGGACCGTGCAGCGTGGCGGCCAGACCGCCATCGGCGCTGCGCATCCACAAATTCATTACGTAATCCGGGACGAGCCGCGAAAGGTTGCCGGTGCAGCAAAGCGGAAAATGTTTCGACCGATAATCGGGACCTCCGCCGACCGGATAGTTGCCCGGGTGGGTGGCGTCGATGCGGTTGCTGGCGAGGAAATACTGGTGGGTCTTGAAGTCGGGCGAGATGCCGCTGGCGCCGGCGTTGAACACCGCGCGCTCGATGCGGTCGCCGTAAAAGGCGCGGCCGGTCACGCGCAGCATCCAGGTGGACGACCAGGCGTAGTCCACCGCGTTGCAGAGTTCGCTGGCGGAGAAGGGGCCGATGCCGCCGACGTGTTCGTGGGCGCTGGTGAGGCCGTAGGGCATCATCTCGTTTTTATCAAAGTCCTCGAAACCGGCCTCGGAGAAACGCAGCCACGCTTTGTCGCCGGAGTAGAGGTAGGCGATGCCGGGGATCTTCATCGATTCGTTCACCGTGACGGCGTGGCCGAACGGAACGGAGTTGAAATGCTCGTCCACCTTGCAGCAGGCGATGCCCTGTTCGTGCCAGGCGAGGCGTTGCTGAATCTCCGAATTCTGCTCGGCGAGCACAGCCAGCGCATCGTCGCGCAGACTGACGGGACCGCCGAGGCGGTAGGCCTCCAGCATCACTTCGAGGTTTGCGAGCTGGCGGCCCTGATGGTGGATGAGGGAGAACTTTTTGCCTGCGTTGTATCGCGGGTAGTCGGCGTAGATTCTGGCGATGGCCTCGAGGTAGCGCTTTTCGCCGGTGTGGGAATACTCGGCGAGCAGGGCGCGGCCCATGACGGCCATCGGCCAGTGGCCCCATTTTTCGCCGGCATCCCAGAGTGCCCTGCTGGTGACCGGGGTCTCGCCCGCCTCGACGCGTTTAAGCACGACTTCGAAACGCGTGTGGCATTTGGCGAGCAAGGTTTCGTCGTCGATCAAGCGGGCGAGGCGGACGGCACCGTCGATCCAGTAACCGGCCTGCTCCATGGCGTAGCCGACCACCTTGTCGCCGCCCTGCGCGCCGGTCGAGGTGGCCTGAAAATTTACGTCCAACCAGCCCTTGGCAAACAGCGGATCGAGTTCGTCGCTGTGGCCGGTGATGCCGTCGGCGGCCTGCTGGCACCAATCCCTGAGCCAGCCGGCTGGCTTCACCTCGCCGAGGGGCAGAGGCGTGAAGGCGGGCGGGACCGAGTAGCCGGAGTCCGCGTCCGCCTCGGCGAGGGCTGCTCCGCCGTTCAGCTGGGTGGCGATGCAGACCGGCTTCATCGGAAAATTTCCAAAGGAGTGCGGTTAAAACTCGAGCTGCACCACATCCACCAGTCCGGTGCGTTTGGCGGCGGGGAGTTTTACCGTCACGATTTTGCCCGCAAAATCGAAAGACAACGGCGTGCCATCACCGAGCAAGGTGACACGGCTGGGTTTGCCGGAGACGCCCCTGAGTGTCAGCGTCGTGTCGGTTGGCGGAAGTTTGTCCTTATCGAACATGCCCGCCTGCTTGCCGTTTTTCTGGAATTCCGGGATCGCGAACAGGAATCGTTTTCCGTCGCTCGCCGTGGCGGGAACATTCGCCGACTCGCCGGTCGGGAGCGGGCGAACAGCATGCACCGCCGCGCTGTTGACCTTCATCCAGCCGCTCAGGACGGCCATGTTTTTGTAGGCATTCGGATGCAGCTCGCCTTGGCCATCGGGGCCGATGCCAAGGAGGTAATTGATGCCGAGCGAACGGCAGGTGGCGAGCTGGCCGAGGACAAAGGCGTTGGAGCGGAACGGGCGGTGATCGTAGGTCCAGAGCAGCGCCCAGGTGTTGCAGAACTCCGCCCAAGTGGTGGCGATCTTGTTGGTCTTCAGGTCACGTTCATAGGTGATGAAATCGCCGGTGCCGTGCAGACGCGGGTTTATCACGATGCCCGGTTGCAGCTCGCGAATGCGCTCGGCGGTGATGCTCTCGCGTCCGTTGGGCGTGGGCTGGCGGCCGTCGAACCAGAGCAGGTCGATCTTGCCGTAGCGAGTGAGCAGCTCCTCCACCTGGCCGCGGACCATGGCATCGTAGGCTTTGTGGTGGGCGGCGATTTCCTCCGACGACTTGCTGGTCAGGCGGGGCTTGAGGTCGGCGTCGAGCGGCGGGAACTCGGGGTTTTTGCTGCGCGCGTAGCTGAAAAAGTCTTTGTATTCGCGTTCAAAATACCAGTCCGGGGGCGAGTAGTAGAGACCGACCTTGAGCCCGTTCTTGCGGCAAGCCTCGACGAAGGGGCCGACCAGGTCCCGGCCGCCCATGAAATTCCGGGTGCTAAAGTCGCCAAACGCGCTGGGCCAAAGTGCGAAGCCGTCGTGATGGCGCGCGGTGAGGACGACATAGGTGAAGCCGGCGTCCTTGGCTGCGCTGCACCACTTCTCGGGGTCGTAATTGGCGGGATCGAATTCCTTCGCAAGCGCCCAGTATTTGTTTGGTGACCACTTCCACGGTTTTCCCTTCAGGTCGAAGTCAAGTTCGCGGACGATGCGCTCGCGCTCGGCTGGATCCGTCACCCGAATGTTGCTCAGGTTTTTACCCGGGATCATCGGCCAGGAGATATTTTCCTGGCGCACGGACGAGATGCTCCAGTGCAGAAAGAGTCCCAGGCCCGCCTGGGGATACCATTGGGCGTCGGGATGCTGGGTGCGGACCGCTGCGGGGTTGGCGACCTTGGGGATGCCGATTTCGCTATGCTGGTCGCTCACGGTCAGCGCCCCTTTGCCGCCGTCGGCGGACGAGGGCGAGGTCGCGGCGGCGGCGGTTGAAACCAGTAAAAGCCCCGCAAGAAGAGGGCGAAAGAGCGGCGAGAAATCAGGGCACCGTAGACGAAGGAAACACATTGGAAGGATGATGGAGTTGGAACTACGCAGGGGAGACGTGGGGCTGGCCCGAAATCCGAGGGTAAAGGGGACGGTCCGGTTGGAGGAGGGTTCGCCGCTCGTCGAGCGGTTCGCAAGCCGGGTGGTTTTAAAGCTGTTTAGAATCACCGCGGCGGCCGACGCGATCGGGGGCGATGCCGCCTCGGGAATCCAGAGACGCTCAGCCGGTGCGACGACTCTTTTGCTTTCGCGAAGTCGGTGGCCGAAGGGAGGTCGCGGGCGGGGTGGTGTCGCCCTCCTGCCAGTGTGGAGGCACCATGATCGAGATCGGGTAGCGGGGAAGTCCGACCATTCGTGAGCGGAGCAGGTGATCAAGCAACTCGACGGCCTCGGAACCTTCCGCGCCGTGATTGTGGCGCAGGCAGCTCATGCGCGGGTCGGTGGCCACGCCTTGGTTATAAAGGCAAATGAACGCTGGCTTCGGGCGGGCCGGGGCCGTGCCGCGGGAGTGAGTGCCCAGCCAGCGATAGACGTCGCCGTTGCTGGCGATGATCGCGTCTGGTTTCTCCCTCTCATACCACTCTCTAAATTCGACCGGATGGCGGGCCTCGTCTGCGCCGAGCAGACCCACCTTGGGTTGTGGACCGAGTTTCTGCTCCCGCGCGTTCAGCTCAAGCAAGGCCCGACTCAGGATGATCTCTTGTTTCTCGCTTGAAGAGTAGGGGCGCAGGAGCACGCCGATTCGCCGATAGCCCAGGACGGTGAGTTTGGAAAACGCGAGTTTGATGCCCTGCGCCCAATCACTCTCCACCGTGTGGGTGATTCGTTTGAAGGGCGTGAGCCCCATCATCACGGAGGTAAAGCCGTCGAGAAATTCCGCAGTCAACGCGGGGGTCGGATGCGCACCGGTGAGCAACAGGCCGGAAATGCCACGCGCCAGAAGAATACGTTTTACGGTCTCGGGCGTTTTGTGGTCGTGGAGCCGGTGATACTCGACTGTGTAACCGAGCTGCTTGGCGCGTTTGCCGGCGGCTCCCACCAGATCGGGCTCGCCGTGATAATTACGACCCAGCGCCAGCCGGGAGTTTTCCAGGCCCACGGACAAAACCGCCATCACTGACTCGCGCGAATCGGTTTTACCCGCCCAACGGCGGGCGGCGAGGGCGGCCAGCGCTGGATTGGGCCTGTAGCCCAAATCCCGTGCGAGTTTTTGCAGCTCGACGCGCCGTCCGGCGGCCACCCGCGGGTCGTTGCGCAGGGCGAGTGAAACCGTGGCGGTGGAGCAGTCGGCCAAACGCGCGAGGTCGGCCAAGGTGGGTGTTTTATCCATGACGGGTCTGGTGCGTTTGTCGTGGTTGCCAAAATCCCGCGTTTACGGGACGTCGGTCAGTCGGCTTTCGGCCGGGCCGTCGTAGGACGGTCTCAAACCTCCGAGGTCGATGACCATCTTGTCCACCACCACGCCGCCGTCGATGGCCGCGAGGTGAAGCACGTGCCAGCCGGGCGTGAGCGGGGCGCGGAGGTCGCACACGGCCTCGGTCGCATTCTCCAGCACGCGTTTTTTCCATGCGCCCGACTTTGAATCGAAGCCTTCGGTCACGGAAAACGGAACCGCCTCGCCGCCGTCGAGCGCCAGCGCAAAGCGTAGTCCTTGGCCGGATACGAGCGGGTGAGTCGGCAAAAGGCGCACGCGGACCTTGGGCGGCGCGGGGGACTCGGTGGCGACGTGGAATCGGTAGCTGAGGCGCGGCGCGGCGTCGGCGGTGATTTCAGCTGTGGAGGGCAAAACGGTCACAGCTGAACCGGTGCGACCGAGTCCCGCGACGGACCGCCAGCCGGCCCCGGAGGGGAGATCCTGCCGCGCGGAGTAGTGACCGGCATGAATCGAGACCACGCCGTCGCGCTCCACAAAGTCGCCCTTGCGGGCACCGGGCGGCGCGATGAGCGGCGAGGACTCCGGATCGAGGGGACGCGCGACTACGGCCGCCAAGGCTTCGGCGTTGCCGAGGGGCGGCGGGGCGGGCGAGGGCTGGAACTGGGTCCATTTGCGAGGGGAGACGCCGTTGACGGTGACGATGTGACGCCATTTGGCGCCGGCGATTTCGTCGTTGTAGCGGTTGGTGAGCCGCTCGAGGCGCACGAGAGCAGCGTCGGAAGCGTCGAAGCTATCCCTGGCTGCGGGAGTGTCGCCGCGGGCGTTTTGCAGGCGGGCGAGTTCGGTGCGGAAGTAGCGTTCGTTGGCCGCCGCCGCGATGGCGATCGGGTAGCCGACGAGTTGGAAGAACGCGTCCTGTGCATCGGCCGGAAGGCTGGCGGCGACCGCGTCGGTGTCGCGCGCGAGGGCGGCGTAGTCGGCCAGGCGTTTCATGATCTCGCGCTCCGTGAGCGCGGTGGGCGCGTAGGGCGTGAGCGGCAAGTGCCACTGGAGGTGCTCGGGCTTGCGGGCAAAGGCGAGCGACTGATGGCGGGCGCGGAGGCCGACGATTTCTGCGGCGCGGGCCTCGCCGAAATCGCGCGCAGCGCTTCGGTGCAGAAAATGGCGCGCGGCGTCGGGCGAGGTGCGGTCGGCGTGCCAGGCCAGATCGAGAAAAAACTCGGTCGAGGCCTCGGTGTTTTTCAGGTCGCCGACATTGGCGACCCAGAAGGTTCGCGCACCCTGTTCGTAGGCGCGGGTCATTTCGCTCCAGACAAGCGCAGGCGGGAGGCTGTCGATCCAGAGCCAGGAGAGCGGCGAGCCCAGGTAGGAGAGATGATAGTAAACGCCGAGACCACCGGTGCGGTTGCGTTCAGCGGCGGTGGCGAAGCGGCGGATGTAGCCGAAGTTGTCGTCGGGCCAGACCAGGGTAACATCATCGGGCACGGTCAGGCCGGCGTTGTAGTCCTCAAGCACCTCCTTGTAGGGCACAAAAATCTGCGCCACCCGGGTGGGGTCGCCGCCGCCGAGGTGACGCGCGAGCAGGGCGCGTTGTTCACTAAAAATCGTCTCCAGAGTCTCGATACGTTCGGCGCGGTTTTTGGGCCCGACGATGGGGCTGTCGTGGATGCCGCGCATCCCGAGCGTGAAGAGGCTCTCGCCGGAACTGCGTTCACGCACCCGTTGCTCCCAGTAGGCGAGTACGCCGTCGCGATTGGTGAGGTAGTTGTAGGTTTCCTTGGGCATCTTCCATTCGCCGACGTTGTTGCGCAACATCGGCTCGGCATGACTGGAGCCGACCACGATGGCGTAGCGATCGGCGGCGGCGGCGTTACCTGGGACCTGGTGGAACGGCGTGGTGCCGGGGTGCATGGCGGGCCAGAGAGCGTTGGCGCGCAAACGGAGCAGCAGTTCGAAGAGGCGCGAGTAAGTCTTCGGCCCCAGATTGCCGAGCTCGGGTTCGTGGGTCTTCGAAGCCCAGGGGACGAGCCCCCAACCCTCATCGTTGAGGAACACGCCACGGTATTTTACCGCTGGTTGCTCGACGGCTTCGGTGCCGACGGAAAACCGCAGCTCGTTGCGCCGGGCGACCGGGACATCGGCCCACCAATACCACGGTGACACACCGATCCGGCGGGAGAGTTCATAAAGCCCAAAGGCGAGGGCGCGGCGATCGGAGCCGGTAACCCGGAGGATTTGTGCGTCAGCTGAGAGTTGAAAAGCTTCCCAGCGGCCCGACAAAGCGGATGAAAGCGCGATCTCGACGCGGGGCAGGGCGGCGTCCGGCGCAACGGCCAAAATTTCCGGACGCACCCCAGTGACACGCTCAACATCAGCGGCGAAATCGCGTGCCGCGATGCGCACGACTTCGGGCGCATCGGGGGAGACAATGAGCGGTGTGGCACGGTTGGCGACGACGAGAGGAAAGGTATCTGTCTCCGGTTGCGGGGCACCCGCGGGCACTAGATTAACCGCAGCGGCGGAGGCGGAAACGAGCGAAAGGGCCAAAGTGGCAAGGAGGAAAAGTCGAGGTAGCATGGGGACTTATGCGAGGCCGTTCAGCCCCGTTCGTGGATTTGAAGCAGACAGGGAGGACTTCTAAACAGTCAACGGCGCAGCATTCGGGCGATGACGCTGCTCCTCGGCGGGGCATTGGTTACGGCAGGATCGCCCTTGGGACACCGGGCAGCGGAGCCACCATGAAGTTGTCGAAACGCGCGGGCGCCGGTGCCTGGCTTTCCGCTGCGGTGGCGAAGAGGCCGAAGCGCGCGCCAACCCAGCGGGAACGAGACGCCGCGAAATCTCCTCTCACCATGCTGAAGGTCTGCCCGTCCAGGCTGTAGGCAAAGCCGCAACGTCTTCCGGACTCTCGCCAGACCAGCCGAAGCCAAAGCTTATCGGGAGCGTTGTCGAGGATGACGGAGCGCTGCTCCGGCGCGCCATCGCGCGCCTTGGCGCACTGGACGCCCACCAGTTGTGTGCGGCCATTCGACCGCGCCAGGCCCAGCCAGGCGTAGTCGAAGCCGAAGACGATGAGGCCGGCCTCCAGATCTCCCTGAGGGGGGAGCTCGAGCGGCACGGTGGCCAGGAAGGCGTTGGCGGCGGGCTTTTGCATCAGCAACGCCGGGTGGTTGTAGAGGTTGGCGGAGTCTTTCGCGCGCGGAACGGGTGTGAGCGCCAAGGCGCCGTTGTCCAGCCGGGCCCACTCGGGGCCGGGATTGGCCTGCCATTGCCACTGCAGGCCAAGTGCCGGTCCGTCGAAGTCGTCCGAGCTGGCAGGCACGGCCACCGGCGCGGGCGGCAGCTGGGGCTTGCGGTGACGCGCGACGGGCTCTCCACGGCCATTGCCGTCGGGGTCGGCCCCGATGACCGGCCAGCCATCAGAGGTCCACGCCATGGGCTGCAGGTGCACAACGCGCCCCATCGTGTCGCGAGACTGAAAATGCAAGAACCAGTCTTCGCCGCCGGGCGTATCGACCCAGGCACCCTGGTGCGCGCCGTTGATCGCCGTGCGGCCCTGGTCGAGCACGATGCGATCCTCGTAGGGGCCTTCGATGGACCGCGCGCGGAAGACCGATTGCCAGCCCCTGGTGACGCCACCGGCGGGTCCGAAGACCCAGTAGTAACCATTGGCGTGATACAGCTTGGGCCCTTCCAAATGGCGGTAACCCGGGAGCGTGTTGCCATCGATGATCGTGCGCGTCTCGTCGTTCTTCAACGAGAGGCCGTCGGCGTTGAGTTCGCGCAAACTCAGGCGGTTGGGAACCTGGCCCCGACTGGCGGCCCAGCCATGGATGAGCCACACCCGGCCGTCGCGGTCCCAGAACGGGCAAGGGTCAATCAGGCCCCGATCTTCGACAACCAGCATGGGGGCAGACCACGGTCCCTTCGGATCTTCGGCCGTCAGCGCGTAGATGCCCGCGTCGGGGTCGCCATAATAGATATAGAAGCGCCCCTCATGGTGGCGGATCGCAGGGGCGAAGACGCCTTCGCCGTGGCGGGGCAGGTTGAAGCGCTCACCCAGGCTCGGCAGGGCGTGGCCGATGATGCTCCAGTTGACGAGGTCGCGCGAGTGCAGGATGGGCAGCCCCGGAAAGTGCGAGAAGCTGGAGGCCGTCAGGTAGTAATCCTCGCCCACGCGCACGACATCCAGATCCGAATAGTCGGCGTTGAGCACGGGATTGAGGTAACTGCCATCACCGACGTCGGGCGACCAGGCGGGCGGGGGCGGCTGGAGCGTTTCCAAGCGCAGGTGCGCGGCCACGCCCAGATGCAGGCGATGGATCTCGCGCGCGGCGAGCCCGGCTACCTCGCGCGCGCCCAGCTCGCTATAATGCGTATCGTCGGAGAGGCCCTGCGGACGCTTCTCCAATTCTCCCGGACCGAACCAGAGGTGGAGTTTTTTGGAGCCCTCTTCGCCGTAACGTCGCTCCAGCTCCATGGTCAGCTTTTCCAATTCCAGCAGCGGCACGCCCTCGCTGCGGGCGACTTCGCGCACGACGCGCGGGTAGTCGCCATGGGTGCCCACCGACTCGCCAGCGATCCACTTGCGGCGGGCAACCGAGGTCGCGAGCACCGGGTGGACGCCCTCCCCGCGCGCCTGGCGGACAAAGCGAGTCAGGTTATCCCGGTAGGTGGTCTGGGCATCAGCGAAGAGGGCGGGCTTGTCCTTCTTTTCGTCGTTGTGGCCAAACTGGATAACGACCCAGTCGCCTGGGCGCCAGGTTTTCACCACCTTGTCCCAGCGCCCCTCGTCGATGAACGATTTGGTGCTGCTCCCATTGACGGCGTGGTTGGCCACGATGGCGGGAGACGCCACCAGCTCCGGAAAAAGCTGACCCCAACCGCGTTCGGGGAACTGGAGGTCTGGCTTGTTGGCCATGGTCGAATCGCCGACCAGGAAGATCGTGGGCGCCCCCGATAGCAGCGCGTAGCTGGCCAAAAAGAAGAGGTAGCAGGTAGAGAGTATGCGCATCGTCAGGAAGGGAGGAAGGGTTGCTGAAAGAACCCCGAATTGTTTCTAGCAGCCTGTCGGCCTTAGGTTTTCCTGTAAGTGAGCGGGGATTAAAAAATCTGCGCCGGAGCGCTGACGGGCGGGGTTAGACCGGCTGGCGTGGCCTTGATGTGGTGCCGGGCAGTGCAAAACAGGCGTGTGGCGACCCCGCGGA
>CAMCHD010000046.1 GCA_945874545.1 Akkermansia muciniphila | reverse complement strand
GCCTTCATGACCCGCGGCGAGTTCGCCACCGACAAGGCCCGCAACGTCATCAGCTCCTATGACGACGAGCGTGCGAACTGGGGCAGGACCCACCGCGAGGGCTGGAAACTCGTCGCCGAGCGCCCCTTCCTCGCTGGCGGCTTCGTCTGGACCGGCTTCGATTACCGCGGCGAGCCTCAACCGCTTTCCTGGCCGTCCGTATCCTCGGTCTTTGGCATCATGGATACCTGCGGCTTCCCCAAAACCGCCTACTATATCCATCAGTCCAACTGGGTCAAAGACCGCCCCGTCCTCGCCATCGCGCCGCACTGGAACTGGCCTGGCAGCGAGGGCAAAGACATCCGTGTCGCCGTCATGACCAATGGCGAGAGCGTCGAACTTTTCCTCAACGGCGTATCCCTCGGCCGCAAAGATCGCCCCGCCTTCGACTACCTCCAATGGCAGGTGCCCTACGCCCCCGGCAGCCTCGAAGCCGTGGCTTACAAGGCCGGCCAGGAGTTCGCCCGCACCTCCGTTTCCACCACCGGCGAGGTCGCCGCGCTCACCCTGGTGCCCGACCGCACTTGGCTCGCCGGCGACGGCAACGACGCCATGCCCATCACCGTCAGCGCCGTCGATTCCCAGGGTCGCGTGGTCCCGCGCTCGGACAACCTCGTCACCTTCACCGTCACCGGCCCGGGCCGGAACATCGGTCACGGCAACGGCGACCACAACTGCCACGACCCCGAGCACGGCCCCACCCGCCGCGTCTTCCACGGCCTCGCCCAGTTGATCGTGCAATCCACCCTCGGCTCCGGTCCGCTCGTCATCCGCGCCGAGTCGCCCGGGCTCAAACCCGCCGAGCTCACCATCGCTGTCCGCGCCGTCCCCGCCCGTCCCGCCCTGCCCGCCGCCGAGCCGCGCTTCGCGCTCAACCAGTGGCGCGTCGCCCCCGCCCAGACCGACAAACCCGACGCCACGGTCGAGATGTCCGAAGCCGACATGAACACCTGGATGACCGTCAGCGTCGGCAACCTGCAAAAAACGGCGGCTGACCAGTGGGCACTCTATCGCACCAGCTTCACCCCGTGGCAAGCGGTCACCCAGCACGGCGGAAAGCTGCTCTTCGAGAAAATTCACGGCCGCGCCGAGTTCTGGCTCGACGGCCGTAAGGTTGCCGAGAAATCCACCGCCACCGCCGGCCCCTACGAACTCGACCTGCCCGCCAAACCCGGACCCCGCCAACTCACCGTGCTCCTGAAGGCCGGGCAATCCAACCAGACCGGGTTCTCCGGTAGCGTCGCCATCATCGCACGGTAGTCGCCCCCCTGCCATCCCCTCCTTCTCCCTCCCATGCCTAAGCTCCGCCTGCACCTGCTCGCCGCCTCGCTCACTTTCTTCGCGCATATCCTGCCGCACGCCCAGGCGGCCGACCCCGGCATCCGGCCGGCCGAACCCGCCACCACCCGCATCCTGCCCATCGCCGGCGACGGTTTTGCCGGCACTTCGGTCAACATGGTCGCCGGTCTCCAGCACAGCCTGTTCACCCACCTCGGGGTCCAATACGCCGCCTTCTACGCCGCCGACTCCACCCTCGTCCTCGCCCGCCGCCCTCTCGGCTCCGACCACTGGGAAACGCAACGCACCCCCTACACCGGCCGCGTCGCCGACGCCCACAACTCCCCCGCCTTGATCATCGACGGCGCCGGCTTCCTCCACGTCGCCTGGGACCACCATAACAACACCCTCAACTACGCCCGCTCCGTCGCCCCCGGCTCCCTCGAACTCGGCCCGCGCTCCCCCATGCTCGGCCGCGAAGAGTCCAGCGTTACTTACCCCGCCTTTATCCGCCTGCGCGGCGGCGACCTGTTGTTTTTCTACCGCGACGGGCGTTCCGGCCGGGGCAACCTGGTCCTCAATCGCTACTCCCAGACCAAGTCCGCCTGGACCCGCGTCCACGACAAGCTCATCGACGGCGAGGGCGCCCGCAACGCGTATCCTTCGTTTCACTACGACCGGCTCGGCGTCCTCCACCTCGCCTGGGTCTGGCGCTCTTCGCCCGACGTCGCCACCAACCACGACCTCGCCTACGCCCGCTCCGCCGACGGCGGAGCCACCTGGACCACCTCCGCCGGCACCGCGCTCGCCCTTCCCCTCACCGCCGCCACCGCTGAATACGCCCTCCGGATCCCCGCCGGCCGCAGTCTGATGAACCCGCCTGCGCTCTCCGCCGACGCCGACGGACGGCCGCTCATCGCCAACTACTGGGCTCCCGCCGGCTCGACCATCCCCCAATACCACCTCGTCCGGCACGACGGTAAAACCTGGTCCACCCAGACTATCACCCGCCGCACCACCCCGTTCACTCTCGCCGGCAAAGCCACCAAACGCCCGCCGCTCTCCCGCGCCGTCCTCGTCGCCCCCACCTTCAAGCGCGGCAAACCCTCCGCGCACCTCGTCTTCCGCGACGACGAACGGGGCGGACGCGCCGTCATCGCCACTTGCCTCAACTTGGATGGTTCGTCGCCCGAGTGGACCCTCGCCGATCTCACCGCCGATTCCCTCGGTGCCTGGGAGCCTTCCTACGACCCCGAACAATGGCGCCGCATGCACCAGCTCCACTTACTTGTTCAAAAGGTCGAGCAGCGCGACGGCGACGACCGCAAAGCCGCCGCCGCCGCCCCCACCGCAGTCTCCAGCCTCCTCTGGAGTCCCTTCCTGGATGCCCTGCTCCGCGATCGCACCGCGCACGCTTCAGACCCCGGCCCGCCCGTCCCCGCCGCCGGCCTCCTCGAACGCCCCCTCGACCCCGCCGCCATCCTCGCCCTGCTCGAACGTGCCACCGACTGGCAGCTCGCCGCCCCCTACAAACGCGATCCCCGCGGCTGGGAAATAGCCCCTTTCTACATGGGTGCCCTCGAAGTCGCCCGCCTCTCGTCCTCCCCCCGCTTCACGTCAGCCCTCGCCGACCGTTTCGAGAAACTCGCCTGGAGACCCGCCCCCCGCGACTACCACGCCGACGACTACGCCATCACCCAGGCCTACGCCGAACTCCAGCGCCGCACCGGCGACCCCCGCCTGATGGCCCCCTCCCTTGCCCTCTTCGAGCGCGTCCTCGCCAAACCTTCTCCCGCCCGACTTGACTGGGGCACCCCCGATTTTGACGACCGCTGGTCCTGGTGCGATGCCCTCTTCATGGCGCCGCCCTCCTGGCTCGACGCCCATCTCCTCACCGGCGACCGACGCCATCTCGAATTCGCGAACCGCGAATGGTGGGCCACCACCGCTTTACTCTACGTCCCGGCCGATGGTCTCTTCGCCCGCGACCAAAGTTTCCTCGACCTGCGTGAACCCAACGGCCGCCGCCTCTACTGGTCCCGCGGCAACGGCTGGGTCGTCGCCGGCCTCGCACGCGTGCTCGCCCGTTTCCCCCGCGACCACGCCGACTACCCGCGATACGTAACGCTTTTCCGCCAGATGATGGCCGCCACCCTCGCCGCCCAACAACCCGATGGTCTCTGGCGTCCGGGCATGCTCGACCCCGCCGCGCACCGCGCCATCGAGGTCAGCGGCAGCGCCTTCCTGGCTTACGCCCTGGCCTGGGGCATCAATCACGGCCACCTCGACCGCGCCGCCACCGAGCCCGCCGTGCGCCGGGCCTGGCAAGCCCTCGCCGCGTGCGTGCGTAAGGACGGCAAGGTTGAGCACATCCAGCCCATCGCCGCCGCGCCCACCACCTTTTCCCCCACCCACACCGATGCCTTCGGCGTCGGCGCCTTCCTGCTTGCCGGCGCGGAGATTCACGCCCTCGCCACTGATCGCCCGTCCCCTGTATTCAACGCCACCCCCGCCCCCTGAACGCGCCGTCCAACCATGCCTGCTTTACCGCCCCGCTTCCCACTCGCCGTGCCCGCGCCGAGCCGCACCATCCTCACGCGCCTCGCCTTCGCCGCGACCATTCTCCTGTCACTCGTCGTGACCGACACCTTCGCCACGCCCGTAAGTGCGCAGTCGAATGCCGATGTCACCGCAAACGCGGCGCCGCCGGCTCATGCCGTGCCCCAGGCTTCGTCCACCGAAGCACCTCAGCCCTCCCCGGCACCCTCCGACCCGCTCGCCACCCTGCGCCCCGGCCACCCGCGCCTCCTCGTCACCGCCGCCGACTGGCCGCGCCTCCGCGCCCAGGCCGCCACCGACGCCAACTACCGCGCCTTCACGACGGGCGTGATCGCCATGGCCCGCGCCCGCCTCGCCGCGCCCGCCCCGGTCCGTGAACTCGAGGGCAGACGCCTGCTCTCGGTTTCCCGCCGCGTGTTCGCGGATGTGCTGTTTTTCGCTGCCGCCCATCACCTCGACGGCGATCCCGTCTTCCTCGCCACCGCCGAACGCAATCTCCTCGCCGCCGCCGCCTTCTCCGACTGGAACCCTTCCCACTTCCTCGACGTGGCCGAGATGAGCGCCGCGCTCGCCCTCGGCTACGATTGGCTCCACGCCGATCTCTCGCCCGCCACCCGCGCCGTCCTCCGCAAGGCCATCCTGGAAAAAGGTCTCCGCCCCGGCCTCGATCCCGCCGCGCGTATCAACTGGTGGCATACACGGGACAATAACTGGAATCAGGTCTGCCTCGGCGGCCTCACCCTCGGCGCCCTCGCCATCGCCGATGAAGAGCCCGCCGCCGCGCGGGATGTCCTCGCGTTGCTCGCCTCCAACTACACCCACGGCCTCAAGCCCTATGCCCCCGACGGCATCTATCCCGAAGGCCCCGGCTACTGGACCTACGGCGGTCACTACACCGCGTTGACGCTGGCCGCGCTGCGCTCCGCTCTCGGCAGCGATCACCTCATGCCGGACACCGCCGCATACTTCGCCGGCGCCCGCGTCCAGACCCTGCTCACTGCGCCCTCCGGCCAGGCGTTTTCCTTCGCCGATTGTGGACCTTCGGGTGGTCCGGACCCACTGCTGTTTTGGTTCGCTCAGCGGCTCGGCGCCCCCGAACTTTTGAGCGGCCAACACCGCCACTTCTCGCCCTTCGTTCCGAGGGAGAAAGCTTCTTGGGGCGACTTTGGGCTGATTTTCCCGCTCTTGTATTGGCAGCAACCGCCGGCACCAACCGATGCGCCTTGGGAAGCCTGGCAGGGCGGCGGCCCGGTGCCGATCTCGGTGTTTCGCGGCCCGGGAAAGGACGCCCGCCGCTTTTACCTCGCGGTCAAAGGAGGTTCCCCGTCGGACAGCCACGCCCACATGGACGGTGGCAGTTTCGTCTTCGAGACCGACGGCGTGCGTTGGGCCGAGGACCTCGGCATGCAGCAGTATCATGCCTTGGAGAAAGCCGGTCTCGACATCTGGGACAGCAGCCAGGCCGGCGAACGCTGGCGGGTGTTTCGTTACACCAACCACGCCCACAACACCCTCACGCTCGACGGCGCCCTGCACCAGGCCAGAGCCCGCGTGCGACTCACCGATTTTTCCGCCCCGCCCACTCCAAAAATCTCGGCCGACCTCGCCCCCGTCCTCGGCCCGGGCGTCACCCGCGCCCTACGCACGTTTCGGCCTCATGCCGACGCCGACGGACTCACCATCACGGACACCCTCGCCGGCCTGCGTCCCGGCACCAAGGTCACCTGGACCCTGGTCACCCGCGCCGAAGCTTCACCCAAAGGCGCGGTCGTTCGCCTCAGCCGCGATGGCCGCCACATCAACCTGCGTGTGAACTCGCCCGTCGGCGTCGTTTTTAAATCCGCCCCCGCCTCCGGCCACGCCGCGCATGACGCCGCCGCCCCGGGCTATCGTATCGTCCGTTTCACCGCCGTCGCGCCGACCTCCGGCGAGCTGAAAATCGAAGCGGTTTTTGCCCCGTGAACCGACGGCTATTTATCGTTGCGACTGTCTTGGCATGGAGCGGCGGCATTCCTGCCGCCCAAACCCCCTAACTTGCGAAAATGAAATTACACCATCTCGCCTTCTGGCCGCTCGCCTTCGCCGCCGCCGCGCAAACCGCTTTTCCCGACAGCCTGAAAAAAGAGTTCATCACTCCGCCAGACTCGGCCCGCCCGGGCGTTTATTGGTATTTTATGGATGGCAACCAAGATCGCCAGGAGATGGTTGCGGATATCCAAGCGATGAAGTCCGCCGGCCTCGGCAGTGTGCTTTTCCTTGAGGTTGATCTCGGGATGGCGCGCGGCCCGGTGTCTTTCATGAGCGAGCCGTGGCAGGACAACGTTGCCCATGCCTTCGTCGAAGCGGGAAAACTCGGCATGGAAGTCGTCCTGGGCACCGGACCCGGTTGGGCCGGTAGCGGGGGATCCTGGGTGGAAGCAGCCGATTCCATGCAGCACTTGGTGGGCGGTAGCCTGAACGTGAGCGGCCCGGGAGTGCTCGACCAAGTCCTCCCGCCGCCACCCCCGCACAAACCGAATCGCTTCGCCGGAATGACTCCCGAGCACACCGCCAAACGCGAAGCCTGGTTCCAAGACGTGGCGGTGCTCGCGTTTCCCACCCCCGCCGGCGGGATCACCCTGATCGAGGAGGAGATGGACATGAAGACGCTGAAGGACGTGAAACCCTTCTCCATCAAGATGACCAAGGTGCCCTTCGTCATGCCCCGGGCGTCGTATCCCGAACCGGATGCTTCCAAAATCTTCGACCCTGGCCGTGCGATCGACCTTACCTCGAAGCTTAAGCCCGATGGCCGCATCACCTGGGATATCCCCCCCGGCGAATGGACCGTCATGCGCTTCGTCGCAAGAAGCACCGGCCAAACCACCCGCCCAGCTCCACAGGCCGGACACGGGTTTGAAAACAACAAATTCGACGCCGCCAGCTACCAGCGTCACTGGGACAACTACCAGCAAAAGCTGCTGGACAAAGTGATCGCCCAAGGCGGCCCGCTCCAAAAGGGCAGGGGGCTCACCACGATCCACCTCGATAGCTGGGAAATGAGTTCCCAAAACTGGACCGCGACCTTCCGCGAGGAGTTTAAACAACGCCGCGGCTACGATCCCCAACCGTTCTATCCTGCCTTCATGGGCATGGTGGTGGGCGGCGTGGAAAAAACCGAACGCTTCCTCTGGGACCTGCGCAAGACCGCCCAGGAACTGGTGCTCGAGCAACACGCCCAACCGATCAAAAAAATCGCCCACAAAAACGGCCTTCTGTATTCAAACGAGCCCTACGACATGAATCCCGCCGGGGATCTCGATTTGGGCTCCGTCGCGGACATCCCGATGTGCGAGTTCTGGTATGCTCCCCACGATACCCAATACAGTTGTATCGAGGCCGCCAGCATCGCCCACACGATGGGGCGGCAAGTCGTCAAAGCCGAGTCGTTCACCTCAAGCGAGGGCGCGTTCTCCAACAGTCCCGCCAACATGAAAAACCAGACCGACTGGGCCTTCGCCATCGGCATCAACGGGATCATGTTTCACACCTATCAACACCAGGCGCTCGGCGAGGCCGAAAAGCCCGGCATGACGATGGGGCGCTACGGCGTGCAGTGGCACCGCAACCAGACGCTGTGGGATTTCCTTTCTCCGTATCACGAATACATTACGCGATGCTCCCACCTGCTGCGCCAGGGCGAAGCCGTGGCGGATATTCTCTACCTCACCGTCGAGGGCGCTCCGAGCATCTTCGAGGCCCCCGCCGACGCCCTCGAGGGCCCCGCCAAAATGCGCGATAAAAAAGGCTATTCCTTCGATGCCGTCTCGCCCCGGATTCTCGAAATGCGCGCCCAGGTGGAGAATGGCCGGATCGCTTTCCCGAATGGCAGCAAATACCGCGTCCTCGTCCTGCCCAACGTGCCGACCATGACTCCGGAGATGTTGTCCTGTCTTGAGCGCCTGGTGAATGCCGGGGCCACTGTGATCGGAAATCCTCCGCTCAAGTCGCCCAGCCTCGTCAACTACCCGGCCTGCGACAGCGTCGTTTCTACGCGCGCCGCAAAGCTGTGGGGCGGCGCGCCCCCCCCGGCCACCGTGACCCGCATCCCCGCCGGGAGTGGGGCGATCTACTGGGGCGGCGATCTCAACCCGGCCGCTGAACTCTATCCGACCTACGCGGCCACCGCCGCCCTCCTTTCCTCTCTGGGTCTTGCCGAGGATTTTGCATCACCTTCGGGCAAACTACGCTTCATTCACCGTCAGACAGCGGATCACGACATCTACTTCGTCTCGAATCGCACGGCGGAAAAGGTCGTTACCGAAGGTGTCTTCCGCATCGCTGGTCCCCAGCCTCAACTCTGGGATCCCGTCACCGGAAAAACGCGCGCCCTTGGGAACTACGAAGTGCAAAACGGCCTGACCCGCGTGCCGCTTTCCTTCGAACCATCGCAAAGTTTCTTCGTTCTCTTTCCCCGCGCCGGCAAACCAGCTCCCACGGCAGCGCCCAACTTTCCCGAGTTCAAGAAAGTCGCCGACCTCGACGGCCCCTGGCAGGCGGCGTTTGATCCCAAATGGGGCGGCCCCGCCAGCATCACTTTCGCTTCATTGATCGATTGGACAGCCCACCCGGAAGAAGGCGTTCGCTACTATTCCGGAACCGCCACCTATCGGAAAACCTTCGATGCCCCGGCTTCCGATCCGTCGGACAAAGCCGGCACCTGGCTCGATCTCGGCATCGTGCACGAGATCTGCCGCGTGCGCCTTAATGGCAAGGATCTCGGCATACTCTGGACGTCTCCTTGGCGCGTGGACGTCACTGCGGCGCTCAAAGCCACTGGCAACGAGCTCGAGATCGAAGTGGCCAACGGGTGGGTCAACCGCCTGATCGGTGATCAACAACCCGCCCACAAAAACGTCCGCAAAGTGAAATGGCCTTCGGGTCTTCTCGGCGGAAAAGAGCAGGCCGCAGGTCGCCACACCTTCATCACCCATGAATACTACAAGGCCGATGCCCCGCTCCGGCCTGCCGGTTTGATCGGACCGGTCTCGATCCTAGCTAGTCACTAAGAAATCTGATCAAAATTCGCGCTAGACCTTTTCCTCGCGTGGTCGGGATCGCTCCGGGTACTCGTCCCCGCCGGCCTGCTCAAATCCGCGGGCAATACCGTGCACATTGAGGTGGCCAACCTCTGGAACAATCGCCTGATCACAATCCGCCCTCTCTCCGAAGCCAAGCGGCTTTCCCTCGCGGATCATAAGCTCTAAAACCGCGCGGGGAAAGGCTTCCTGGTGTCCGGCCTCATCGGCCCGGTTCAAGTTTGGGCCAACCCGAAGGCGAAGCCGTAGAATGGGCAAGGCCTGAATCGCGCCTCAAGGGCGTCGCGAAGGAAAGTCCTGCACAGGCAGGCGTGCGCTCGCGGGCGGCGCGCGTATCGATATTTTCAATACGCCGTCAGGCGGCCGAATAACAGTGTAACCAACAGTCGCCTTGTTTTGAGCGGGAGACCAAAGCATGGTCGCCGGGCTTACCCTACCCCCACCTTGTATCCGCCGCCTCGAACTCGCGAAGCGGTCTTTTCCCAACCCCTCCGCAACCCGCCTGCGGCGTCCAGTCGTTTGGCTTTGTCCAAATCCGACAGCGCGTGGAACCACGTTCCTCGCGCCCTGCCGCCAACACCTGCCCCTCCCCAAAATGAATACCCCAATCCGATCCTTCATCGCCCTATGCCCGCTCGCCTTCTGGGCGTCCCTTTGTCCCGGCCAGTCTGGCACCGGACTTCACGCCGAATACTTCGACACCGAGAGTTTTGCCCAGCTCAAGACCACGCGCACCGATCCATTTATTAACTTCACTTGGGGCAACGGCACCCCTTCGAACACCGCGCTGACGTCCCCGGACCTTTTCTCAGTCTGTTGGTCCGGTCAGGTGGAGCCCGAGTATAGCGAGGATTACACGTTCTACCTGACCTGCGACGATTATGCCCGGCTCTGGGTGAACGATCAACTCGTGGTCGGTCGTTCCATTTACCAGGGCGGCACCGCAAACACGATGCGGGCGCGTGTTCGCCTAAAGGCCGGCCACCGGGTCAACCTTCGCGTGGAATATGCCGAGATCACCGGCTCCGCCCACGTGAAACTCGAGTGGGAATCGCCATCCCGCTCTCGCGAGGTCATCCCCACCAACCGCCTTTACCCCGCCACCCAACCGCCCAACGGCGGCTCCCTCATGCGCGAAGTGTGGACCGGGCTTTCTGGTTACGACATTGGGGATCTGACGTCGCTCTCGACCTATCCCGCCCGGCCGGCGTCGCGCGATTTTATCACGTCCTTCGAAAGCATCGCCCGGGACTGGGAAAACAACTTCGGCACCCGTGTGACGGGCTACCTACGTGCCCCGATCAGCGGCTCCTACGTCTTCGCGGTAAGCGGCGACGACCGGGTGCAGCTTAGCCTGAGCACCGACGCCAATCCGAGCAACGCGACCCTGATCGCCGCCGTGACAGGCTACACGGGCTTCCGGCAGTGGGACAAACAGACCGGCCAGCAATCGTCCCCCGTGTATCTCCATGCGGGCCGGCTCTACTACGTCGAGCTCTTGCATCGCGAAAACACCGGCGGGGACCACTGGTCGGTAGGCTGGAAGCGGCCTGGCCAATCGACTTTCGAAATCATTCCCGGCACCGCCCTGGCGATGCCGGGGACCGACGCCGATTTCCGCCCCTCCGACGCCCAGCTTTTCGACACCCTCGCCACCGAACACCCTCGCCTCGGCATCTCACGGGAACGCCTGCTCTGGCTCAAGGCGGCGTATCTCAGCTCGACGCCAAGCGCCGCCCAGAATCGTGCCAACGCCATCAAGTCGGCCGCCGATGCCGAAATGGGCTCGACCACAATGGTCACGGGGCGGGCGGCCGTGAATCGCATCCAGCGCCTCGCGCTTGCCTGGTGGCTGACCGGGAATGACGACTACGCGGGAAGCGCTTGGACGAACATTCAGCATGTGATTAACCATGGCGACTGGGCAAATGGCGACTGGAAGCCTTGGAAGGGCGTGGAAAATATGGCGGTCGCAACCGGCTACGATTGGCTCCATCCCTATTGGAGCCCGACCCAAAAGGCGGCGATGATCGACTGCATGGTCAACAAGGGCCTTGCGGGGGGATGGACCGACAAATACACCAACAACCTCGCGGTTATCATCAACTCTGGCCACCTGCTGGCCGCCCTCGCCGTCGGCACGGAGGACGAGCCCATCGCGGAGTCCAGCCTCGCGACCGCCACTCAACGGCTGCGGCTCAAACTCGACGGCTGGGCTCCCAACGCGGGAGCGTGGTATGAGGGCACCGGATACGGTATTTTCACCAAATGGGCCTTGGGCCAGGCGATGCCGGCATTGGAAACATCTCTCGGAAGCACCTTCGACCTGAGTCGGACCACCGGCCTCCACACCACCGCCCGCGAGCCGCTCACCATCGCGGGCAACCTCCTCTACCAGCGCTTCACCTTTTCGGATGTCGGGACCGCGAGCGAGGCAGCCGGCGGCTGGGCCAATTGGTGGGCCCGGCGTTACGATGCGCCCGAAGCCTTCGATTTCAGCCGACGGGTCGGGAACAGCCCGCTCAACGCCCTCCACGTTCCGGAAACCACGCTTTCGCCCGCCGCCGCCGGGCTCAGCCCCGACACCGCCTTCAGCGGGCCGGCGGACAGTCCGGTCGGCCCGAGCAATTTCCAAGAGGTCGTCACCCTGCGGGAAAACTGGACCGATTCCGGCGCGACCTTCGTCGGGGGCATGGGCGGCACCTACAGTTCCCACGGCATGCTCCAGAGCGGCACCTTCCAGCTTTTTGCCCTCGGCCAAAAATGGTTCGAGGATCTCACCAGCGAGGGCTACTACCTGCCCGGTTGGCTCACCACCACTCCGAATCCCGACGGGATTGATCGTTGGGACTACTATCGCAATCGGGCCGAAGGTCATAACTGCCTGGTGGTGAATCCCAACGCCAATCCGGACCGAATTTGGAACGCCTTGCCCGCCCCGCTGATCAACTACCAGTCGGACGCCGTTGGCGGCCGCAGTTTCGCGGTCTGGGATTTGACCGACAATATGCCGGGCAGCGAAGGCGGCTCACCCAGAGTCACCCGCGTATGGCGCGGCATCCAGCTGTTGAATAATCGCAAGCATGTCCTGATCCAGGACGAGGTGCGCACCTCGTCCACCAGCGAGTTGTGGTGGAATGCGCACTACAAAGTCTCGGGGACCACCGTGACCATCAGCGCCGACAAAAAGGAAGTCATACTCCATCGCGGAAACAATCGTCTTTGGGGGCGCATCATCGGCGGAAACGGGACGTGGCGGGATCTCCCCGCCGCGCCTCTCCTTTCGTCTCCCAACCCCGAGGACAACGCCAACAACAGTTCCTTCCGAAAGCTCACCATCAAGCTGACCGGGTTCACGACCACCGACCTGGTGGTCTGGTTTGTGCCTCTGAAATCCGGTGAAAACCCGCCCGCCGCGTCCAGCGCCCCGGCGTTTAGCTACCTCAGCAACTGGAGCATCGTATCCGGAAACTGATGGCTCCAGCGATAAGCCACCCCCGCCGGGTTATCTCCCTGGGGGATAGCTGTAAGCATACGACTTGGGTGGCGATATAGTTCTTTGAAGAACAATAGACCCAGATAACAGTGTAACCAACGCGTGTCTTGTTTTCGAGCCCTTAGCCTATTCACGTTCCCAACCGTTTACCCTTCTCTCGTTTTCGTCGCCCCGGTTTGTCGATCTGGTGCTCATTTCCGACCCTCCACCTTCAGTCCGGCAAATCCCCCGCCGCTACGAAAACGGCCCATCAACAACCCATCAACGCACCCGCCGTCCTTCCCGTCAGCCAGCTTTCTCTCGCACCTACCACCCCACCAATAAAATCATATGAAGACCATATCCCCGCCCTCCCGCCTCGCCCTCGCCCTTACCGCCGCCCTCGCGTTCGGCACCACCTCCTCTGTTTTCGCCGGAACCATCTGGGATGGCGGCGGCACCAGCAACACGAACATCAACCTTAACACTAACTGGGACGGGCTTAGTGGCGGCGTCGTGAATGCCCTCGACGGCACCACAGGCGCCACCTTCGGCACGGGCGGTTCGACCGCGACGATCAATGTCGATGCCAGCTTCACCGGGATCACCATTAACCGGAATGGCAACTTTGCCATCGCCGACGGTGCCGGAAGCCTCACCGTCGGCACCGACGGAATCACGGTCACCCTGCCGACCGTCAATGCCCGCATCCATACGATCAGCGAGAGCAGCCTGATCCTCGGCGGCAACCAGACTTGGTCGGTCACCAACAACGGCACCCGCGTGGCCGAGCTCATCGTCTCCAGTATCATCAGCGACGGCGGCAACGCCTATGGCATCACAAAAACCGGTTCCGGCGTCCTAAGCCTGTCCACGGCGGCAAACACCTTCAGCGGCGGCATCGCGGTCGAGGCCGGAACGCTCAACATCCGGAGTGGCGGCTCGGCCAACAACTCCACCGTGTTCTTGGGAGCCGCAGCAAACAGCGGGAGCACTGTGAAGGTGGGTGTGATTAACGGGGCCACGAACCCCTCCTCTCCCCTCGAGGTGGTCGCACAAACCTCCGGAGCTGCGACCACCCGGATTTTGGGCACTAACTCCAGCACCTCCGGGCAATGGAGCGGCCCGATCACCATGAACGGCGACCTCACCGTGGACACGGCCAGCGCAGGCTCTTTCACCCTGCAAACGGGCGCCACCGTGAACCTCGGCGCAAACACGCTTACCCTCCGTTCCACCTCCTCAGGCAGCGTCATCGCCAAAAGCGTGATCAGCGGCACGGGCGGCATCGTCGTTAACAACACCAGCACGGGCAACGCGACGCTCGAAGGAATCAGCACCTACACCGGCGCGACCACCGTCGAGGCCGGCAAACTGCTGATCGCGTCCGGAGGTTCCCTCGCTAACACTGCCTCCATCACGGTATTCGGTTCTGCTACGCTGGAGAATGCCAATGGTGGCGTGATCAATCGCAACCTCACCCTTCACGAGGGTGCCGCGTTGACCACCTCCTCTGCCGGTAGTTCGTTTACCCCCGCCTCCTCAATCACCGTCGTCGGCGATCTTTCCGACGGCTTCTCCGGCATCGCGCTCACGGCCGACGCCGGTTCCGGCTTGGTGAAAAACAACGCCACCTTATTCCTCAACCTGAGCAATGTCATGGTTGGTAGCTATGGACTTAGCGCCGGTGCTGGATTCTCCGGATCGTTTGGTGCCAGCTTCTACAACGGCATGCAGATGAGCAGCACCGGCACGGGCTATACACTGACAAGCGGTGGGTTTAATATTGAATTCGAGAACGCCACCAATCTGTTGAATATATCCGCGATTCCGGAGCCTTCCTCGTTCGCATTGTTAACTTCTGGTCTTACCGCCGCTATCGTCAGTTTACGTCGCCGCCGCCGCGCTGTCTAAGCTGACGCGTAACATTGGCCCTCCCTGGCCATTATAAGCCTTGTAAGAAGTGTAGAGTTATCGTTCCGGGCCAAATTGAGCCTCAAAAACCGGGCAACGCGTCGGCCGTCCTCAGCCGAGGACGGCCGACGCTCCATCTCTACCCACCGCATACATCGAGGGTGCCTTGCTGTATCAGAGTCCTTTTACCCCCAACATCCCCATGCGTATCGCCGTTCTGTCCTCAGTGTTATTCTTGTGCGCGGTTCTGCGCCTCCCGGCGCAGAACTTGGTGCAAAATCCTGGTTTCGAACTCGGACCGGAGCGGTGGTCGCTGTTCACCCCGCCGGGCTATGAAAACTCCGGCGCAAAGGTCGAAATTGTCAACGACGCCACCCTCCGAGGTTCACGCGTTGCCCGGCTCTCCTGCACGTCCGTCACACGTTTTTCTTTCAGTTCCCAAACCCGCATACCGGTCGCTCCAGGCATGAGGTTCCGGGTCAAGGCGGTTTACCGTGCAGAGCCGGGTGCCCAACTTGATCGTGACTCCCCCGGTCTCATCCTCCGCACCAATTTCGAGCCGCCATCAAAAGCGGACGCGAGCATCCCGCCTCTCCACATCGGCCCCCTCGGTTCGGTGTCCACCGTCGTAGGCAAGCCGATGGCCATTCCCTCCCTGCCCATTGAGTGGACGGAAATCAACGCGGTGATCGAGGTTCCCCCTTCGGCGTCTATAATGACTCTTAATATTTTAGTTTGGAGAATGCGAGGGACTATTTTGGTGGATGATGTTTCCATTGAGCTCATCAGCGACGAATCAACTCTCACCGCCCCCGTATTGAACATGTCCGCCGACGAGATCGATTCCGGCTGGCGCCCTTGGTCGGGGTTCACGTGGCTGGCGATCGCTAATCCTGACTTTGAACTCGGCCTCAACGGGTGGGATTACGAGCGCGACAATGGAATGAGTCAACCCTCCCCGCACGCGGCGAAGAGCGGCGGTTATGGTTTACGGGTCAAAGACGCGGACTCCACGCGCGGCTCCAGCGTGCTGAGCGATTTTATACCCGTGCGACCCGACGCCCGCTATTATCTGGGCTGGTGGGCAAGAATCAACCAAGGTCACGGCATCGCGGTTTACCTGCGCCTCTACGATGCGAAGAAGCGAGAACTCACGTCCGAAAAGAATAAAACCGAAATCAAAAAAGTGATCCCCGCAGAGGATGCGGACTTTCGCCAGTATTCGTTGGAGGCGGATGCCCTTCGCCAATCCGCCTTCGTGCGGATTTGGATACACTCTTTCACCGCCGACCAAGTGGTCGCGGACTTCGACGACTTTATCCTCATGGAAATCGCCCGCTGAGCGCCATGCCGGGCAAATCAATACGAAGCCTGCTCGTGTAAAAGAACGTATCCCACTGATCAAAAATTATTAACGATATAAATCGTTGCGAAAGTAACGGCAGTTGTAGGGCCTTCGCTCGCGAATGCCGCGCCTTGCAATGGGCTGCCAAAACTTTCACCCCGATTAATAGCAATCTATGTGGCCACGCCATCTTACCCCCATGCCAGTCACACCGTGACCGCACCAACCTCAATCTGTCATTTCAATCTACAGCGCTCATTTTACTATTGTCCCGTGTTCACTCCAACCACCCTCCATCCCTTGGCCGCACGATTCCTTATTCTGTGCGCCTGCCTTCTTCTCGCTGTCCCGGCCGCTGTCGCCCAGAAACGACATGAAAAATTACCCAACCAAGTGGCGGAAAAAACGCCCGACTCAGCGACGATTTATGAAATCTGGGAGCAGGAACCAGCGCCAAATCGCGGCGCCGATTACAATCAGATACAACACCGAGGTTATCCCTATGATAAAGATTGGGAGTATTATTCCTACCCCGTGGGCAACGGCTACCTCGGGGCATCTCTCTTTGGCCGAACCGATACCGAACGGGTCCAACTCACCGACAAAACGCTTCACGTCGAGGGGCCTTTTCCAAAAGGAGGCGGGGTGACCAATTTCGCCGAGCTCTATCTCGACTTCAATCACGGCGAATTTCAGAACTACCGGCGCTCACTCAATCTCAACACCGCCATCGCCAGCGTGCGCTACGACTCGGGTGGCGTACATTACTCGCGAGAATACTTCGCCAGCTATCCTGACAAAGCGCTCGTGATCCGCTTGGCCGCCAACCAGTCCGGTGCGCTCTCCTTCAAAATTCGTCTCCAGATTCCCTACACCGAAGCCCAAAAGCCAAACGACCGACGCACGGCCAAGGTATTGGTTGAGAACGACCTGATCACGGCTTCGGGCACGATGGCCTATTTTGGCACTCACTATGAAGGGCAGGTTAAAGTTTTGAACGAGGGCGGCACTTTAGTCCACGATGCAGAAGGCATCACGGTCACGAAAGCAAACAGCGTGACCCTCCTTATATCCACCGGGACCAACTACCGCCTCGGCCCGCAAGTATTCTTAAACGAGGCCACCAAGAAGCTGGATCCAACCCTATTTCCTCACGAAGAGGTTTCCCATATAATCCGCCGCGCCGCCCAAAAGGACTATGCCGCGCTGAAGGCGGATCATCTTAAAGATTATCAAAACCTCTTCAGCCGTGTCGCCGTCAATCTGAATTCCCGCCCGTCCCCCCTGCCAACCTCCGCTTTGCTTGCGGCCTACCAAGGCGGCGAACAAAACACATGGCTGGAGGAGCTCCTCTTCCAATATGGGCGTTACCTGCTCATCGCCAGCTCCCGCGAGACCACGCTTCCCGCCAACCTACAGGGTGCGTGGAGCCAATACGAAGTCACGCCCTGGTCCGGTGGCTATTGGCATAATATCAACGTGCAGATGAATTACTGGGGGGCATTTAACGCCAACCTCGCCGAGACTTTTGAGGCCTACATCGCCTACTTCAAAGCCTACCTGCCCAAGGCGAAGGAACAGGCGCGGGCTATGGTAAAACAGCGCAACCCTTCCCAAGTCACTGACGAAAACGACAACGGCTGGATCATCGGCACGGGAGCAAGTGCCTATAGGGTCGGAAGCCCAGGCGGTCACTCCGGTCCCGGGACGGGCGGATTTACGTCGAAACTTTTGATGGATTATTATCTATTTACGAAGGACCGGACATTTCTCGAGGAAGTTGCGTATCCCGCTATGGTTTCACTCAGCCGCTTTTATTCCAGTACGCTTGTCCCACATGGCGACTTGTTGTTGGTCGAACCGTCTGCCTCCCCCGAAAATCTGGCCAAACCGGCCCAAGTCGTCGGCAAGCCCGGTAAAATTATCGGGATAGGTCATTATGAAACAATCGGATGCACTTTCGATCAAGGCTTTGTCTGGGAGAACTTTAACGATACCCTGCTGCTCGCCAAAGAGCTCGGCAAGGAGGACGCCTTTCTCGGCACCATGAAGGCACAAATGAAGAAACTCGACCCCGTCCTGATCGGCACCTCCGGGCAAATCAAGGAATACCGCGAGGAGAACGCGTATAGTGAAATTGGCGATCCCAAGCATCGTCATATTTCCCATTTGTGCGCTCTCTATCCGGGCACGCTTATCAATACGACGCGGCCCGAGTGGGTGGCCGCCGCGAGCAAAACCCTGGACTTGCGGGGAGACCGCACCACCGGCTGGGCCATCGTGCATCGTATGAACTGCCGCGCCCGCCTTGGCGAAGGAGATAAAGCACGCGGACTGCTCGCTTTATTGATCAGCGAAAGAACCACTCCCAACCTCTGGACCTTGCATCCACCCTTTCAAATCGACGCCAATCTTGGCGCGATGGCCGGCGTGGCGGAGATGCTGCTCCAGAGCCACGAGGAATGGATTCGGCCCTTGCCCGCTCTGCCGTCAGCGTGGGAAACAGGGGAATACAAGGGCTTGGTCGCGCGCGGTAATTTCGTATTAGACGCGCAGTGGAAAGCCGGCCGTGCGACCACGCTCGCGGTCACGTCGCGCCGGGGCGGCGAATGCCGCCTTGAGTATCCAGGCATCGGCGATGCCCGTGTAGTGAACGCTCGCGGTGCCGCCATCGCCGTGGTCAAAGCGACCGACAACCGGATCACTTTTAATACGACTGCGGGCGAACGCTACTCGCTCTCCCTCCGGCCCAACCCGTAGAAACTCACTCGCTGCGACCCGACCGACTCGTAGCGGGGCTATGCCCCAGCCCGACGAGTTGAAGACAACCTAGTTGCACCTTTGGCGCGGAGCAGCGACGTCCCCGTCGCCGAGTCTGGTCGGCGACGCTCGGCCACGAGGGCGTCGCCGCTCCGACAAGCGTTCGGCTCCCTCAGCCGGAGCGGCGGCATTCCTGCCGCCGACCTAAAAAATCAGGTCCAGCCGGGGCAGGCCGCCCCAGCCTCGGCGGCAGGAATGCCGCCGCTCCTCCGAAGCTCGGTTGCAGGAGAACCTTCACACCGCTGGCCCGAACTTTGGTAAGCGGTCGGCCGGGTGCCTCGTAGGCGAGTGAAGACGGAGTTGGTAGTCTCGGGGGATGAAACAAGCCGAGACGGAGGTTGTAATGGGAGACGAGCAGCCGCGGGACCGCAAAGGTCGGCGGCGGTTGACCCAAGAGCGGAGGGCG